>CAYOQG010000205.1:4420-10800 GCA_964405925.1 uncultured Phycisphaeraceae bacterium | reverse complement strand
TGAACACCCGGAGATGATAACCTCCGGTGGGAGACAGCCTTTCATGGCATTACAAAGGCGTCCCACCCGCTCGGGAACAGGGGGCCGCCGGTGGCGGACGAGTGCCACCCGCTTTAGAGCGGTTCTTCGACCTCAGCCTGCCTGGTGATCTGAGCGGCGAGGTTGTCCTTGTGCCGGCCGATCTTGCCGGCGAACTTGTTTTCCCCTTCGACCTGGAGAATGATCTCGCCATCGACCGGTTTTGACGTCTGGAGGATGTCACCGGGCTGAAGGGTCAGCAGCTCACCGAGCAGGATCGAGGTCTCCGCCAGGTAGGCCACCATGGTGACGGATGTGGCACTGAGCCCGCGCCCGATATCGTCGGATTTGTCTTCGACACTGGATTGTCGTTGATAGGCGAGCCAACCCTGGGAGAGCAGCTTGCTCATGACCGGTTCGATCACGTTGAAGGGGATGCACAGGCTCATCGTCCCCGCCCGGCCGCCCATCTTGATCTCGAAACCGAGAACGATAACCACTTCGTTGGGGGCGACGATCTGAACCAGGCGGGGGTTGCTCTCGACCTCGACGATCTTGAACTCGACGTTGACCAGATCGGTCCAGATCTCTGTTAGACTTGCCAGGGCCCGGTTTGTGATGCGACGCACGAGGCGCTGCTCGATCAACGTCAGCGGACGCTGGGGAATGAAGAGTTCGGAGCTGGATCCCCCCAGAAGGCGATCGATGATGGGGTAAATGATCAGGGGGCTGACTTCGAGACACATTTGGCCCTCGAGGGGCTCGGCGGTCAGCAGGTTGAAGTTCGTTGGGTTGGGCAGAGAATGGATGAACTCGCTGTAGGTTAGCTGCTCAGCCGTTGCGACGCGGACCTCGACGATCGTGCGAAGAAAGGCTGATAAGGAGGCTCCGAAGTTGCGCGCGAACGCGTCGTGAATGCCCTCGAGGGCCCGCATCTGCTCCTTGCTCACACGCTCGGGGCGTTTGAAGTCGTAGGTGTGGACCTCTCGGGTGCTCCGGGTCGGTCGGCTTGCAATCTGCTCGACAGTGTCGACACCGCCGGTCTCGACCGCAGCTAACAGAGCGTCCACCTCGCTCTGATCAAGTACGTCAGCCACAGGGCTATCTCCAGGGTGGGCGCGCAGAAGTACGCGCCTGGTCGGTTTATCGGGACGGTCCTGAGATCGACTTGAGGGTTGCCACGGGCGAGATCGGGTGACACCCTCGCCAATTGCAGTGTTGATACAGGGGGGACTCTGCAACAGCCGTGCAAGCGTGCTTCTGGGCGTTACTAACGCGGACCGGTTGCCAGCTTCTCCAACCGGTCGAAGAAGTCGGGGAAGGTTTTGGCGCAGCAACCTGGATCCTTGATCACAAGCCCGGGGCATTTCAACCCAAGAACGGCGAAGCTCATCGCCATCCGGTGATCGTTGTACGTATCGATTTCGGCGGGATTGAGCTTACCAGGTGGGACAATTCGCAAACCGTCTGGAAGCTCCTCGACGGTCGCGCCCAACTTGGTCAGCTCGCGATTCAGCGCCGCCAGGCGATCGGTCTCCTTGATGCGGAGGTTGGCGACATTGCGGATGACGGTGGGGCTGTCCGCGAGAATGGCGACGATAGCCAGCGTCTGAACACTGTCGGGCATGTCACTCAAATCGACCTCGACCCCGTGAAGGCGTCGCCCGTCGGGAGGTCCGGCGACACATAGGCGGTCAGGGTGACGCTCGACCACGCACCCCATCTTCTCCAACAGGTCGACAAAGCGGACGTCGCCTTGGATGCTTTCGGTGCCCAGTCCCTCTAGGGTCACGCGACCGCCGGTGATGGCTGGTGCAGCCAGAAAGTAGGTGGCGTTCGAGGCGTCGGGCTCAATGCGGTATGTTTCAGCCTGGTATCGTTGGGGTGCTTCCACGATGAAGCGGGCTCGGTTAGTTTCGTACTGCTCGACGACCGCAACGCCAAATGCCCGCATAACGGCAGTGGACATCTTCATGTACGGCACACTGGTCAGCTCGCCGATGACGTCGATGAACAAATCACGGGTCGCATACGGGGCGACAAGCAAAAGCGCGCTTACGAATTGACTCGATTCTGGGGAACGAAAGGCCGCCTGTCCGCCCTGCAGACCCTTCGCGTGGATAGTAAGAGGCGGGTGCCCTTCCTCGCCTGTGTACTCGACACCAGTCCCAAGGGTCCGCAGACCATCGACCAGCTCGCCGATTGGACGCTGGCGCATCCGCTCAGCGCCATCAAGCTCATATCGACCGTGCCCCAGCGCGGTCAGCGCCGTGCAGAAACGCATGACGGTTCCTGCGTTTCCGCAGAACAGTCGGCCCTCGCCCTGC
This sequence comes from uncultured Phycisphaeraceae bacterium, assembly GCA_964405925.1. Taxonomy (GTDB): domain Bacteria; phylum Planctomycetota; class Phycisphaerae; order UBA1845; family UBA1845. Next base: position 8,455 of record CAYOQG010000205.1, on the reverse strand, counting down.
GGGATGAAGCCGCGACAGCCGGTCACCTCCGCTACACAGCCGGACTCGTCGACGGTAATCGCGATGCCCAGACCGCGCAGGGCGTCGATCATCAGGCGGGTGTCCTCGGCCACCAAAACCCCCGTGAGCAAGCTCGTTCTGTCCGCCAAAGCCGCGGTGATTAGGGCGCGGTTGGTGATGCTCTTGGAACCGGGCAACGTGACCGTCGCATCAAGTGACCTGGAGACTGGTTGGCAATGGTAAGAACCCATGAGATCGAAGTCAGAATGCAGAATGTCGAATAGCGAAGTGCACTCACCCACTTCTTTCGAGGCTTACCGTACTCAACTCGGCATTCGCCATTCGACATTCAGCATTCGCTCCACATGCCGCCATATCGGCCTGAAACTCGTCAGCGACGGCCAACAACTCCTCAGCTTGACGCGTTGGATCCCAACCGAGGATCGGAGCGACGTGCCCCACTACCCGCGGCAGGACCTCTTCACCGCAGCGGTCAACCAGGAAGTACACGGGCGTGCGGCGCTTCACCAGGTCAGCCAGATGGACGACCTTCTCACGGCGACACAAGTAGGCAAACTCGGCAAGCGTGTAAGGGAGGTTCGCAAACAGCGGTTGGCCAAGCTCCTTATCACGTACGATGTCCTCAAGCACCAGTGACGCATCCTGGCCATAGTGTTGGACGAGGTGCTCAATGACCCCGCGGGGCGCATCGCAACTATCGTACTGCTTGGACAGCTCGGCGCTAAGCACGTCGGCTTGAGCTACGGAGAGATTAGGCCAAAGTGGCGAATGGCGAAGGGCGAGTTTCGAATGGCGAATCCTTGAGTGACCCTCCATCTGGCACTTGGCATTCGCCATCCGACATTCCGAGTAATTAAGAAGACGGTATACTTTGTCTACGGTCTGCTCAGACATCCGCCGGAACATGGTCAGCTTGCCACCGGTAATCGTGACAAGGTTATGCGCGGGATCGACGTCAATCCGATGTTCCCGGGATAGACCATTCTCCGACTGCACAGTCTGGGGAATAATGGGGCGCACACCGGCGTAGGCGCAGCGGATGTCCGCTCGTGTCAGACCGGCCATCGGGAAGAAAGCCGCCAAGCTATCGAACAGATCATCGACCTCATCTGCGCTGGGGCGAACGTTGCGCAGGTCGCCGTGATAGCGGCACTCGGTACTCCCAACGATGAGTCGGTGATACCACGGAATAAGCCAGAGTGGTCGCCTGTCGCGGACGCTTCGAATCACGATCGCGTCGTCGCCGAATCGTTCGTGCCTGGGAACCACGATGTGGCTTCCCTTCAACCATGTAAGCTTCAACGGCTCGACACCGAGTAGTCCGGCTGCGTAGGGCGACCAAGGTCCCGTTGCGTTCACGACGCTCCTCGCCCGGACTGTCCACTCGTGTTCGCCGGCGTGTGACCACAATGTTACTGTCCAAGCACCACCGGCGAAGGTCGCCTCGCGAATCGAGGTGTAGCTGCACAGCGTAGCCCCCTCGGCCTCCGCTGTCCGCAGGGTGGCCATGACCAGACGTGCGTCGTTTGTCTGGGCATCCCAAAAAGAAACCGCAAACGGGTGCGAGCGCATCATCGGGTAGTCACGGGTGAGCCTCGTGCGAAGCATGGGATCCGATGAACGGCCGCAATGGTACCACTCGGGCAGGCCGTAAAGCTTCAGACCGCACAGCGTCGCCACCCACTTGGGGAACCGGTGCCCCTCGAAAGGCATCACGAAACGTAGTGGGCGCACCAGGTTGGGAGCGATGCGGTTGAGCAGGCGGTCGCGCTCTACGATCCCCTCGATCACCGGGCGAATGTGTCCGTGGTCGAGATACCGCAAGCCGCCATGAATCAGCTTTGAGGTCAGATGGCTCGTCCCCGACGCGAAGTCGTGGGAGTCGATAAGGAGCACACGAAGCCCGCGCATGCTCGCGTCCCGGGCGACACCCGCACCGGTGATCCCCCCGCCCAGAACGAGGCAGTCAAACTCACCGGGTGTAGTGTTAGATGCGAGAATCATAACGCCGACATTGAATGCTGAATGCGGAATGGTGAATGCGGAAACAAACCGCGCCGATCGCCTCTTCTTTCACCATTCACAATTCACCATTCGACATTCCCTACTACGAGCCTCCGTGCTCTGTGTCCGCGCACCGCGGATCACGTTGCGCCGACCTTTGCGATCTCCGAAGCAGCGGCCAATACTTTCTCAAACGCACGGGTGTACTGGTCAAGCAACCCCGACGCCTCTCGCAGATGGGCCTGTGGAAACGTGGGTAGTTCGAGGAGGCGTTCATTGCCAGCCGTCGTCCTTGGCAGTGCGTCTGGTCGATAGATCGGCAACGTCTCACGTGGCAGATGGCGCAAACGGGCGATATCCAGAAAACGGTCTTCCGTGAATACGGGTTGCTGATGCAAGAGTGGATATCGTGGCACGGCAACGTCACACCCTTCCGCCCGTAAGGCAGCCACCAGTTGGTCCGTTGTAATGTAGGTCCGCGCCTGGACATTCTCGACCATAAACATGAAGTAGACACGCTCGATGTCCGGCGGCGGCAGGAAGGCATTCAGGCCCAGTTTCTCAATCCGCTCAGACAGATACCGTATATTCTCATTGCGGTGCCGGTTGCGCTCGTGCAGGTGACGGTGCTGCACCCTGGCTACGGCGGCGGATAGCGGAGCCATCCGGTGCTTCAAACCGAAACCAGTACCGGCGAATCGACGGGCCGGTGTCTGCAAACCGAGGATCCGCTCGAAGTGACCCAGGCAGAGGCAATGCTCGTGAAGCGAATCATCGTTGGTCACGAGGATCCCACCCTCGCCGGCGGGTGCCAGTTTGTTGGTTTGCAGACTAAAGACGGCTGCGTCACCCAACGTGCCGACCCATCGACCGTGGTACTTGGCACCGGTCGCGTGTGAAGCGTCTTCGAGCATCTTGAGACCATGCTGCTTGGCGAGCTTCATCAGCTCATCCGTCTTCGACGGCATACCCCAAAGATGAACGACAACCATCGCCTTCGTTCGCGGTGTGATCTTGCAAGCAACGTCCTCGGGATCCAACCCGACCTGCTCGCCCTCAATCTCACAGAAAACGGGAACCGCACCACACCACAATACGGGCATGACCGAGGCCCAATACGTCGCCGAGGGAACGATCACCTCGTCACCAGGCTGTAGCCCAAACCCGTCCAGGGCCGCCAGGATTGCTGAGGTACCGTTGCAGTAGGCGATTGCGTGTTTTGTCCCCAACCACGAACGGTAATCCTGCTCCAGCATCTGAGTGACCGGATGGATCGAGAGTTGTCCGGAGCGAAGGACCTCGGTGACCGCGGCGATCTCCTCATCACCAATGATCGGCCACCGCTTGGCCTGCTCAATCACTGACCGATCGAGTGTTACAGCCTTTTGGCCTCCGAGTATAGCTGGACGATTCGGTGTCACCATTGTTGTCACTACCAAGCTCCAATACACTCAGGCTATGTGGAGATCAAACCACCGCGCCGCTCTCCCCACGTTTGACTGGACGATGGGAATCCTAACCTCGAATCCACTCTGTAGCAAGTTGGATGACTTCCGCCCGCGCCAAGCTTGCCCGTTACGTCCCCGGCCCCGGCGCTGATTTCTTGCCAGGGCGGTCGCTCTCGGTGCGAGCGACCGGTACAATGCACGGGTCATGGTAGCCCGTCTGATCAGCGCGACATTCTCTGGGATTGAGGCGATTCGCGTCGAGGTGGAGGTTGACGTCGCCCGGCGGGGCTTTGCCAGCGCCACCGTGGTGGGACTACCCGACGCCGCGGTGAAGGAGAGCATCGAGCGGGTCCGCAGCGCGATGCAGAACTCGGGATACGAGTTCCCACGGTACAAAGTGGTCATCAACCTGGCCCCGGCTGACTTACGCAAGGAGGGCCCCGCTTTCGACCTCCCCATCGCTCTGGGCATTTTGTTCGCCAGCGGGGACGTGATCGCTGACGATCCCCAGCAATACTTGGTCACCGGAGAGCTGGCCCTTGACGGTCGGGTTCGGTCGGTG
>CAYOQG010000205.1:0-4410 GCA_964405925.1 uncultured Phycisphaeraceae bacterium | reverse complement strand
GTGCGGGGTGTGCTATCGGCGGCGATGCTGGCCAAGGCGCACGGCTGTCGGGGGATCATCGCCCCCGCGGACAACGCCCAGGAAGCAGCCGTCGTCGACGGCATCGATGTCATACCCGTGACATGCCTGACGGAGGCAGTGGGATTCCTTTCGGGTCAACTGCCGCTGGAGCCAGTCGTGATCAGTCTTGATGACGTATTTGCGTCATCGTCGAAGTACGAGGTGGACTTTGCTGACGTGCGGGGGCAGGAGCACGTCAAGCGTGCCCTTACCCTGGCAGCGGCGGGGATGCACAATATGGTCCTCATCGGACCGCCGGGGGCGGGGAAGACGATGCTGGCGAAGCGAATCCCGACGATTCTTCCACCGCTGACCCTTGAAGAATCGCTCGAGACCACGCGGATTCATTCGGTGTCCGGTGAGCTTCCATCTGGTGTCGCACTGCTGGCACGACGGCCCGTGCGAGCCCCCCACCACTCGGCCAGCATCCCCGCTTTGGTCGGCGGCGGTACAATTCCCCAAGCAGGCGAAGTCTCGCTGGCACACTACGGCGTGCTCTTTCTGGACGAGTTTCCGGAGTTTCCTCGCTCGGTGCTCGAGGCCCTTCGTCAACCGCTGGAGGACGCCCGCGTGACCGTCGCCCGGGCGCATTCAACGGTGAGCTTTCCGGCTTCGTTCATGTTGATCGCGGCGATGAATCCTTGCCCATGCGGATACGCCACGGATCCACGGAAGGCGTGTAAGTGCAGCCCGCTTCAGATTGACAGATACCTGTCACGGATCAGCGGGCCGCTGGTCGACCGGATCGATATCCACATCGAGGTGCCGGCCGTGCCCTTCGCTGAGCTGCGCAGCGAACGCGACGGCATGCCGTCGTCCGCCATGCGGGAGCAGGTGCTGCGAGCCCGTGATCGCCAGCGGGTCCGATTCGGAGCCGAGACCACCATGACGAACGGGCGGATGACGGGCAAGCTGCTTCGCAAGCACTGCCGACTCGACGAGGCCGGTGAGCGGGTCCTCAAACAGGCGATGACCGAGCTGGGGCTCTCAGCCCGGGCCCATGACAAGATCCTTCGACTCAGCCGCACCATCGCGGACATCGCCGACCGGGAGAACGTCATGGCTGACGACGTCCTCGAAGCCATCCAATACCGCCGACTCGACCGGCAGTTGTGATTCTGGGCGCGACCTCCGAAACGTCCAAAACGACTGGAAGCTATTCTGAGACCCCTCTCCGCCTTGGTGACAGGGCGGGGTAACGGGGAATCGGGGAAGTTTTTGCTCCTAGTCTCGGCCAGCCCCTCCCCTGACAGGTGGGGTCCGTCAGCCTGAAAGGGTGGGGGTTCGGGATAGGTTCTAATTTTCCCGTCCGATTATAAAACCGCGTCTGCCACGAGGTCGGTTATCCTCTTATTGATGCCCGGTGGAGTTTGGTGTACCCATTGGGAACGAGGCGAGGGCGTGTCACAGCGTTCCAGCGTGCATCATGGATGTAATCGTCACGGAAAACTTAACGAAGCGCTACGGCCAGCGCGTTGGCATCGAGGGGTTAAGTCTCAGCGTGCCCTTGGGGACCATCTTCGGGTTTCTCGGCCCCAACGGTTCCGGCAAGACGACCACCATTCGCGTATTGCTAGCACTGCTGCGACCCACCAACGGGAAGGCCACCGTCTTCGGGTTGGATTGCTGGCGTCACAGCCATCGGATCAAGGAGGAGATCGGCTACGTTTCCGGAGATTTGCGTTTGCACTCCTGGATGACGGCCCACAGCGCGCTTCAGGTGTTTGGGCAGGTGCGTGGCCGGGACCTGAGAGAACCTGGGCGAAAACTCGTCGAGGGCTTTGATCTCGAACCCGACGTGCGCGTGCGAAACATGTCTCGCGGGATGCGACAGAAGCTCGGACTGATCCTCGCCCTCGTGCACGACCCCAAGCTGCTTGTCCTCGACGAGCCGACCTCCTCGCTCGATCCGCTCATGCGGCAACTCCTCTACGACGAGCTGCGCAGACGTGCAGCCTCCGGGGGCACGGTGTTCTTCTCCAGCCACACACTCAGCGAAGTGGAAGCGCTGTGCGACCGCGTGGCCATCCTCCGGAAAGGAAGACTCGTCGCCGACGAGACCCTCGACGACCTTCGATCGCGAGCGAAGCGGGAGGTCATCCTGCGGTGGAAGGAGTCAGCCAGGAGCGACGGTGTCAATCCGCCCGACTTCCTTGAAGTCAAGAAACGCTACGCTCGTGAATGGCGTTGCGTTCTCGATGGGCCGGCGGTGGACCTGATCCGGTGGAGCGCGTCCCAGCCGCTCGAGGACATCTCGGTCGGCCAGCCGGAGCTCGAGACCGTCTTTCAGGCCTTCTATGAGGAGCGAGAACGCACACCATGAACCGCGGCCTTATCAGCAAGTCTATCCGCGAGATATGGCCGGTCACGCTGCTTTGTGGACTGGGAATCATGGCGTTTGAGATGCTCATTGGTTACATTCTGCGCAGCTTCCTCGTGGAGCACATCGAGCAGTGGTATCAGGTCGAGTTCGTACAGAAAATCGTCCAGGCCTTGGTGGGGGCGGAAATCGCCGGCAACATCGGGGTCGAAATGCTGAGAACCATTGCCTGGGTGCACCCGATCGTCCTCGCGATACTCTGGGGGTTTGAGATCGCTGTTTGCACGCGGATTCCGGCGGGAGAGGTCGACCAGGGAACGATTGACGTCCTATTTGGCTTGCCCGTGTCACGATGGCAAGTGTATTTGTGCGAGTCGCTCGTGTGGGCCGTGGCTGGTGCCGTCGTTATCGGGATGGGCTGGTTGGGAAGTGTTCTGCAGGGGCTATCCGGACCGAGCGACGCGCGGCTCACCACCGGCCAGGTTTTTGTGATCATCGTCAACCTGTACTGCCTGTACCTGGCGGTCGGCGGTCTCGCTTTCTTGATATCGTCGCTCAGTGAACGTCGCGGTCGTGCGGTGGCGATCGCGTTTGCCATCGTGCTTGCATCGTTCTTTCTCAGTTTTCTCGCTCAGTTTTGGGAACCGGCCCGTACACTCTCATTTTTGACCGTGCTGAACTACTATCGGCCTATGCTCATCTTGCGAGAAGCCGCCTGGCCGCTGAAGGACATGACGGCCTTGTTGGGCTGCGCAATCGTTCTTTGGGGCGCTGGCGGAATTTTCTTCGCAAGACGCGACATATGTACGGTCTGACTCACCGGGCGCAATCAGTCGAACTCTGTGAACAAATCCCGCGACGATCCGTAGAAATCGTCAGCGTGGCAGATTGGCGAACCTTGTTGTGGTCTCATACACTCTCCCACAATGAACAGGATCATTCTTGTCGCAGTTGCGGGTCCTTTTGTCTTGTCACTCGTGGTTACGTATGTCGTGCGGGCGTGGGCCCGACGCACCGGTTTCGTGGATCAACCGGGTGGCCATAAGCAACATGCGGCGGCGGTTGCGCTCGGAGGTGGGATCGCCATCACCGTCGCAATCTGTGCCCCGATCCTGGTTGGCACGTTGGCAGCCTGGCTGCTGAAGAACGGAGCCTCACCCACCTGGCTTCCCGCGTTGCTGCAGGTGCATCTCGACGGAATCGCGTCACGACTGCCGAGCGTCCTGGCAATTGTCGGTGGGGCGGTCGTCTTGCACATCGTCGGGTTGTTGGACGATCGTCGAGCGCTGGGGCCGGGGCCCAAGTTCGTCGCCCAGGTCGCCGTTGCGTTGTTCATCGCCTGGCCGGTCGGGATTCGAGCGGTCGAAGCTTTGCCCGCACCGCTTTCGATCGCGGTAACGGTCTTGTGGATCGTGGTGATCACCAACGCGTTCAACTTTCTGGACAACATGGATGGACTCAGCGCCGGTGTGGCAGCGATCGCCGCCGCCATCTTCGCTGTCGCGTCGATGTCAGCCGGTCAGATCTTCGTACCGGTGATGGCTTGGGTCGTCGTGGGTGCTCTACTAGGCTTCTTGCTCTTCAATTTCTCGCCCGCGACGATCTTCATGGGAGATGCCGGGAGCCTGGTCATCGGTTACTTACTCAGCGTGCTCACGATCCTGACGACCTTCTACGACTCAACCCAAAACCTCACACCGCTTGGTGTCATCGTTCCGCTGGTCGTTCTGGCTGTCCCGCTCTATGACGTGACCAGCGTCGTGATCCATCGCATTCGCGCAGGCGAGAGCCCGTTCAAAGGCGACTGGCGACACTTCTCCCATCGCCTCGTCAAACGAGGTATGAGCCCACGCGGCGCTGTCTTGACAATCTACCTCGCTACGGCCGCCACAGCCCTACCCGCCATCGCCCTCCCTCGCGTCGATTGGATGCTCGCCATCCTACTTTTAGCCCAATGCCTCTGCGTTGTCCTCATCATCGCCATCCTCGAACACACCGAGCCGCGTGCTTCAGCCCGCGCGGACTAATGC
>CAYOQG010000204.1:0-10837 GCA_964405925.1 uncultured Phycisphaeraceae bacterium | reverse complement strand
GTTCATCTCCTCCCAGGTGACGTAGCCGCGTTTCCTGCCCCGGTCCAGCAGCACGTCGACGGCTACCTGGATAGGGTCAAAGGTCTGTTCGATTACCTGGCTCATGGTTGCTCCGTATACCAAAAGTCCGATCAGTCGTGGTCATCACCATCGGTGTCGATCGACTGACGGATCAGTCGACGTGGCGCAAAGTGCCTATGCTTCTTCACCCCGTTCTGAATCATCTCGCGAAGCTCCGTGCCGTTCACATCCGTGTCGTGCTCCGTCTCCGCCCGCAAAAGTCCCTGCTTGTACAGCTCGAGCTTCTCATGCTCGATGGCTTTGGCGATTCTGTCGAATGCGGACTGCAACGTCGCCCCATGTCGAGTCAGATTCGCTCCCCGTCGGGCAAGCTCGGCGGCTCGCTCTGCGTCGGCAGCATCGTGACACCTTGCCAGCACGTCGGCGATGGAAAACCCATCCAATCCGCCAGCCAGTTCGAGCACGGTCTGGGCGATCCGGCGGTCGCGCAGGTCGGCGATCCGTCCAATATCCGGTACGTCGTTTACGCTCCGCAGGGCTGTCGGTTCGCCCAGCAACACCTCGAGCACACGGCTCCAAGCCGCTTGCTCTCCGTCGGGCGCACTTGAGTGCCGCCGTGGCTCAGCGTCGCCGGTTCCTTGCGCCTTGCCGGTCGAGCGGCTGCGCGTAAAACGCCGCATCAAACGACTCACCTCATCGCGGTCCGCACCGATCAAATGCGCTACCTGATTGACGAGTAACCCCCGTTGGATGGCGTCGACGGCGCTGGTCTCGACCCCTTCCGCTACCACACGAAGGAAGTCGAGTATCGCCTCGTGCCGACGCGTGTTGGGAGCTTCCCCCTCGTAACGCTCCCGCAAACGCGACCACTTGAATTCTAGCGCGTCCACCGCCTTGTTCAATACGTCCGAGAACGCGTCAGCGCTGGCATGGCTCAAGTAATCGCTGGGGTCCTGCCCGTCCGGTATGTGCGCCAATCGAACGGTGACGCACTGTGGCAGTGCGACGCGGATGGCCCGCTCCGCGGCGGCTTCTCCGGCGTCGTCCGAGTCGAATAGAAAGATGATCTCCTCGCAGTATCGCCGCAGCAGCCCAACCTGCGCCTCGGTGAGCGCCGTCCCCAGCGTGGCTACCGTCTCGGCGAAGCCCGCTTGATGGGCGGCCAAGCAATCCGTGTACCCTTCTACCACGATCGCCCGATGCCGCTCGCTCAGGGCCTGGCGAGCAAGCTCGATGCCGTACAGGCTTCGCCCTTTATCAAATAAGGCGTTCTGCGCAGTGTTGAGGTACTTCGCACGATCCTCGACCAAGGTTCGGCCGCCGAAGCCGATCGCCCGACCGGTCGTGTCTCGAATCGGGAACATCAGGCGGTTGCGGAAGGTGTCATAAGAGCGTCCCCGCTCGTTTTGGCGAATCAAGTCCGCGGCGAGCAGCAGCGATCGGTCGATGCCTTTCTGACCGGCTGCCCGCTGCAGACGATCGTCCCCATCGACCGCCAGCCCGAGCTGGAACCGCTCAGCCATCTCGTCCGTTACCTGGCGGTGCCGCAAGTACCCCTGAGCAAACCGACCAAGCTCGGCATCGAGCAACTGGGATCGGAAGAATCCTACGGCCCAGGCGTTGACCTTGGCCAAATCAGCCCGACCAGGCTCCGTGGGACCAGTCGGACGGGCTTCATTCATCTCGATCCCTGCGCGGTCGGCAAGGATCCGCATCGACTCCATGAATGGAACATTCTCGCGAAGCTGAATGAACGAGAAGACGTCGCCACCCTTGCCGCATCCAAAGCACTTGAATGAACCATGGTCAGGGCGAACCGTGAATGAGGGTGTCTTCTCGCTATGAAACGGGCACAGACCAACCCACCGCTGGCCGCTCCGCTTCAGCCTCACGTGTTCCGAGACGACGTCAAGAATGTCGACCCGGTCAAGAATCTGGCGCTTTATGAGCTCAAGGTCGTGCAAAGAGGAGGTACACCTCAATCAGGTAAGCTGCCGTGTGCGGTGCTTATGCCGCACATCAATTCGGCACCATTGGCCCAAATCGACACCACCGGCACCGATTCCGCAAAAGTCTCACCCAAAAAAGTAAATCAGGGGTTTGGATCGGCACTACTCCCAGTATTGATATTATACATCACGTTTCTGGGACCGTCAAATTACAACTGCTTGTGAAGCAAAGAGTTGCGCTGGCCAGCGCGCCACCGAGCGAGCCACCCATGCAGCGGTATTGGTATCAGCGCCCGCTAAAGCCGAGAAAACTTAGGAAGACTTCCTGAGTCATGATCGGAACAGCAAGGCTTTTCGCGGCGTTTATTGTCTCAACGTATTGATCGTAGAGCTGCTGCATCGCCTGGGCCCCTTGAGCCTGTTCCGGTGAAGCGTCCGCCGTCCGCCTCGGACGCCGCGGCGCGCGTCCGATGACGACGAAGTCGGTCAGGGCACTGAGTTCCGTGACTGTTTGCCCGCCCCAGTGGTCGATCATCGCCTCGATCGTCGCCGTCCCACCCTGGTCGACAGCGCCGTCGTGGTCCAGATCAAAGTCGCCCAACACCAAGAATCGAAGTGACCGGTCGGGATCGTACACCGGGTTGGCGACCAGATCGCCCGAGAGGATCGTCTGCCGCGGGGCAACGAGAAGGACCTTGCATTCAGCCGATGCCTGCGACATCGAGACCACCTCGATCTGGGCTTTTGCTCGGCCGTCCGCTGGAATCCCCGTCTCCGCTGAATAAACCGCAAACCGCAACCCAAGGGTGAGCTTTTGCTTCTGGCCCAAATCGATGTACACGACGTCATCACCGGGAATCGCGGTCAGGACGCGGCCATCAGCTCGCCGCGCGGTCGCGAGTGGCTCCGGTCCGATCATCAATTCCCCGAATTGCTCCTGCATGGCTTGGAGCCGATCCTGTAGCAGCGTTACACGCTCCTCCAGCAGGGACGCGCGCTGACGTGCTTCTGTCAGGTCTCGGCTATCTTCAGCGTGCCTTTGCTCGTATTCCTCTTTGATCCGTACAATCTCTTCGTCGCGATCAGCACGATACTGGGCGCGAGCGGCCTGCTCCTGAGCCAGTTGATCGCCGAGCTCCCTTGCCCGCGTATCCAACTCGTTTTTCTGCTGTGCGGTCTGCTCGACGAGGCGTTCGACCTCCGCCTGCAATTCCGTTACGCGGTCCGCAGCCTCCCGCTTCAGACCATAGATGGTGCTGAATTCTGCATAAAGCGTGCTTAGAGCCTGGTCGTAGGACAAGTCCTCATAACGCGCGGGGTCCGACACCAGGCGCTCGGTCTGAATCGTACGGAGTTGCTGGTCCAGCTTGCCCGCAACCGTGGCTGGGGCAGCGTCTGCCTCTCCGACGGCCAAACGGGCCGTCTCCGCTCGTGCACCCTCGACCAAACCGACAACCGTTGGGCCGCCAGCACGTGCGGTCTGAACGAGGGGGATCGATCGCTCTTCCGCCGAGGTGATCAGCCTGCCCTTGTCCGAGATCGCCCTCTCGGCCTCTTGCTGCAATTGCTCTTGCCCGGTGTAAAGGCTGACCACGAACACGGTCGACGTGAGCCACAAAGCCACAAAGATGATCATCCACAAGTTGACGGATGTCAGCCCCAACTGCGGTACCTTGGCCATCTCAATGCAACCTCCAAGAGACTAATCCGCGGACTTCGGCGAATGCGCTGCGCGCTTCGCTCGGCCAGCCATGGCAGGTACGCCTACGCGCCCTCGTCTGGGCGCCTCGGGTGTACAGGCACGTGGCCTAGTCGATGTCTAGCATGCAACCGAGCCGTCTCAAAGCTCCCCTCGTTACGAAGGAGGGGTGTCGGAGGAGGTTCAAAGACCTCCATAGACCCCTCTATCCCCCGGTCAGTCGACCGACGACTGCCGGCAAGGGGGGAACGCTAAACGCGCCCGTTTCCCGTTTCGTGCGGTAACCGAGGCAGCGAACCAGCCTGCGCACGGCCCAACAGCGATCGAGCTACGCGCCGCCGGACCCTGCTCCCGTGGGAATCACTGCTCCGCTCGCACAGAGTCAGACGAGCTCGCCCGGACCCACGGCAGCCACCCGGACCGGACCTGCCAACACAGCGAACCAGGATTTTTGTGAATTCCAACCCATATGTCAAGCTTAGGCAGGGATGCTGGGGCACGCCGCGTCCACGCCCTCGTCTTGGGCATCTTTGTCGACGGCGGTGGTCCCACCCTTGGCCTGCGCATACCGGCGAGCTACCTCGCACCGAAGCCCAAACATGACAGCGACGCCGACGAGCGTCCTTCTTTCGCTGGGCTCCGAGGCACCACGGCCCGACGCTCGACGCCTACGCGCTCGGGTTTGGTGCTTGCGACTTGTAAGTCCACGGACACCTATAGCGACCGTGACATCGATCTTGCCGACTTCAAGGTCTACCAGATGTGTTTCAACGGACCTATGGAGTGGCGTTCCCCGCGAGTGTACCGTCGGGAGGTGCAAATGCGGCCCCACCGCTTGTGGGAGGCGCGTATTCGCCGGGCACATCGATGACAAAGGTACGCTCGAAGTGGGTGCGGGCGGCGTCGGCCGGGTCCCTTGCTCGCATTACCTCAGGCAGCGGGCAGAGGGCCTCGACGTCATCGGGATCGTTCTGAAGGACGTCGAAGAACAAGCCACCGGTCGGATTCGAACCGACGACCTGCGGTTTACAAAACCGCTGCGACGATTCGCTAAGCGCCGAAAACACCACGACTTACGACGACACCAGCTCGACGCTTACCGATCTACTTACCTATGTTCGGCAGAAACACCCTGATCTGGTAAGTGTTGTGACCGCTTGGCCGCAGCTCTCTCGACGTGGACGCGAAGCCATCCTGGCGATCATCGACGCGTCCAAGCACGCCGACGGTGCAACGGAGTGCGAATAGATGCAGAGCGTACCTGTGATGACATCCCGGATCCATTTGGTTGAATACGCTCGACAGCATCGTTACCGACTGCGGAATCTCCACGACGGTGAGCCCGTTCCGCCGGCCCCAAAGCAGAAGTCGGATGACAATGGGGTGGGCCATGTCGGTGCCTCTGATCGCTGGGACGCAATTGTCGGGTACGACGGATATGTGGCTGACGAAGGTGAGCCGGGTCGGCTGGGCATCTTGGAAACGCACATCCAATATTGGTTTTCCCGCACATTTGGTGATGCTTGAGGGGGGGACGACCGGCGTGGTTTCAACGGACGGAGGCTGTTCGGGAGCGGGAAGGTAGAATGTGCTCCGTAGGGATCCATGGAGGGATCCCAGATCAGCGGGCCGTCGCCCGGGAACTGGGCCACGCCCGCAACACGGTGGCCAAGGCGATGGCCAATCCGATCCCGCCGGGGTATCGGTTGGCCAAGCGACGACCGAAGCCCAAGATCGATCCGGTCAAGCCGATCATTGACGCTTGACTGCAGGAGGACCGCACCAAGCCGCGTAAGCAGCAGCATACGGTTCAGCGGATTTTCGAGCGCCTGCGAGATGAACACGGGTTCGCCGGCATCCGACCGCGGCACTTCCGTTCGCGATACCACGCCACGAAGCGACGCGCATCCAGGGGTGTCATCGTGCTGACGATCATCCAATCACCAACAAACTCGCGTAAGCGTTTCAACGTCCGCTCGTGCTCCGACTTGGTTGTCGGAGCGAGGTCGCCTCGAAGATCCAGATACATCTGAGTGAAGTCCGCGAGCGTGACCGCTCGCGGTTGATCGCCTTTACCCACTCGTACTTCTAACTGCTTTGCCTCAGCGTATTGTTCTGCCTCCTTTCGACTTCTGAAACTCCTGCTGAAGCGCTTCCCATCCGTGCCGAACCACGGCACTGCCCAGCTGAATGATCGTAATCGTGGCCATTCGCTCTTGGGCAACGGTGTCCCGGATTTGTCAGTAGGAACCGCTCCATAGTATTTTCTGTAAAGGCCCATCTTTTCGGTCGCCATGATCCACCTCCTGGCCTGACAGGCCCGCTGGCAACCACAGGCGACTGACCCAGCAAGATAGTGTATCCGATCTGCCTTTCGCACGTAAGTGACGGTTCCATCGTGACGACGAGAGAGACCCTTGGGCACACGGCAATCGTTCGGATCGGTCGCCCGGCGTGCCAAGTGATTCATGTGACAAGGTGCCGGGGTGCGTGCTCACACGCTGTGGGGGAGATCGGATCGCTCAACGGTTCAGTCTTATGCCGTGAACATCTGGGCTGTCCATCTACGCCTCGGCGAGTCCTTCGCGAATCGCGTAGCGAGCCAATTCAACGCGGTCGTGGATGTCGAGCTTGGACATCAGGCTTGTCGTATGCCGGTTGACTGTATTGACACTGATGTGCACGGTGCGTGCGATGTCCTTCTTGGCCATTCCACGGGCGAGGTAACGCAGTACCTCCATCTCACGCTCGGTCAGCATAGACACACGGGACCTCGCGCGGGAGGCGAGTGTTACCCCGTGGGAATCGACTACAATTCTGGCTTTCACTTCGCGTGAGAAGTACGCGATGCCAGCGGAGACCTTGCGGATGGCCTCAAGAACCGAGTCCTCGGGCTCGCTCTTTGTGAGGTAGCCCCAGGCCTTTACGGCGATCGCCTGTTCGATGTACCGATCATGAAAGAAGGCGCTTAGGAAAATGATGCGTGTTTTCGGACACTGCTGGCTAATCGTCTTGGCAGCTTCGAAGCAGCTCAACCCGGGCATGTCGATGTCCATCAGAACGACGTCCGGTCTCAGTCGGATCGCCTCGGCGGTTGCCTCGTCGGCGTTGCTTGCCGTGGCTGTGACTGTCATGTCCGGTTCGGCATCCAGCCGTCTGGCGAGGAGCCGACGGACCATAGAATGATCGTCGACCAGCAGAACGGAGATCGGGAGTGTCATCGTCCAGTCTCTCGCGTAATGTCTCCCCCGAGTGCCTGTGCTACAACACTGGCAAGTTCAGGCATTCCGAATGGTTTGTGGAGCGCGACCGTCCTGTTGTCCAACCTACTGGAATCAACGTTGGCATCCCCTGTGACAATGATTGCAGGCGCCATTACTCCCGTCTCGCGAAGCTTGCGAAGGCATTCTGCCCTACTTTCCTCGGGAATATCTGCATCGAGAATGAGCAAGCGAACCTCGTTACGGTGACGCGCGAACGCTTCGAGGATCGTGGATGTATCGTCGGCAAGCGTCACATCATAGCCGAGAGATTCCAGGGTTGATGCGATGATGGCCCGCACATGCTGATCGTCCTCAGCTAACAATATTAACTCCCCGTTTCCCTTGCGCGTGATTGTCGTTGCGGTGACAGGCTCGGCTATTCCGCCGGATCGGATGCACGGCAATAAGACAGTGAACGTACTTCCCTTGCCAACCTCGGATCGAACGCCGATGTGGCCTCCATGGTCCCGAACGATGCCGTGGACAGTTGATAAACCTAATCCCGTGCGCTGATTGCGGTCTTTCGTCGTGTAGAAGGGCTCAAAAATGCGGGTCTGGATCTCCGGCGGCATACCCAGGCCGGTGTCAGCAATTACCAGACATGCAAACGATCTGCGCGAAGCTGAGGCTTCGACCAGATCGCCGGTGTCTGATTCGAGCGTCGACGAGAGGACGAGGCGCAAGGTCCCGCCATCCGGCATAGCATCATGGGCGTTGATCGCCAGGTTAAGGATGACCTGATGTATCTGGGTCTGGTCGCCTCTCACCCAGAGAGGCGCCCGGCATGCTACATCCACTTCAACGTTGATGGCAGCCGGAAGCACACTGCGGAGCAGTCGTTCCGACTCCTCGACGACAGCGCACAGATCAACGAGCTTCTTCTGGGTTGGCAGCTTCCGACTGAACGTCAGGAGGGCCCATGCGAGATCGGCCGCTTCCTGAATCGCCTCTTGAACCAGGGCGAGTTCCTTGCGGGCTTCATCCCGGTCAGCCAACACTGTACACGCCCGATCCACATGACCACGAATGACGGTGTTCCAGTTCGAAAAGTCATGGGCCACGCCGGCGGCCAGCTGCCCGACAGCTTCCATCTTGTGAGCCTGGTGAAGCTGTTCCTGGAGCGCTTCCTTGTCCTCCTCGGTCCGTACGCGCTCGATCATTCCTCCCAATCTGTCCGCGATTACCTTGAGTAGGTACCGTTCTTCCTTTGGGAATACTCTCTCGCCTTCCTCTGACGGTTTCTCTCGGTAACAGACTTCCACGGCACCGACCCGGTTGCCATGTGCCACGACATCGTGACTAAGCTTCCATGGAGTCTCTTCGAAGTTGTCTGTGGTGATGACCTGCCCTTCCAGCGTGATCCGCGCGCAGGCAAGTTCAGAATATTGCCAAGCAGGGGGGATAAGATCTGCGGTGCCTTGGATGACCTGCTCGAGGGAGACCTTTGGCCCCCCAACGAGATCGGCCATCTTGTACAGGCAGTTCAACTCCTTGACGCGATTCGCAAGATCGTCTGATCGCTTCCGCAGCTCCTCCTTCGAACGTAGAAAGGACAGGAAGAAGGGGCCGATCCGTAACACACCCACCAGCATGAGTACCGAAATGGCCAGACCTACACATTCCGCAGCCAAGTCGGGTGGATAGGCCTGATCGAGTGATACGCAGCGATACAGGACTACGCTGCGGTGGACTGCCATGAGGAACGCAACTGCGGCGATCAACAGCCATGCTGCATCTTTCCCAGTGATGCGAAGCACGCGTAGGGCAAAGACGGCAGCCGCGTATTGAAGGAGCGCCGCCACACCAACGACGAGTTTACAGCCATGGTCTGGTCACCTCCCGACTCGGCCAAAGAGAGCGGCGTCTCAAGCGGATACGCGAATCGCGCTTTGAGTACTATCCTGCTCTTACAAATGAACCACTCGTTGAACAGAGACTCACCACCTGAGCAAGAAGTCTAATGGGGTTACCGCGATCGGCAGTCCCGATGGCCCGGGTTGGCGGAGCGTGCCATCGGTATCACCGTGCAGGGTATGCCGGTTCTCAGATCGCCGGAGGTGCCGATCGACTCACATCAACAGGCACGCCTGCAAGCGAGCCAGCTTCTTCCTCGTAGCGCCGCGCGTTGCAGCCGTCGAGCCAAACGTGGAGCCGCAGGCGCAACAGCACGTTATTTTGGCTAATCAAGCTCCTCCTGAGGTCAGCTCGGTGCCTCAACAGTTGCACTTACCAGAGATCGGATACCGATCATAGGCGGGCGGGACGCCTATACAGGCGTCTTCACCGTCCGCCACAGGCCGAAGCGGATCTTGCTGCCCGTCAGTAGCAGCATCGCCATCACCAGCAAACCCCATGTAGACACCGCGGGCACCGGCGCGAACGGCACTTCACAATCACAGGTCCCCGGCTCAACTTGAATCGCAGTCACGGTGTCGTTGTAGGCATCCTTCGACCAGATGGCCGTCAACGGCGCGAAACTCCCCATGTCGCACGCAAGGTCGGAATCCCGTCCGCCTAACGTGGCAAACGAGCCGATTAAACTCCCGTCAGATTCCTTGACCTTAACGATCTCTCCAAGGCCATCCTGGCCGAGATAGAGAAGATCGCCGTTCCCGGCCAGCACGCCGCTGATCATACCTAACGTCGCCCCTGTGGCGTCCGTCGGGGTCAGTGTACGAATCCAGGCCCCGGTTGAGGCACTGTGCTGGTCTATCTCGTCCGAGATGTCGTCGGATACGTAGACCGAGTCAGTGCTCGCGTCGTAATCGATACCGTCACAGAACCCACAGCACCCCGACGTATGAGCAGTGAACACATAGGTTGCGACACCCGTATCCGGGTCAACGCTGTACACTTTGACGGGAACGCCGGAGTTATCCGTTCCGGCCCAAATCACCTTTCTGAAGTTGTCCCACGCGATAGCCCCGAAGGAAACCGGGGCACCGGTAACGGCGTCAGTCGTCGGAACGGACCCCAGGTCGTTTCCCTGCGAGTCCATCTTGTAGAGCCGGGCCTGAAAGCTGTTCGTGTAGTATAGAATCGGCGGGGTCTCGCAGTCAACGGCGATCCCGACCCCGACGCCCATCGGAGCCGGAATCGGAACAGTGATGGTCTTGAGGATCGTTCCCGGTTGGGCCATGGCAAGCGGGCCTGCCAAGAGTATGAATAGCCCCATGCCTGTCAACGATCGTCTACTGCGGTTCTCTGCGTTCATGGCCAAATCCTCTCCGCCGGTTGCACCGGCATTACGTGTCTTGGCGAAAGATCAAACCCTATTTCTTGTTAGCCTTGTAGGTGGGCGTAGCCCACCGCAGCATAGAAGCACCTCTCTCATCCAGTGGGCCTATCGAGCCACCATGGCCGCTTGCCAGCAGGTCCGTGGAAGGCGAACAAGATCGGCGGCGCGCGGGACCGGTAGGAGAGAAGCTCGAGGCATGGATGCAGCGCCGTAACGAGCGGTACGAGATTGACCCAGGCGATCCCCGTGTGTGTTTCGGCTTGTCTGGTCAATAGGGGCAAGTACGCCCTGGTAACGTGTGACAGCGTGGGCATTGGCCACGTTGTGCAGATGGAGCGGACGGACGAGACGCCGGCAGGGGACCGCCATGCCCGCCTCGCCACGCCGCCGATTCGTCGCCCTCGATCGAGAGCAACCGGGTCAGCCCTAAACGCCAAGGGACACACTACGGTATTTCTGCACCGGAGCACTTCCTTCGCCTCCTGGGGATGCATCAACTGCACTCATCGCTCCTCCGCCCGAGTCGAAACCGACGCAACGTGCGAAATGAAGCACGCGCCGGGAATTGTACCACACTGCGATAAGCTCTTGTCAGGGAAAGCGTACACTGCCGAAGAATAAGCCGCTGCCTAGGCGTCTGTGAATGCCGCTTGGAACTCGCCCAGAT
>CAYOQG010000203.1:0-10869 GCA_964405925.1 uncultured Phycisphaeraceae bacterium | reverse complement strand
CGGGTCTATCAAAAATGTCCCCCCTGAGCTTCTTGACCCCGGGTTCTCCGTCCTTGAAGTAGACGCCCGATTCGGTGGTTATGCTGTGGACGTCATCTGGTTCGATTTCGGGCAGTGCTTGAATGGCTTCGGTCAGTGTTTGGATCAGATGCAAGGTGCCTGGATTGAAGATGCCGCTGGGTTGGTCACGGAAGACACCGATGGCGATCGGTTCTCGCAGTCCAAAATGCGCCTCGACATGTAACTTGGAGGCCAGCGCGGGATGGTCCCGCGGGATGAAGGCGTCCGGACTCGTGTCCCGTGTCAACCGGAGAATGAAGACGCCGAACGACAGGCCGACCAGGCAGAGTACAACCAGGACGGGAACAGGCCGCGATGTGATAAAGCAAAAGTAGGAACGCACGGCAACTCCACCGGAGCAACGTAGCTTGACGACCCGATCCCGTTCAGATACCTTAATTGTCTGCCAATCTAGGAAGTCGTTGATGGCCGGTCAAGGTGCCGTCCAGTTGCCGGGCTACTGGGGGTGCCGTGCGACCGACGCGGGGTGTGAGTATGACGTGGGCAAACGTGATGAGGTTGCGGGTCTTTGTCGCTTCTTATGTCTTGGGGCTGATTCTGGCGATGCTCATCGCCCAGGCAACGAACGGGGAGCCCGTACCAAAAGGCAAACCGGCATTCGTCGACATAACCGATCAAGCCGGGGTGCGGTATCGACACCACAAATGTGTGCTGGACCCGAAGCTGGAGTGCATCATGTCGTGGATGGCTTCGGTGGGCGCTTCGGTGGCGGCCGCCGACTATGACCGGGACGGTGACATCGACATCTATGCGGTAAGCTCCATGCTGGACAAGCCCAACAAGCTCTTTCGCAACAACGGGGATATGACCTTTACGGATGTGGCGGCCGAGGTGGGCCTGGATGGACCGAACTATCAGCCTCTGCTGTTCACCATGGATTCGGCGTTGACGGGGGATCTGGACAAGGGCGTCCTGTCTGAGGGGCTGCGGCAAGAGTTGCTCAAGCACCATATCACGCTGAACGGTCGTGACGAGAAAGTCCTGGTTGAACAAGCCGGCAAGGAGTGGCGGGTGACCTGCGTCGGGCAGGCATACACGGTGAAGAAGAAGGGCGACTCGCTGCAGGTGTGCGAGAACCGGGGGACGTGTATGGATGCCGTCTGGGGGGACTACGACAACGACGGGCACCTTGATCTCTATATTGTCAAGTGGGGCCCGAACATCCTCTATCGCAACAACGGCGACGGGACCTTCCGCGACGTGACTGAACAGGCGGGCGTCGGTGATAAGGGCAACGGCAACGCGGGCATCTGGTTCGACTACGACGGTGACAGCTACCTCGACCTCTACATCGGAAACTACTTCCGCTATGAGAACCTCTGGGCCTTGGAAAGCTCGCGGACCATGCACGAGGACTTCGAGACCGCTCGCGATGCGGGGGCCAACGTGCTTTATCACAACAACGGCGACGGAACCTTCAGCGACGTGGGCAAGGCCATGGGCGTCGACGATAGCGGGTGGACTCTGGATTCCGGCGCCGCAGACTACGACAACGACGGTGACCAGGATCTGGCCAACGCCAACGACTTCGGCCAGGACCGCATCTATCGCGTCAACGCCGACGGTACGTTCACTAACGTCACCGACGAGGCAATCGGGTGGGATACCTACAAGGGTATGAACATCGAGTTCGGTGACTACAACAACGACGGCTGGCTTGATCTATATGTAGCCAATATCTGGACGAAAGAATACGTTAAGGAGGGAAACCAGCTCTATCGAAACATGGGGGACAAAACCTTCAGCGACGTCTCTTTCGAAGCGGGGGTATATGACGGAGGTTGGTGTTGGGCGGGGCGATTCTGGGACTATGACAACGACGGAGACTTGGACATCATGGTGGCCAACGGTTACATCTCCGGAACCCCCGGGGATGAGTACTTCACCAAATTGGCCACTTCCGTGACCCAGGACGGTTTTGATCCTATCGATGCCCAGAATTGGCCGTGGATGGGTGATTCGACGTTCTCCGGCTACCAGACTTCTCGGGTGTGGCGGAATGACGGCGAGGAGGTGTTCACCCAGGTGGCCGAGCAGATCGGGTTGGCGGACATTCACGATGGCCGCGGATTGGCCATCGCCGATTTCGACAACGATGGCGACCTCGACGTCTACATCTCCAATCAGGGGCAGGACAGCACCTTCTATCGCAACGACGTCGGCAACAAGAACAACTGGCTGCAACTCGAACTCGAAGGTACGAACTGTAACCGAAACGCCATCGGCACACGGGTCATGATCGTCTCCGAGGGCGACCAGATGATCCGTGAGGTTTACGGAGGCAACGGCGGTCATTCGCAGTGTCCGTTCCGTCTGCACTTTGGCCTCGGTCAGCGTAAGACGATTGACTCGATGGAGATTCGCTGGCCGACACAGTATGTGGAGCGGTTCGAGAACATCAGGCCGAATCAGATTCTCAAGTTCACCGAGCACACGCCGCAGAGCGTCCTTGCGGAGCAGAAGGTGATCAAGGAGGCCGAGATCGCGGCCCTGAAGATCGAACTGAAGAGACAGAAGGAAGAGGCCGAACAAGCTGTCCAGGTCGAGACCAAACCGATCGACTGGCGTGAGATGCTCGACTTCAAGCAGCAATACCTGGACTTCATCAAGAGAATCGGCCAAAGCCCGGACGATCCCCAACTCCGCTTTGAGTTCGCCATGTTGCTCGACAAACAGGATCGGAAGCGTGCGGCCTTGGATCAGTTGGAGCGGGCCATCCATCTCGACCCTGACGCGCTGCTGTACAGCAACAGCTACCGGACCTTCATCCGCCGGTACGGACACGCGTATTTTGATCAGTCGATTCGCTTCTTTGAGGACCTCGTCGAGAAGCACCCTGGCAAAGTCATGCCGCGTCTAAACAAAGCGTTGTCCTACGTGGACAAGATGCCCTATCCCAAGCTGGGTATCGTCAGTCAAGGGAAGCTCTCAAACAAGTCGCTGGCGGAGCTCGACCGAATTCTGGAGATCGACCCGGATTGCTGGACAGCCAAGTTCATTCGGGGCATGAACCACCTTCATTGGCCGCGTAAGCTCAACCATGCCCCGTTGGCGATCAAGGACTTCACCGAGCTAATCGCCATGCAAAAGGCTCTGCCTGCCGAAAAGCATCGCGATTATTTTGCCTTGGGTTACGTCGGGCTTGGTGATTCCTACGTGAAGAACCGGGAGGAGGGTTTCGAGGAAAACCTCCAGAAGGCTCGTGAGGCCTGGGAGCAGGGACTCAAGGAGTATCCCGGGCGCGAAGAGCTCAAGATTCGTCTCGAGCTTTTCAACAAATCCGAAGATAGGACCGAGCTGATCGAATACATCCGTGCCCTGCGCGGTCTGGAAGATCCTGTTGATACCGACCTTGGGAGAGTGTGGGTGGATTAGACTGACCGGCCATCGGCTTTGAGACGCGAACTGCTGATGGCTGCCTGTCTATCGCCGAGAGTTCATAGGAGTGCCCAGATGCCATCGGCGTGTGCTGGTGTTCTCATATTAACAAGTGTCATACTTACGACACCACCTGACAAGAATGTGGCCGACGAATTAGACACCCGGCGTTTGATTGGTAAGGCATATTACGAAAACGCCGAGACGCCTCCC
Organism: uncultured Phycisphaeraceae bacterium; assembly: GCA_964405925.1. Taxonomy (GTDB): domain Bacteria; phylum Planctomycetota; class Phycisphaerae; order UBA1845; family UBA1845. The sequence continues at coordinate 7,197 of CAYOQG010000203.1, read as the reverse complement.
CAGTTCATGCCGGCTGCCGAGGAGTTCCGGCGTTGCATCGAGCTGGCTCCGGACTCGGCGGTGGACCGTTTCAATCTCGGGCTAACGCTGATGCGAGCGCAGAAGTTCGAGGAGGCTCTGGTTGCTCTGAATGAAGCCCGCGAGCGAGACCCTGAATTATTGGCGGCAGTCTACGTCACGGGAATCGTCTACAAACGTCTCGGCGACCCCGAGAAAGCGATCAAATGTCTGGAGGAGGTAGTCGAGCGCGATCCTGACTGCGTGGGGGCGTACTACAATTTGGGTGTGTGTTATAAACTCGTGAAAGAAGAGGAGAAGGCGGTGGCCGCGTTCCGCAAAGCCGTCGAGTTGCGCCCTACGCACCCGAGTTACCACTACCAGTTGATGATCCTCTACCGCAACATGGGGCAGGTCGACAACGTGAAACGCCATAAAGAGATCTTCGACCTGGTGAAGGACACCATCGACGACTCAGAGAAAACGGCAGAGGCCCTGGAGCGCAGCCGATATTCTTACATTCTCGAGGCTCCCCGGCTGACGCCAGATCTTGTCCCCCAGCCCGAGGCGAAAGTCCGGTTTGTGGACGTCAGCGGCAGCGCCGGGCTGCCCGCGCCGCCGGTAAAGGTCACGGCCCCACCTCCACTCCCCGAGCAGATCCACAAGGAGGATTATACGGAGGACAACGCCCGCGTTCGCTACGTGCCGACGGTCGGCGGAGCGGTCACTTTCGGTGATTTTGACAGCGATGGCGATTTGGATATCTATGTCGTCAACTGCTCATCAAGCCTCGAGGCATCTGCAAACCGACTGTACCGCAACGAAGGGAACTGGCACTTCCAGGATGTGACCGAGCGATTCGGCGTCGGCAACACCCACATGGGCATGGCTGCGGTTTTCGGCGACTTCGACCACGACGACGGGGGCAGCATAGAGCTTGAGGACGAGAACCTGGACCTCTATGTGGTGAACTACGGCCCCAACGTCCTCTACCGCAAGCAAGGACACGGTGCATTTGAAGTCAGCGAGCTGCAGTCCGACACTGACTATGGCGTGGCAGTCTTGGAGCTTACCACAGCCTTGCCGGAGACATTCGAGGTTGAAGTCGACGTCGGATCCATCCAAGCAGCAGAACGGCACAACAACGCCTACATTGTCTTCGACTACCGTGGAGTGGATGATTTCAAGTTCGCGGGCGCCGATATGACCGCCGGGCGATGGATCATCGGTCACTATGACGGTTCATGGGTCGATGATGCACACCTTGACGAGGGATTGATTCTCGGAGAGATGTACGTGTTGCGGCTGCGCGTCCAGCGTTCTGTGGTGACCTTGCTGCAACTGAAGACGGGAGACCTGATCGACAAGGTCACGTACGATTACGCCAAGCCACTCAACGGAGGGGCGGTCGGTTTAGCCGCGAAAGGCGCGGTCGCCCGCTTTGACAACATCCGGATACGTAAATTGGCGGAGCAGGATACGCCCCCGGATGCACCGGGGGCGGTTCTCTATCAGGAGAAATTCAAGGACGGCATCGCCGATCAGTTTCGCGAGGTCGGCGGGACGTGGAGTGTTGTCGACTGGAAATATGAAGACATATCGGAACAGGCCGACGTTCAGGAACCACAGTTCGGACGCAAGGCCGTCTTTGTAGACTACGATCATGACTATGACCTGGATATCTTTGTGGTCAACGATGTGGAACTGGCCATCCCTCCCGAGAAGGAGACATTTGCACTTCCCGCCGATTTCAGTGGACAGTTCAATACGTTGCTTCGCAACAATGGCAATCGCACTTTCAGCGTCCAGACCGATGAGGCCGGGCTCCTTATAGACTGCTCGCAGACCAAGGACGTGCTCTTTACCGATTTCGACGGAGACAACGACACCGACCTGTTTCTGGTCAATGCCCACACGCCCAGCGCACTATTTCTCAACGCGCGGATGGGCAAGTTTGAGCTCGGAGGATCGTTCTCTCCGCCGCTGGGAATACATGGACGCGCCGCGGCGGAACGAGACCTTAATCGTGACGGACGTCCGGATTTGCTCTTTGCGGCGGGCGATGAGCTTCGCCTCTATACGAACCACGGGGACAACAAGTTCACAGGTATGCGGTTAGCCCTGCCCGAGATGTTACGTGATCGAGGCGTCGGGCAAATTGAGGTGTGGGATTACAACAATGACGGATGGGCGGACCTGCTTCTGGTCGGCGCCGACGGCCACGCCTTGGCGGTGATGGCCTCGGTCGGGCCAGGGCAGTTTCACGACGTCACGGAGCTGGTGGGTCTTAAGGGCACGTTCGAGGAGGTGGCCGACGTGGCCATCGGTGATCTCGATGACGACGGTGATGAGGACATCGCGGTTCTCATTCGCGGCGGCGGACTACGCCTGCTCGAGAATGAGGGAGGCGAGAAAAGGCACTGGATGGACGTGTGCCTGGTGGGTAAGAGGGTGAATCGTGACGGTTACGGCGCCCTGGTTGAGGTGGCCTCAGGCGGCCACTACCAGAAACAGACCGCTTGTGACGGGCGGGTGCACTTCGGTCTGGGTAATCTGTCCGGGGTCGACGTGGTGCGGGTCACCTGGCCCAACGGACAGGCCCAAAACCTCGTCAACCCGCCGATCGACTCGGATGTACCATTTGTTCAATATGTCAAGGTCTCCGCTTCATGCGGATTCCTTTATGCCTACAACGGCGCCGGGTTTGAGTTGGTCAATGAAATCCTTGGGATTGGGCCGCTCGGCGTCCCCATGTCACCGGGTGTTTACTACCCCCTGGATCACACGGAGCTTACGAAGATCGGCGGCGATCAATTGGTGCCGCGAGACGGTTTTTATGAACTTCGCCTTACCGAGGAGCTGCGCGAGATCACCTATGCGGATCAGATCAGACTGCGAGTCGTCGATCACCCGGCCGAGCTCGAGCTGATCCCCAACGAGATGTTCAGCTCGCCACCGCCCGAAGACAAGTTCTTCGCCGTGGCCGATGGACGTCCACCGGTTTCGGCTGTTGACGATCGAGACAGGAACGTGCTCCCTCTCGTCTTGGAGCGGGACGGTCGCTTCCCCACGTTTGGTTTGGTCGAGCAGTACGACGGGTTGGCTGAGCCGCACGCCCTGACGCTTGACCTTGGCGACCTGTCGGGGGCTCAGCACGTCGTGCTCTTTCTCGACAGTTGGATTTACTGGCCCGAGTCGAGCGTGGGTATGGCCATCGCGCAGGATCCACGATTCGACATCGCGCCCCTCAAGCTCGAAGTCCGAAACGTCGGTGGAGACTGGGAGACGGCGATCAAGTCGGTCGGCCTGCCGACCAGCAAAGGCCTCGTTGTTCCGGTGGATCTGACCGGGCGTTTCCCGTGCGATGATTACCATGTGCGTTTGTCGACGAACATGTGCGTTTACTTCGACCGTATTCTTGTTTCGACGCACGATCAGGCCGCCCGGTGTCGCGTAACGGAACTGCCTGTCGCCCACGCAGATTTGCACTACCGCGGTTTCTCGAAGATGACCCGCGACGAGTTCGGCTTTGAACGCTTCGACTACAATGAGGTGAGCCCGACCGGATCCTGGAATCCGCCGGCGGGCTTTTTTACTCGCTACGGAGACGTCACGACGTTGCTCGAGCACCCGGAGGATATGTACGTGATCTTCGGGCCAGGTGACGAGCTGGCGATGAAGTTCGATGCAACGCAAGTTTCCGACCTGCCGACGCGCTGGGTCCGCGATTTCATCTTCTACGCCGACGGTTGGGTCAAGGACGGGGATTTGAATACCAAGTTTTCCGAAACGGTCACGCCGCTTCCGTTTCACGGCATGTCAGGCTATCCCTACCCGGCGACCGAGCGGTACCCGGACACACCGGAGTATCAGCACTACCTCGGCACCTTCAACACCCGCCCCAGCCGATGCACGGTGGGTCGACTTCCGTGATCGGATTGACGCACATCAGCCCAGCCGGCGCCGAGTTGGAACTCATCCTGAGACCCGCGTCGCGCGCAACTAAGGTATTTGCAAAGACTTACGAAGAGAGCCGGAGAGATTTGGGCTCGTCTGTAAGATTCTACCGGTGGCTGCCGTGTTGCTTTCGGTGCGAAGTAAGTTATGATCGTTCGCTTCGAGCGGTCGGCGGGCGGGAGGTTGGAGGAGTTATCGGCCTCTCTAAACGACGGGGACGGTGGTGCTCTTGGGCGGGCGGAGGAAGCGCTGATTGGCGCGGTGCCCAGTCGGTTCACCCACCGCGGTTCCTGTGCTCCACAGCCGCTGCGTACCGGATTCGCGTTTCGGAAGCTGCACTTGCGCCGGCGCGTCCCGTAGGTACTGGATGATCTCTTACAGGAAAGGACCGTGTGAAGTGGTAGCGAAGATCAATCGTTGGGCCCTCGTCTGCATTGCCGCGTGCATGTGTATGAATGTATCGGTCTGGGCGGAACCGAAGGGCGAGTCAGACACCCTGAAGGCCGATGCAGGCATCGCCGCCTACATTGGCGGGAAGGCGATTACGATGGTGGAGCTCGACGCCAAAGCTCTCGGGACGAACATGAAGCTCGCCCAATCGCTGTACGACGCTCGGCTGAAAACGCTCAACGAGATCATCATGGAGCGGATGCTGGCGGAGGAGGCCGCAGCGCAGGGCACTACCGTGCAGGCGGTCATCAACAAGCGGCTGGCCGAGAAAGCCCAACCGGTGACCGATACGGAAGTCGAGGCGTTCTACAACGCGAGGCAGTCGCAGATGCGGGGGCAGACGCTCGAAGCGATGTCCGGAAGAATCCGCCAATACCTCGCATCGCAGCGTATGAGCGAGGCGCGCCAAAGCCTGCTCAACGAAGTCAAACAGAAGTCCGATGTCCGGATCACTTTGGAACCGCCGCGCGTCGAAGCTGTCATCGCGGCCAACGACCCCGTCCAGGGGCCGGCGGATGCCAAGGTCACGATTGTCGAATACGCGGACTACCAATGACCGTACTGTGCAAGAGTCGGTCCGACTCTCAAGAAAATTCGTGAGACCTACGGCGACAAGGTCAAGATCGTGTTCCGCGACTTCCCGCTTCAGAACCACGCTCGCGCCCTGCCGGCAGCCGAGGCGGCTCTATGTGCCAAAGAGCAGGGGAAGTTCTGGGAGTTTCACGACAAGATTTTCGACAACCAGCGAGCCCTCGAAGACGCGGATCTAAAGCGCTACGCCGGCGAGATCGGCCTCAATGTGGAGGACTTCAATGCTTGTCTTGATGCAGGCAAGTTCAAAAGCCAGGCCATGCAGGACCAACGCGAAGGCCAGCAGCAAGGCGTGACCGGTACACCTGCATTCTTTATCAACGGTCGGTTTATGTCGGGTGCACAGCCGTTCGAGGCCTTCAAGTCTGTCATCGATCAGGAGCTTGAAAACTGATCGCGGCGACTGTGGTCATCACCCAGCATCCGGACCCGCGCTGTTTCCGCGTACAGTGACTCTCGTGAGTGAAAGATCATACGGATTCGGGAGTTGCTATCTTGCTGACTGCCCAGTATCTCGTTCAAATTCTTTCCGCCGAAGGACGAAGCTGGCTTCGATCAGTTACGTCAGACCTTGGCATCCCTGACAGAGCTCTAGCCGACGTTTGTGACTTATGAAGTGAAGCTAGAGACGCGGCGGGAGACGATGGAGTTCGTGACCGAACGCCACCGTAACGGCGGCGCCGAGGCGATGGCGCACTTGACGTACGTGAAGGCGTCGGCAGATGACCTACGGAGTGTGCTGAAACAGATTGACGCTACCGGAGTGGACGACGTGTTGGCGATGCCCGGGGGCCCACCGCCCGGACCGGGGCGGTTTCGCGCACGCTGACGTGCGCCTCCTCGTACCCTGCGACAGACTGGTGAGCTGCATCGCTTCAATCTTACGTTTCCGAAGTTCGGTCATCGTGAAATCCTCCAGTAGGAACCCAGAAACGAGTCTCCGACCCCGCAGCCGGACAACCCGCGGCTGAATTGAGAACGCGGTTAAAGGGCGCTGACAGCGGGCGATCGTGCGCCCGCAAAATCTAAGCGCGCCACAACGCGGCGAGCGTGCCATTCCACGCATCCTGCATCAGGTCGTACCACATGTCTTTGCCTAGAACCAGAACGACGCCAGACATGGCCAAGGTGACCGCCAGCAGCTTCCGGCGGGTGAAGCTTTCCTTGAGGATTAGCGTTGCCAGAATGATGGCGAAGATCGTGGTCGTCTGATTTAATATAGCTGCCACGCCAGCCTTCGCCGTGTATGTAAAGCCCGCGACCCAGAAGATCATGGCGAGGTAGGAGCCCAGTACGGACGCGGGGAGGCAGTATTTCCAAACCGGTCCGGGCCTCAGGGCCGCGTAGTACGCCTTCCTCTTGGAGGACAGCAACGTCAACAGTGCCAGCGCCGCCGTGCCGGCGATCAATCGCAGCGTCGTGGCCCACATTAAAGGGAAGGGTAGGCGCAGCACCGGCGTGGCAATGACAATGCCGATTCCCATAAGTGCCATTGCTAAGGCACACAGCAAGACGCCCGCGACGATCTGGGCGCGTGTGCACCCGGGCGGCGGCGTGTGTCGCGATGAAATGAAAACGGCAACCAGTATCAAGGCGGTGCCGACGTAGTCCAGCAGGCTCAGCTCCTCCGACAAAATGAGAAACGAGAACAAAATGATCAGGGGGCTGTAAAGACAATCCACGATCGCGATTATGCCGACGCCGATCCGCTCCAGGCTGTAAAAGAAGACGGTGTCGGCAAGGGCGATTCCAAGAACGCCGCTGAGCAGTAGGATCCAGATGTCGACCGCCTCGAATGGCTCGAGAGCGGTGACGCCATCCCACGTGACAACGAGCGTCAAGACCAGCAATAGAAGGGCGACAATGTTCTTGAAAAGACTCAGGGCTACGGGCGACATCCGTTCGCCGCTACGCTTGAACAGCACCAGGGCGATCGCCCAGCTCAAAGCGGCAGCCAGCGCACAGGTTTCACCGATCGGGATCATCGCCATCGCCGGACTATACAGATGGGTGCGGTTAAGGCCAAGAGTGGCTGTGTCTCACCGCGCTGGCAACGTACCGTCCCGTTCCATTTGACCGCATGGCCATCAGCATCGTCGACGAGGGAAGCGCGTCAGGAATGCATCCTGCAACCAGCAGGACAATTCATAATAATTCTAGTTAATTCTTGCCGTTTGCCGATTAGCTCATCGTGGTCACAAT
>CAYOQG010000202.1:0-10894 GCA_964405925.1 uncultured Phycisphaeraceae bacterium | reverse complement strand
ATCTCGCCGCCAGCGCCGCGCCCGGCGCGCGAGCGACGGGTGCTGGCACCCACTGTACGCCCGTGGAGGTACGTGCCCATGGCGCTCCTCTAATGAGTGAACAACCGACAAGACGAGATGTGCTCGGACACGCCGCCCGCGGGGCGGGACTTGTCGTCCTTGGTGGCGGCGTCATCTACCTGACCAAGAAAGCCGGTGCCGAGGGTGTCTGGACGATCGATCCAACCAAGTGCATCAACATTCGCCTTGGGGCTGTCGGGATCGAAGCCTGCGAAGAGTGCGCGACGACGTGTGTGCTGCCGCTGTCGGCTGTGCGTGCGGTGAACGACTACGCCAAGTGCGGACGCTGCTGCATCTGCCCCGGTTACTTCGACGTGACCAGCGAGACGGGCCCTGATGGTCTGCCCACGCGGAAGCTGTGCCCGCGCGACGCTATCGAGCGGAAGGTCATTGGGGAAGTCGATCCGGACGATCCGCTTAACAACTTCTACGACTACATCATCGACGACGAAAAGTGCAACGGGTGTGGCAAATGTGTATTAGCCTGTAAGGAACCAGCCGGTCTCAGTTCGATCCGGCTTGAAGTGCGATACGACCTTTGTCTTGACTGTAATCGGTGCTCGATTGCCCAGATTTGTCCAGAGGATGCGATCTTGCGACTCCCGGCGTAGTCGAAACATCGAGAAGTCGGAGAATCGAAGCGTCGACATGGTGGAGGTCGTGACGGTTGTGGTAGAGCCCCGGGGATAGACAAATGGATGGGGTCGGCATGAGATGTTGGGCTATTGCTCGGAGCCGCCCGCCGGGTGTAACGCCGCCCCGCGTGGGCGGCGCTAAAGATCCCAACGTCACCCACGAGGGGTGACGCTACATGGAAAGCCTAACCGCCTTAGTGAGACATTACCTAGCAGCGATTGTGCCTGTGGTTCTGCTGATGCTCATCGCATCGCCGGACAAGGTCTTGGCACAATACGTGCGTCCGGTTGACATAGCCCCGACGGATGAGGACATCGGTGCTGGCTATAAGACACCGCCCGTCCAACGCCCCTTGCCGCGAGCAGCTTGGTGGGACATCGTCGACACTGGCGTGCTTGTGGTCGCACTGGGTCTTTCCTGCTGGATCGTTCTTTGGCGTCGCAGTCGAAAAGGGGTCCTTGTCCTCGCGATTGGGTGTCTGCTCTACTTTGGGTTCTATCGAGAGGGGTGCGTGTGCCCGATCGGGGCGACTCAAAACGTGACCGTCGCACTAACGGAGCCAACCTACGCCATTCCTTATTTTGTCATCATATTCTTCTTCCTTCCATTGCTTTTGGCACTTTTATTCGGACGTGTCTTCTGTGGCGGTGTGTGTCCCTTAGGTGCCATTCAAGAGGTCGTGTTGCTCAAACCGGTTCAGTTGCCGCGCCGCCTGGACAAGGCCCTGGGCACGCTGAAGTACATTTACCTGGTGGTGGCGATCTGGTTTGCAGCAGCCGTGTCCCTTCCACTGCTGCCGGACGTGGAGCGCGATTTTATCATCTGTCGCTTTGATCCTTTCGTCGGTTTCTTTCGGTTTGCCGGCTCGGGGGGGGTGCTGATCTTCGGCGGTGCACTCCTTGTGCTGGGCTTGTTTGTGGGGCGGCCTTACTGTCGCTTCCTGTGTCCGTACGGTGCGTTGCTGGCGATTGTGTCCCGCTTCGCCTGGCGGGGTGTGACCATCACCCCGGACAAAGAGCTGGATTGCGGACTGTGCACGGAGTCTTGCCCGTATGGAGCCATCGACAAGATGCGGGCGGTCCGATCCTCCTGTCTGTTCTGTGCCCGCTGCTTCGCCGCCTGTCCGCGAGAGCCTGCGAATCAGCCTGCAACCGCCGTTGACACTGACGAGACTGAGCGTGACGGAGGGGCGGCATGAGGCTCCGTGGGCGCAGACTGGCCGCTTTCTGTTTGGCGATGCCTTCGGGGTTGATTGTCGCCGGTTGCATCGCCCTCATGCTCGGTATCTACATCGGCGGTGTTCGGCAGGCACCGTTAGATGAGGCAGAAGCTGACAGGCTCGTAGAACTAGCCAACAAGGACCCTTCCTACATTTCGGCGATGGACGCGGAACTCAAACGCCAAACCGACGCATCGCTTAAGCGCGAAGCCCGAATAGCTTCGCTTACTTATGTGCTCATTGCTACCGCCATTGTCTTTGTTTTATCCACCAAGTGGCTGCTCCGGTCGGGCGGACGACAGCCCCCTGCATTAGGCAAGGTCCTAGCCCAGCGAGCGGCAGCCTCGGGACGGACCGGCGCCGGGAATCGCCGGTTAACATCGAGTTCGATGCTGGACCATCAGTGCCAATGCCATGACGCAGACAAGACGGACCTGGGATTCGTGGATGAAGTGATCTCGACGCTGGGACGTGGACAAGAGACGGTCATTTCGCTTCTGCAGGCGATACAGTTGCGTTATCGTTATTTGCCCCAGCCCGCTCTTCAATATGTTTGCGAGCACACGGATATTACGCCGGCCCAGATCATCGGTGTTTCCTCTTTCTATAGGAAATTCCGGCGTACGCCCGTGGGCAAGCACATTGTGAAGGTCTGTCACGGGACGGCCTGTCATGTTGCCGGCGCACCCCGAATCACCGATGAACTCCGTCGATACTTGGACATCGAGCCTGAGGCTGACACTGACCGGCAACGACTGTTCACACTTGAAGAGGTCGCTTGTCTGGGGTGCTGCACCCTCGCACCGGTGATGCAGATCGATGAGGTGACGTACGGACACCTCACGCCCGATATGGCCCCTGACGTGTTGAATGCTCGTCTTATGTCCGACGGCAACGATAGTGGCAAGTCAAAAAAGGCGACTGTAACACGAACTCACGGAAGGCTGACACCGCTCGGCGAGATACGAATCGGGTTGGGTTCCTGCTGCGTTGCGGGCGGTAGCGGCAAAGTCTACGAGGCGCTCACGCAAGCGATCGCAGCCACAGGTGCGAGGGCATCGATCAAGCGCGTGGGTTGTGTGGGGATGTGTCACCGGACACCGCTTGTCGAAGCGGTGCTGCCGGATCGAAGATCCGTGTTGTACGCGGGAGTAGAGCCGGAAGACGCCAAGGCCATTGTACGGCGGCACTTCCCTCCGACCGGACTGGGAAAGCGAATCTCGACAACGGCCTCAACGGTCCTCGAAAACCTGAACCTGGATGGCAGGAGAGCGCCCGTCGTGCACCGATCGATCGAAGTGCGAGACCCGCCCGTGGCCGCCTTTCTCGGTCCGCAAAAGCACATTGCAACCGAACATTGCGGCCAGATCGATCCGACGGACCTCGACGAGTATCTGCGCCATGACGGCTTCGAGGCACTTCAGCGGTGTGTCAATCGGCTTACGCCATCGGACGTGGTCGAGGAGATCAAGGCCAGCGGCTTGCGAGGCCGGGGTGGGGCGGGTTATCCAACGGGGCTCAAGTGGTCCAAGGTCCGCGACGCCGACGGACAGGACAAGTACATTATTTGTAATGGCGACGAAGGCGACCCCGGTGCGTTCATGGATCGCATGTTGATGGAGTCTTTCCCTTATCGCATCATCGAGGGGATGGCCATCGCAGCCTACGCAGTCGGTGCACGCGAAGGTTACTTCTACATTCGGGCTGAGTACCCCCTGGCGGTGCGGCGTATTCGTGAAGCACTCCAAGAGTGCGAGAGGCGCGGGTTGATCGGCGATCGCATTTTCGGCACGAATGTGTCACTTCATCTTCATATTATGGAGGGGGCTGGTGCATTCGTATGTGGTGAAGAGACGGCTCTTCTCGCTTCGATCGAGGGGCGCCGAGGCTCACCGCGGCTTCGTCCGCCGTTTCCCGCGGATGCGGGTCTTTGGGGGAAACCCACGCTCGTGGGCAACGTCGAGACCTATGCCACCGTTCCGTGGATCATGCGGCATGGGGCCGAGACCTTCGCAGAGCTCGGCACAGAAACGAGCAAGGGCACCAAGGTCTTCGCGCTGGCGGGTAAAGTCAAACGTGGTGGTTTGATCGAGGTACCCATGGGGATCACCGTCCGCCAGATCGTCTCCGAGATCGGCGGGGGTATCAAGAATGATCGAGCTTTCAAAGCCGTTCAGATCGGCGGACCTTCGGGTGGATGCATCCCTGCGGCACTCGCTGACACGCCCATCGACTACGAAGCCCTGCACGACGCCGGTGCGATCATGGGTTCCGGAGGTCTGGTGGTGATGGACGATTCGGATTGCATGGTGGACATCGCTCGATACTTCCTCTCCTTTACGCAGGACCAGTCGTGCGGGAAGTGCACCCATTGCCGTGTCGGCACACGGCGCATGCTGGAGATTCTAGATCGACTCTGCACAGGTGAGGGAAAACCGGGGGATCTCGAGACCCTCGAGCAACTGGGCCAGACGATCCGTCAAAGTAGTCTGTGTGGTCTGGGCACGACCGCGCCAAATCCTGTTCTGTCGACGCTTCGTTACTTCCACGATGAGTATAAAGCCCATCTGGAAGGGCGGTGCCCGGCGGGCAAGTGCAAGAATCTCATCACGTATCGCGTCACGGACCGTTGTATCGGGTGCACATTATGTGCTCAGGACTGTCCCGCCGAGGCGATTCGTTACGTTCCGTACGAAAGACATGAGATCGATCCTGAAAAGTGCACCCGTTGTGACATCTGCCGATCCAAGTGTCCAGAGGAAGCGATCGAGGTGGTATAGCCATGCCGCGAGTTGTCATTGACGACAGAGTGATCGACGTCCCGGAGGGCAGTACCATTCTCGATGCCGCGCGAAGGCTCGGGCTGGACATCCCGACGTTGTGTTTTTTGGACGGACTGAAACCCGCGACGTCGTGCATGATCTGTGTGGTCAAGGTCAAGGGTTCGGATCGGCTGGTTCCGTCATGTGCGACACTGGTTCAGGATGGCATGGAGGTCGAGAGCGAGACCGACGAGGTGCGCGACATCCGCCGGACCGGGCTCGAGCTGCTGCTTAGCGATCATGTTGGGGATTGCATAGCCCCCTGCCAAGTAGCATGTCCGGCACACATGGACATTCCGTTGATGCTGCGTCAGGTCGCCGCTGGAGACCTGCGTGCAGCCATCACCACGATCAAGAAGGATATCGCCCTGCCGGCGGTTCTTGGGCGGGTCTGTCCGGAGCTTTGCGAACGGGCTTGCCGGCGCCGTGAGGTCGATTCACCAGCCGCGATCTGCCAGGTCAAGCGGTACGTGGCTGACGTCGACCTGGCATCTAGTGCTCCATACCTGCCGGTGTGCAAGCCGACTTCGGAGAAGAAGGTGGCGATCGTTGGTGCAGGACCGACAGGTCTTTCGGCTGCGTGGCACTTGATACAAGCAGGCCACGTATGCGTCGTGTTTGATGAGCACGAAAAGCCCGGCGGGCGCCTGCGATACGACCCCGAGGTTGCCGGAGACGAGGCCCGGCTGCCGCCCGACCTGCTCGACGCTGAGATCGATGTCATCGAAACGCTTGGGGCGACCTTCCGGGTAGGAGTGAGAGTTGGCAGGGATGTGTCACTTGCAGACCTACAAAGCGAGTTCGACGCCGTGCTTGTGGCGACCGGGCCGCTTGCCGAAACCGACACGGAGTGCCTGGGTCTCCCGGTTTCGCGCGGACGCCTTCGGGTTGATCCGCGCACGCATGAGACTTCCATAGCCGGTGTGTTTGCCGCTGGCGATGCCGTTCAGCCAAGCAAACTGATTGTCCGCTCGGTGGCACAAGGGAAAGCTGCGGCGTATTGCGTCGACCAGTACCTCACAGGCCAGACCGTGACCGGTCCGCCGCGAACCTTCGATTTCCGCGCCGGCCGGCTGGATTCCGAGGAAATCGCCCAACTGGCGACCGTGGCGGCGACGGTCGCACGGGTGGTCCCCGCGGGTGGTGCTGACAAGGGTCTGACAGAACAGGAAGCCCGCACCGAAGCCAGCCGCTGTCTGCACTGCGGTTGCGGAAAGCAAGATGGATGCAAGCTGCGGTGCTACGCAGCACTATACGGCGCGAATCCCAATCGGTATCGAGGGGATCGCCGAAAACTGAAGCGACACCTTCAGCACGGCGACGTTATCTACGAGCCGGGCAAGTGCATCCTATGCGGACTGTGCGTGCAGATTGCGACAAGAGCCGGTGAACCGCTGGGTCTTACCTTCATAGGCCGCGGGTTCGACGTGAGAGTCGACGTCCCCTTCGACCGATCCATCGCCGAGAGCCTGGTCCGCGTAGCCCGGGAATGTGTAGACGCCTGCCCGACAGGGGCACTCGCACTAAAGAGTGACGCATGCACCCAGGCTGCGTGTCACGAAGCATGCAGATCCATATGCAACGTGGATGAACGACAGGCCGGCCCTTGAGCCGTTCAAGTGTACCAGACCAAGCCTGGAGCCGCCGCCGGAGATGCTCTCGATCTGCCGGGTGCTGCGGGAGCGCGGCACATGTGCAACTCGCGTGATTGAACGCTATTGCCCGGGGGCGGACTGGAATGATGCGAAGTCAAGGACGTCGACGTCAAGGTCATCGTCAAGATCCGCTCTGCCAAACTGGCTTTCCGAGCAACCGCCGGGGGGCGAGGTCACTCCGGGCCCAGCCAGGCAGGCTGCAAAGAGGGCATAGTCGTCAAGGTCGAGAACTCCGTCGCAATTGAGATCGTAGCTCGAGCAACTGACGTCAAGGAAGACGGCGGTGAAGGGACCCCAATCGCCGTCGTCGTTTTGGCCGTGGATCAGGATGTAGTGCCGGCCAATCGCTAGACCGGCTGTCTCCACGGAAGCGATCGCTCCTTCCACCAATCCACCCCAAGAACCATCAGCAGGTGCCATCATGTTGCCATTACCGTCCTCACCGGGAGCGTCGATAAAGTACTCGGCTGCACCAACACGCCCCAATGGGTCTGACGCGTAACGGCGGTCGGCGATCGTGGCTGTCAACGATACCTCTGATGGAACGGACGCATCGTCCGGCAGGACCACGACGTTCTCTGTGTCGGGACCGTAAACCGTCATGTAGGGAGTCCGGGCAATCTTGTGGGCGTACAGAAAAGCGGGCCTGTTCTCGGCCCAGAAGTCGCGGGGCATCCCATCGATTCCGTCAAGGCAACCGTATGAAGGGAAGAAGCCACCGCAACTGCCTGAGCTTGGGCCAACTTCGAAGGTAAATGAGGCGATACCGAACTTGCCGTAAGCCCAGTCGTCGCTCGCCCCATCCATAATGTACGTGAGGCTCCCGGCGGGGTTGTAGCCGTTGTAGTAGGCGAACTTGCGCCCAATGCTTCGCAGTTGTGTGAAATTGGGCGAAGCGCCGAATCCACCAAAGGCCCACGGCCAGAACACGATGTCGCTGTAACTGTGCAGGCTGATGAAGATTCCGCTCGTGTCATCGGGGGCGGCCGGGGGGATTTGATTGTCGCCGTTGGGCCCATTCTGGTCCTGCATCACCGCCGCGAAGTAGTTCTCGAAGGCCTGGGTCTCCGGCTCGGAGCCCGGGGAAGGGCCACGGTATGTCTCATCGCAGGGGCTGCCGCTCGACCCGCCGCAGCAACCCCACAAAAAAGTGTGGTTGCGGTTCAGGTCGATGCCCCACGAACTGGGGTCGCTACAGCCATCGTCATTGTCCATGTTCTTTCGGCGGTAGTTGTTGATGTTTTCCTCGTTTTTCCGGTGGCCATCAGGGTTCTGCATCACGAGGATGTAAGTGACGTTGTGATTCACCAGCCACGTAACGTCGGCGTCCACACCATAGCCGCCTTCTCCGTCATAGCCTTCGGTGAGGTATTTGATGTAGCGGATGGCCAGTTCCGGGGTAGCCACCTCACGAGCATGGATGTTCGCGAAAAGAAAAAACGCGGGTTTGTCCTCGATGGCACCGTAGGCTGAATCTTCATTGGTAACTCGCAGCACCCAGATGTCACGGTCGTGTTCTCCCGGCTCACCTGCCATCCACGCGTCACCGATGTCATAAAGCTCTGTCAGGTCTGGGTAGTCAGCGTTGATGTCCTGCAAGAAATGTGTCACGTAGCGGCCGTTAACGTTCGGGTAGTGATCGTCAAAGTAGTGGAAGCGGGGATCCAGGGCCGCCTGTGATTGCAGCTTGGCGCTTTTGTCAATGTCGATCTCCAATCGATAACCCAGGTTTTCAAGCCACTCGTACTGTGCGGGTGTCACCCGGGCAACGACGTATAGGTCTTTGGGGTGCTGCTCCCATATGTCCAACACACCGGCCACCGCGTTGAGGTGGTCGAAGTCCTGCACATAGAGTCGGATGACCACGGGCTGTGATGGAGGCGCGGGAGGCGATGACTGGGCCGGCTCTTGAGCCTGGGCAAAGAGCGGAATGAGTATCAAGCTCGTCAGAGCCATGATCAATAAAGGTCGTGACATACCCATCTGCGAACGACGGTTAAGCTTCATTGGTTTCCCCGATCCTGTGACCTTACTCTCTATGAGATGATCTCCATCCCGGGTGCTAGATCAAGGCCGCATGCAGGATTTTCCACTTATCGGCCCCACCATGGCTGACGAACAGGAGCGCGCTGCTGGACGGTATGCACGCATTCCGCACCGTAGCAGCAGCGAGCGACGGTGTGCCTGCCAATGACTGACGTTCCCAGGGTAGCGCGCAGCGTTCCCTGAGCAGGTTTCAGACCCGAGGTGGCAGGGCTTCGAGCCGCAGAAATCTGTGCTCGGTGTTGTTACGGCCAAACCGGTGATGCTCGTGGCCCACAACCTCGAAGCCGACCCGGCGATAACATCGTAGGGCAGCAAGGTTGCCAGGGAAGACGATAAGTGACACCCGATTAGCACACACGGTTTCAAACGCATAATCCAGCATGGCGCGGACGAATGCCTGTCCGATCCCTTGACCGCGATGAGCCGGGCTTACGATGACATGACCCACCCAGAGATGATCCGGTTCGCGCCGCATCGGGTTGAGCTCACCATAGGCGACCGGCGGTGCGTGATTCTCCTCTGCGTATACGAAGGCGTCACCGCTAGGTCGCTGCCAGGCACTGATCTTGTCGGCGGTAAGGGGTCCTGCTGTGCTCGGGGCGAGCCAAAGCAGCTCTTGCTCCGATTGCACCCAACCAGCGATGACCTCGGCATAGGCCGGATCGAATGGTCGTAGGACAAAACGTTCGGTCGGTTTTACGATCGCTTCGGTCAACTCATTACATCCCCCAGAACGCGGGCGGCTAGCTCAACAAGGTCGGTTGCCCCAAGTCGTCTATCGCGGACCTCTACGCACGAGCCTCGGAATACGAATGACAGTCCTCTCACGCGACGCTCCGCGGTGCATAATTCGCAATCTGTAATTCGGAATTCCTAGGTCGTCGCTCCACCGCATCTGCGTCAGCCGATACCGGCGCACAATTGTTCCTAGCCTCGTACCGGAGCGCCGCAAACGAGTGGCGACAAGAAGCGGGTGGGAGCCAATGCCCGGGACTGGATTTGAACCAGCACGTCCTAAATCGGACACAAGCACCTCAAGCTTGCGCGTCTGCCAATTCCGCCACCCGGGCTGCTTGGAACCTCTGTATCTCTCCGGCATCTGAAGCGTATCGTCTGATACCGAAGCATGCACTTCAGCTTGCCGGGTGTTACCGCCGGGGCAATGGACCCAGAGTGGACCCAAACAGCTCCCTTCGGCAACATCGGCATTTTCGCAGGGATGGCCCGTGACGTCAATGGTCGGGCGGGCAGGTTGGGTGGCGGATTGGGGTACGCTGCATGTCACGTGCGGGGTACCACTCAAACGCATGGCAGCCGGCCTTAGTAGGCCCAGCTTGTGACCCCGGGGATAACACGCAGGACCGGTGGCAAGGCGTCCGACACGAGCGTCCATTCGGTTTGGGCTGTTCGAATACTTGCCGTTCCGCAAGAGGTCGCCTGTGCCTGAAGGTCCCGGCAGGCCGACACCCGAACCTGTTCTCGGGTCGTTTCATCGGTCGTCCATGAACCGGACGCAGCACGAGGCTTCATGCGCATTCCTGTGAATCGCTGGGCTATTCTCACTTGCCCCTAAGGGGCACCCGTCGAAATGCGGGTAATAGCAAGGCTAAAAGCCCGCACGGGTTTGCTTTGGGTTCGCTTGCCCCCGGGGTGGGTTCGTCTTGGTCTGCAACTGGGTTCGCTTGGGTTCGTTTTCCGGTGCGAATCCGCGTTTTCGATAGCGCCAGTGCGGTTTATTGGGTTCGTTTTGTCAACTTTTTTTGTGCGTTTTGTGTTTCTCCCGCATTTGTTGAAGAGAACATGCCCGCGCCCGCTTCGCCGGACTTGGGCATGGCACCCGCAGACCCCGATGCGCGCAAGGCCGGCGTGGTCGCAGCGGATGCCGCCAACGACTATAACGTGGCACCTGATCGGTGGAAGTCGAGCGCCGAGCGATCAGGATGATTGGGGATTGGGGATTGGGGATTGGGGATTGGGGATTAGGGATTAGGGATTGGGTGGGGCACCGTGCGCAGAGACTAGAAACTGGAGACTGGAAACTGGACAGAGAGGACCTGGCGGGGGCCAAGGTTGCGGCGGGTGAAACCCGCGCTAGCTGAGTCTCTGTCTCTCCACCAAGTGTCCGATGCGCTCGCTATGTATGACATTGAGTCTACGAGTCCGCGTTCAGTTTTCTGAAGGCTGCGATCATATCCGTCACGGGGACGCCGTCGATGGTCATCCCTGTCAGTTCGCAGCCCACCAGCTTGGTGTTCCTGAAATAGCAGTTGCGCATGGTGCAGTCGTCCAGCTCGATGTTTTGGAAGGTGACCGGTTCGCGCGGGCGGTCTTCGCCGGTGTTCATGCAGCTAAATGAGGCTCCACCGAAATCGACGGCTCCGATCTCCGCGCCACGCAAGTTGATGTTGAAGAACCTGGCCCCGCTGAGGTCGACATCCTCAAAAACGGATCCAGAC
>CAYOQG010000201.1:0-10913 GCA_964405925.1 uncultured Phycisphaeraceae bacterium | reverse complement strand
CGACGACATCGACCTCGACGACTACGTGGCCTTCCGCAAACGCCTGACAGGCCCACAACCCCGAGAGCTTACAACTCCAAGTGCCCCGATCACCACGCACCGCGAAAGACCGACTGCAAGGATCAAGGATGAAGGCGGAAGGATGAAGGATGAATGAGGATTGGGGATTGACGATTGGGGATTGGAGATTGGCGATTGGGGAACGATGAACCCCTCGGCCTTGTTCACCGCTGCCTGACACTTCGATCCGCGTCCCAAGCGTAGCCGCGGGGTGTGACAAATCGGGCAAGTCGCCCCCGCTGACGGAGCGACCCGCCGCATGCCTGAAGACGCGGCCGCGTCCCGGCGCCTATTCTGCCTCCCGTCCCCTACCCCCTATTCGAACGCCGCGACCCTTGCTGCGCTCGGATGGAATGAAGCAAAAGGGATGAGTGCACCACTCTATGGAGTCCCCAGAGAACAACGAAACCCGTAGGCGTAGTAGCGGTAACCGGGTAGGCGCCCTTCGCGATACGCAGACCGGCAGTCCCTCGGAACGTCGTGCCAACCGCCGCCCCGCAGAACACGCTCCGTGCCGCCAGCCGGCCCCTGCGGATTGCTGTACGGGCTGGAGTCGTAGTAGCGCTCGTCGTACCAGTCGTTACACCACTCCCACGCGTTGCCGCTCATGTCGTAACAGCCGTAGTAGCTCCTGGCATCCTGCGTCTGATAGCTGGTCTGGCTCCCCGGCCAGCCAAAATCTACTTTGTAATGCAGTTCGCCGTTGTAGAACCCTACGGGTGCCGTCACCGGCGGATCCTCCCCAAATCCATACGGACCACCGCTGCTATAGAAGGCGGCCCGGTGCCCGTCGAGGCAGTTGTACCCGCATCCGTCGGTGTGCTCGCCGAAGCGGAAATGGCGCTCCTGGACCGGATCCCATCCGGAAGCCTTTTCCCATTCCGCTTCCGTCGGCAGCCGGTAGCCCGCCACGCCGAAGCCGCACGTCCAGGTGGACAGGTCGTAGCACAGCGGCTTGCCCTCCATCGCGCTGCGCCAGTTGCAGTAAGCGACCGAGCCGTACCAGCTCACCCGCAACATCGGATGGTTTTCCTTGCCTGAGACCACGCCAAAAATGCTTCCATCCCATGTGATTCGACTGTACGCAGAGCTTGCCGTCGTGTCGCAATAGATCGTGTTGTTGTGCATTCCGCGGACGATCTGATCATCCGCACCCACAAAGATCCACCCGCCGAGGATAGCCCAGTTCAAAGCCGCCGCGTACTGCTCGTTCGTCACCTCATACTTGTCTATGTAGTACGGGCTCAGATACACCGTATGAACCGGACGCTCATCCTCGTCACCCTCGCTCCACGGATCGCCCATCTCGAACTCGCCAGCCGGGACAAAGACCATGCCCGGCGGCGACGTGCAGACGCGTTGAAAACCTGTGAAGTCGGCTAGATCAACGTCAAGGTCGAAGTCAAAGTCGAAGATTTCGCATTGGGCGTCTCGTTCTACCTCCGGCCCGGTAAGGCATCCAGGGAACTCCGCGTAATCAGCGAGGTTAACGGTACCGTTGACATCGTAGTCGCCGCGCTCGGGAACTCTGGCGACACGAAACCCGACCCCGTAGTTCTCGAGCGTCGGGTAGCTGCTGCTGCGGGAAACCGCGCGCAGGTAGCCAGCGGTGCTGAAGGACGACCCGCCGCGGCGACCACGATACGAACCACTGATGACCGCCTCGTTCCACTCAAACGCGTTCCCGCCCTGGTCGAACGTGCCGTAGGGACTCTCCGAGTTCTCAAAGTCACCGGCTCTTGAGCGGAAGTACGGGCTGCCAATCGTGTAGTCGTCGAAACGAACGTAGAAATTCGCGTTGTTGCCCGGATCGGGGTCGACCAGATCATTGCTTGGAACGCTGTCGCTGCTCGTCGGGTAATCGTAGTAATTGGCCGTCGCGCCGTCGTTGTAGTGATATGCCGCCTTGTACCACTCGTCCTCCGACGGAATGACCCATGTGGCATCCTCCTTGCGCACGACGGCGATTAGCTCTGCATCCGTCGTAGCGCCGTTGAGGTAGTAAGACCCGTCTTCCGTCGTCGTCAGGTCCTGTACCCCCGTCGGTTGCCCGTTGTGAAGCCAGTTGCAGAATCGGGCTGCATCGCCCCAGGAGATGAGATTCACCGGGCGGTCGGCCCAGTCGCCGGCAACGGAGTAGCTGTAATCAGGCGACAAGCCGGTCCGTTCAATCTTGCAGCCGTATTCGTGGGTCCACATTTCCTCGTTGTACACCCCGTACGTGTCCTCGGCCGCTACGGCGTTGAGAAAGTCCGTGTACTGCCCGGCGGTGACCTCGAACTTGCCGATGTTGTAGGAGTAGTCCACCCCGCCGTAGCCCGGCGTCTCATACCGCGTATCAGGCGGATTGCCCGGATTGCCCACGGTCACGGTCTCGATAACGACTTGCGCATGCACCCCGGCCGAGAGTAACACGACGGGAATACAAATCACTGCAATGCGCGCCACGGCTATTTCCCCCAGGAACGAAAGGCGCGTGGAGAGAGACTTCAGGGAATTGTACGCGATCGCCGCGTCTCACTCAAGAATGTGTATAGGTCGACACACGTCCGCTATTAGCACCACCCGGCCGCACGTCGTGTTTGCACCTACTCACGAGCACAGCGCGAAGATCAGCAGGACATCGATCACGATGGCCGCCGCCACCATCAAGCTGATCTTGATGTGTGTCGGGATCAATGGTGGAGGCGGTTCGACCAATCGCAGGGCATGGTAGCGCTCGGCCCGGTTGCCGCTTTCTAGGGCTTCCTCTCGGCAGGTGCTGACGAGGCGGCCTATCCGCACGGCGGACAGCCCCATGCTGGCGCCGTACAGCACGATCCGCCGCCGCTGCGCCCGGGTCAAACGACCCGAGCGAAGCTCGTCGGCGATCAGTCTTCGGAAAATCTCCTCACTGTCAAGGGGTGGCACAAACTTGGGAATGTCGTCGCGCGGTGCACCTGCTTGAGAGCGATACGGGTTCTCTGATGGCACGATGTTCATTCATTCCCCCCTCTTCCGATGATAGGCCCGTTGGTTTCACAAGTCGTGGCGCCTGCGGGATACCGTTCCTTGATCGCGGGAGAGGCTGATGTTTATCGGGCACCCGATGACCGCGTTTTCATATGGGAGGTGTTATAGAGACGAGGTGTCCCATTATGCGAAAAGCCCGCGCGGGTTCCTGACAAGTGCGGTTCTACTTCTGCCCGCAGCTCACGGAACGATCTTGCCGCGCCCGCTAAACCTCAACACGATCGAAGTGTCTGGCCCCGACGAGCAGGGCTACGCTACCAGCCGCGATGCTGAACACGATAACAGCCAGGCAGATCAGAACTGCGCTCAGGTCCGGCATCGCGTCACTGACCATGTCCCGTGAGCGCCAGGTCGCGAAACCGACACCGGCCATCACAACCGCCACCAGAGCTACGGAGGCCAGCAAGTTCGTCGTCCCACCAAGACCGTTGGCGATGCGGGCGGCGCTGGTCTGATTGAACATGGGTAGTCGGGCACCAATGCCCACGGCGAAACCGCATAACCCGAAACAGACCGCTACGGTGATCATCAGGTGCAGGGCCGTCCACGCCCAATCCAGCTCCAGCATCACCGCAGCAAGTGACATGGTACCGACAGCAACCAGTAATGTCACCGTCATGGCAAACGCGAGCTTGGCGAGAAGAATCCGCCCTCGTCGCATGGGCAGCAGCCCGATCAACCACAGCTCCTGGCCCTCCAGCGAGACGAGCGGAAACACGAAACGGCAGGTAAAGGTCGCCAAAATGAGACTGACCGCGCAGAGATTCAAGAAGGGAATAATGAGCAACCACCCCGAGCCGGCGATTCGCAATCGCAGGGTGGGCATGTTCGTCAGATAGAGCACGATCAGGCCGAACAAGATAACGAGCTGACTCCACTGCAACGGATCGCGGAAGAACGTCCGCAGGTCTTTGGCCGCGATGAGGCGGAGCGGAAGTGGAAGGTAGCAAAACACAAGCCCGGCTACCCCTCCCGACGGGTGGCACGCTGTTCGCCGGGCTTCCTGTTGACCGGCTGACGCTCGGTCGTGGGCCACGTTAAAATGCTTGGCTACGATCAGAACGGAAAGCCAACTGGCGAAAAGGGCATTGGCAACCGTCACGCCCAAATACAGCGCCGACTCCGTGAAGTTCTCATGGATGGCATGGTCGATCCCGCGGGCGACCCAGTTGTTGGGAAGGAAAGCAGACTCCACAAAACTCATTCTTGCCAAGAAAGAACGAAGCCAGATCTCCGGCACGGAATCACCCAGGCGCAGCGACCTCATGCCCCAGACGATAAAGACTGCCACAACCACGCCGACGAGAACGGCGATAATCCGGACGGCCCGCCGGGGAAAGAACCGCGCCGACCCCCAGGCAGCAAGAAGTCCGATGGCGGCGGGAATCGGTATAAATGCCAGGAAGAACGCGATGAACAGAACGTAGAAGATGCGAGGTTCGGCCAGATCCGAACGATCCTCCGCCGCCTTGGCCATGGCCAACATCAGCGGCAAGCCCAACACGATTAGTGACCAGCTCGCGAAGACGAGGCTCTCGATATACTTCAGTGTCACGACGTCGCGGAAGGTCAGCGGTGTGGTCAGCAGATAGGCGGACTCATGCTTTCCGAATAATGCTCCATAGGATATGATGGCATTCGAGAAACTCAGCAGGGCCAGCATCGCCACGAAGAAGAAGTTGAAAATAAGCGGTATGGCCACCGTGGCTTCCAGCGGTGTCCGCCGAAACTGCAGGAACACGACGTAAAACAGGAAGTACAATCCCACCCAAATGAGAGCGACAAGAATGACGGCAGCGCTGACGCGAATCGGGGCCTCATCCACCGCCTGCCGGACGCGATTCCGCACCGAACAAGCTTTGATCCGGAAGAGCAACCCAAGGCGAGGTCGGCGCGCCAGCGCATCAAAGGCCTGAGCCATTGCCAACCTCCGTCAACTCGAGGAAGATCTCCTCGAGTGAGTGTTCCCGTCGAGCCTGGGTCCGCAGCTCGTTCAGGGTGCCCATGGCGATGAGCTCACCCTCGTTGATGATGCCGATGCGGTCCGCGACTGCCTCAGCGATATCGAGGGTATGTGTGCTCATGAAGACCGTGCCACCGCGCCTGGTGTGTTCGATGAAGAGATTCTTGACGGTGCGAATTGCGCGAGGGTCCAGACCCACCATGGGCTCATCAATGACCAGAACGGCCGGGTCATGGAGAAGGGCTGCGGCCAGCACGACTCTCTGCTTCATGCCGTGGCTGTAGCTCTCCGTCAATTGATCGAGGAATTCCCCGATATCGAGCCGCTGAATCAGAGACGTCAGGTTGTCATCGCGGCGTTTCTTGGGTATCCCATATATTTCGGCCACGAAATACAGGAACTCTCGGCCGGTGAGCTTTTCGTAGAGGAAGGGCTGGTCGGGCACGTACGCGAGTTGGGACTTGACCGCAAGTCCGTCTGTGGTGATGTCCTGCCTGCAGACGTGGATGCAGCCGGCATCCGGCCTTAGAAGCCCGACAATCATCTTGATCGTGGTGGTCTTGCCCGCCCCGTTGGGGCCGAGGAAGGCAAAGAGCTGCCCACGTGGAATCTCGAGCGAGAGATCCCGCACCGCAAGTGTTCGTCCGTACGACTTGCGGACATGGGACAAGACAATGGCGTTGTCACCAGGACCCTCGCTCACGGCTGCCTTCTTCTCCGTCTGTCCAACGGCTCCCGCTTGACCTCCCCTTCGCGTCGGTGCAGAGGGTTCCTCCTCACTTCCAACATTGCGTCTTCGTTGAACGTCGGTTGACGGACAATGCGAATCTTACCGGGCATCGGCAGGTTGATCTCTTGGACAAGAACGACACCGCGCGAATCGACCCAGGCCTTCGCACGTGTGGATTCGACGACCATGCACTCACGCTCACCCTCTGGGGTGGCGATGCGTTCTTTCCCGGTGACCTTAATCAACATGGGCATGAACCGGTCGCCAACCCCCGTCAAGGCGGCGATGGGGTTGAACATTTGTATCCGCCAGGTCTGTCCGACGTGGATGTCGGTGAGCTGGGAGAAGGGGCTTAGGGCGTCAGCGATCAGCCCACCCTCGATGAGGGGCACCTTGAAGGCCTGCTCGATCGGCCCGTTCTGGAAGGTGAACGAGAAGTCCGCGTGGAACCGCTCACCGTGTAGGTACATGTGCTGGTCAGGGGTGGTCAGTTTCACCGTCAGCTCATCGAGAACGCCCTCGGCCGTGAAGACCGAGTCGACACCGACCCGCAATGGGGCGATGGGGAGCCCCCAGATCCAAATCAGATCGGTTCGCTGCAACGACCCCTCGCCCACGAGATAAGTGGTCCATATTCGTCCGGTTGGGACGTTATCAAGGAGGATGCTGAATTCGGACTGCCGGCCTTCCTCCTTGAGCCACTCGCTCGGACGATGCCGTGGAGCTTCCTGGGCGGTCAAAGCCGGCCAGACGTCATGGGCAACCAGCCATCCCATCGCTGTAAGCCATAACGGTACAATCAGCCACCCAGTGGTTCGAGTGAACAATCTTTGAGCCTCACAGAAGGCGGGTTCTCGTCCCGCGGCTTTGGACCTTTTCGTTCTGGGCGCCCCATTGTAGGGTGACGCGATCTGTCGGGTCAAACGAGACGAACACGAATTGACGAAGCTGGCGAGGCAACCACGAGTCGTGCGCACAGTCATCAGCAAACGTAAGGCTTGGCGACGCGCTGAGCGGGCACTGACCGCCATGCTCATCGCTGCGCCGCTGGTGTTTGTTGCCATATGGCTTGCCCTGCACCACAAACCGAGTTGGTACGTGCCCGCGATCTTGGACGAGGCGGGGATTCACCAGGCACGTCGCCAGGCCGTGACGACGGCTGACTTCATCAGCGACCGGATGG
This sequence comes from uncultured Phycisphaeraceae bacterium, assembly GCA_964405925.1. GTDB lineage: Bacteria > Planctomycetota > Phycisphaerae > UBA1845 > UBA1845. The sequence goes on along the minus strand of CAYOQG010000201.1, from coordinate 3,965 downwards.
TTGAGGGGAACCCATTCACGGTTGTCTTGACTGAGCAACCGGTGAACGAGTGGTTGACCGCGCTCCCACACGCCTGGCCCGATGCTCGCGATGCACTTCCCCCTGAGTTCAGCAATCCTACCATCGGTTTTCGCGATGGCAGGTTGTGGATCGGCGCCCATTATGTTGCCGAGACGTGGCAGGCGATCATCAGTCTGGGACTGAGGTTCGACGCTTCCAATGATAAAGCAGCGCTAACGATCACGTTAGAGGGTGCCTACATTGGGTCACTTCCACTGCCTAAGATGATTGTCCGCCAGGCGTTCGAGCGCTTATTAAGACAAGGGCGGCAAGGTAAGCGGGAACTGAACGGTACCACCAGGCCACTTTTGGACGCTCTGCAGACGATCCAATCAGCCGATGAGCTCTTCGAAGGTGTGGCCGTTAAGAATCGATTCGTCTGGTTTAACGGTGAACGACCGTACAGAATCCAATCGGTCGAGATTGGTGAGGGAAAGCTTCGCTTGACGATCGAACCGCTTTAGAGAAGACGCCGTTCTCCCATCGCAGATCTGACAGAGTGCCACGGTTGCCCACCTGGTGAGTCCGCGCGGGCTTCCGAAAACCCTGGGCTTTACTACTACTCGCGGCTCAGGGGACCAAGTCAAGAAACGCGCTCACGGGTCAATCCGTGAACGCCGCCTGCACGGCGGCGAAGTCTTGGAAGTCAACATCGCTATCCTGATCGGCGTCAGCCAGGAGGCACCCTCGGGGGACAGCAATCCCAGGACCGGCCAGGCAAAGCGTGAAGCGACGGTAGTCCCGGTCGTCCAGGCGATCGTTGCCGTCAAAGTCAGCGGGAAGATCGCACTCGTCCGGATTGCCGTTCATGTTCAGGTCCAGGCTGGTCCCATTCGCGACGTCGTCCGCGTCAATGACACCGTTGCCATTGCAGTCCCAATCATAGGCTTTGTAGGCGTTGATCAGGCCGTAGCCGAGGACGTACGTTGAATCGTAAGTCCGATAGGTGGTGTAGTAATCGGCTGTCTTGAACAAAAACTCCCGCATCTGTTCGATGGTCCAATCAGGCCGGGCCTGCAACAGACAGGCGACCACACCCGCGGCTTGGGGTGTCGCCAGTGAAGTTCCTCCGGTGGGATAGAATCCTGTGTCGCTGCCCGGCTCCACGGTCCACACACTGACGCCCTGGGCAAGCACCTCGGGCTTGACCCGACCGTCGGCGGTCGGACCGTCCGAGCTAAAGTTGGCGATTGACCCGGTTGTACCTACGGCGCCGACCGTGATCGCGTCGAAGGCGTCAGCCGGCGGGACCAGATGCGACGTTGACGGATCACTATCATGGCCCTCATTGCCAGCCCCCTGACAGACAATCACCCCATTTTCGGTGGCGACGTTGATTCCAACCGTCATGACCGCGGTCAGGCCGTCCAAGTCCTCCTGGTCATAGCCGACGTAGATCACAACGGATGACGTAGCCACGTCACCGCCATTGGCTTCGATGAACTCGAGACCGGCGACGAAGAAGTCTTCCTCGCCGTTGTATTCCTCTGGGGCGTCCTCGACCTTACAAAGAATATATGAGGCGTCGTAGGCGGCCCCGACCAGCTCCCCGGGCAGATACGCGCCCAACGCCCCCAGAATATAACTCCCATGGTCGTGTTGGTCTGGAGGATCGCCGGGCTCGTTGGCGGTGATGGGATCGTCGTTTACGAAATCCCACTCAGCCACAATCTGAAGGGGATGGTCCGGGTGGTTAAAGGCTTCGTGCGTCGTACGAAAGCCAGTGTCCAACACACCGATGATGACACCGTCGCCCGTGAAACCCGCTTCGTGCAAGGCGATAAGGTTGATCAGTCGTAGCTGCCCCTCCGATAGGCCATAGAAGCTTCCCGAACCTGCCGCAGAGCCGGTGCAGTTGGATGATTGTGTCGTTGACGCCATCCGGTCCGTGCGTGACCGGCGCACAGGTTCGACGGATTTGACGAAGGGTAATCTCGAAACGGCGTCAATCTGATCTCCCGTTACCAAAATGCTGACAGCATTAAGCCACCGACTGTGCGTCCGAATCCGTGCCCCTGTCTTCTCGACCGCCTGGACATACGCGTCAGAGATGGGAAGATCGCGCTCATCGAAGAGCCCCGGCGCTGTCCGTCGCAACATCCGCCGCTTGATAGCTCTTTTGTTATAAGACGAAGCCACTTGCCGTATGGCCTGATCGCAGGCGGCTTTCGACTCCATCCCCTTGTCCACAAAGAACACCCACGCAGCCACGCGACCAATCGCCGTATCTTTGGCAACCACCGGGAGGGGATCGACGCTGCCTACGGGTGTAGCACGCTCTACGAGCGGGGAGGCCCTGACAACCCAAAACACAGGTATCAGCAAGAGGAAAAATATTGGACGCACCCCCACGCACATCCTCCCGTGCCCCGAAAACGATTCACTGGTCCGCGCAGCGCAGAGCCTTCACCCATTATAGCCCAGCAGAACGGATCGTTATTCCCGCGAGGTTGGAGGTCTCGGAGCCATGGCGGGTGGCAAGACGTCGCTAATGGCGGGTGTTTGGACCCGCTGGTCAGGACGATCCACAACCGCGCATCCTGATTCAATCCTCGTCGGTGAGCGTAGGTTTTGCAGCTCGTCTGGCTGTCAAGCGCTCGGCGGTCGTCTCTCGTGTCACGACCGGTCGGCGGGCGGCTTTGCGCCAATACTCGCGGGCGCGCTTGAGGGCGATGCCTAGAACGCTGTCTTTGGGATACTTGCCCGAGGCGCTTCGCTTACCGGGGGCTCGGCCGGTCAGCAAGGCGAGGGCCTCGTGCACCGTGTCTATGGCGTAGACATGGAACTTTCCCGCGGCGCAGGCTCCGACCAGATCCTCTCTGAGCATCAGGTCACCAGCGTTCGAACGTGGGATGATCACACCCTGCCCCCTCAGCGTGCCAATGTCTCGGCAGGCATCGAAGAATCCCTCGACCTTCTCGTTGACCGCCCCGATGGCCAGCATATGGCCCATTTGATCGATGGCACCGGTCATGGCGAGGTCCTGGCGGATCGGAATGTCGGTCAGGGCACTGAGAAGACAGCAAATCTCGGCACCGGAAGCGGAGTCGCCGTCAATGGCACCGTAGCTCTGCTCGAACGCCACCGAGGCGTCGAACGCCAGCGGATGGTCCGTCCTGAGCAGATACCGCAGCAATCCGCTGAGAATATAAAAACCCTTTGTATGGATCGCACCGCTCAGCGCCGCCTCGCGTTCGATGTTGATCACTCCCGCTGTCCCTGGGCCGATCGTAGCCGTGATCCGCGTCGGAAAACCGTAGATCATCGGGCCCGCTCGCAGGACGGCGAGACCGTTGATCTGGCCGACGGTCGATCCCGTCGTCTCGACCCGAATGGTCCCGTCTGCGACGTACTCTCGAAAACGACGGGCTGGTAGATCGGCTCGCTGCTTGCCACGGTGTATGGCTTGGTGCACGTCATCCCCAGTGACCCGCCCGGACACGCCCTTCGGTCGTTGGGGGCTTGCTTGTGAAGCGATGAACGCAGCCTCGCGGGCGATGTCAGCGACCCGTCCGAATCGAGCCGAAAGCTTGCCGCTGCCCTCCGCGACACGGGCACCATGCTCGATCAAGGCAGCGACAGCCCCGCGGTCGAACGGTAGGAGCTGCTCTTCGCGGGCGATGTGTGCCAACACGGTTGCATAGTGACGGCAGCCAACCTCGTCCCGTTCGATCACGTCATCGAAATCCGCCAGTACCTTGAACAGATAGGGGAAGTCCGGATCGTAGGCGTCGAGTACGGCGTACGTCCAGGGGTCGCCGAGCATGACGACTTTGACGTCCACCTTGATGGGATCGGGCTTCAGAGCCGGCGCCCACCCCGGGAAAGCGCTGCCCGGTGTGGTGATTTCGAGGTCCTCGGTGCGCAGAACACGCTTGAGGGCCTTCCACGCCTCGGGCTCGCTG
>CAYOQG010000200.1:2161-11030 GCA_964405925.1 uncultured Phycisphaeraceae bacterium | reverse complement strand
GGATTGTAGTATGTCCGGGGACATCGCTCATCTACACTGTCACCGGGCACCTGAGCGACACGGGCAGTCAGGGGCTGGCGGGCTTTTCGTTCGACCTCACGTTCGACGGTGGAGATCTTGCGCAGGCCTCCCCGCACCCATTCGCGAGCTGTTTCTTCGAACCAAAGGGGTTTACAAACCCGTCTGGTTTCGGCGGGCGAACGGACGTCCCAGGCCGCAAAGGCGATCTCGTTCAGATCGGCGGAGCGCAGAACACGATCAAGAACACGGTTGACAACGCCCCCTTCCCACTTGGGGATCCGGTATGCTTGAACGAATGCGAGACGCCTACGCCACTTGCGGCCGGCAACCTGGACGTACCCGACACACCAGGCACTTACACCCTCTCGATCCCAGCTCATTCTGTCCGGGCGAATGTCATCGCCGCGGGCACGACCGGTGACCCGTTCTGGGTGGTCGAGGCAGCTCCGTTGGGCGCTGACTCGAAACTCTCGCTGACCGTTGAGGTAATCGAGGTAATTAACGTCTGTCTGCCCAAAGTGACCAACTTGGAGGTTTTCTACGCCGGTAGGTTCCTCACCTGCTTCGGTGGCAGCAATAACGGGTCGGCATGCTTCTCAGGGGCGGACTGTCCTGACGGCACCTGCGGCGAACAAGCCGATCCGAGCTATTGGTTTCTCCCGATACCACCGGAGGACTTCTCCCCGCTCGAGAACGCGACCAACTACATCGAAGGGATTACCGGCATCAGGGTGACCTTCAATATGCCCGTTGACTTCGCGGCCTCACCGCCGACGGCGCTGTCATATGAATGGACCACGGGCGAAGGAACAGATTTTACTCCGATCACCGGCTCTGAAACTGTACAAGCCGCAACCGCGATCGTGAACGGAGTAACCGTGCTCGACATCGTATTCAGTGACGATCACGTCAAGAGTCGCTGGCTGAAAGTCACGCTCGATGCTGCGCAGATCACTGTAAACGACGGCGTAGACAACGTCGCTCTTGATGGAGAACTGGCCGGTAACCCTGTGCTGATGCCCAGCGGTGACGGAAATGCAGGCGGCAATTCAGTGTTTGGGCTTGCCAATATGGCCGGAAACGTGAGCGACGGACAGGTGGACACCGATGGCGAAGACCTGCAAATGGTACGGACTGCTGCCAATCCATTCATATTCGTGGATATTAGCGAAGTGAACGACGTTGATAAGAATGGGATGGTGGAACTCGGTGACGTCGAGAAGACCTACTTCGAAGTGGATGAAGCGTTCAAGCTCCCGGATATTTATCAGCCTTGAGTAGCCGCCTTATAACGGCGCAGACAGGAACGGGGGCGGGGAACGACGATTCAGGCGTAACGTAAACGAATGATGAACATGAGACTGGAATGGGCTAACGTGAGAACTTCAGTGCCGTTAAGGCGGGCTTGGACGACGTACCTTGGGGCGGCGCTGCTGCTGCCGATCACGGTGGACGCGGCCACGCTGACTGTAAACGACATCACGATGGTCCAAGGCACGATAGGCTATGTCGTGGTCAGCGGGAGCACAGCTGGCGAGTCCACGATGGGACTCACGATCCGACTGGAGATCGTTCCACAGGCTGGAGTCGTGGGGACGGTGGAGTTCACGCCGGCGCCAACCGTGGACATCGTGCAGCTCGAAGACGGTGATCCCTGGCCAGGAGCTGGGACGTTCTCAGCCTATGATACCGGCCTGTCACAGTCTCCGACGCTGAACGGATGCATTGATGATAACGGGACGTTCGCCGCGACGCCGCTAACATTCCCCGCACCAGACGAAGAGGTGGACCTAGTGGAGACGATCATCCAATATTGAGCCAGTTTGGTAGGGTTTCGATCATCGGATTTTGAGCCACCGCAACAGGGTCTACCCTGCCGCAGATCAACGATCCCTCTACAACAAGGATGATACAGAAACGACGCCCGGCAACCAAGTAGGTCGTGACTACATCGGATTTCAGAACACGAAACCCCGCTGGCGACCGCGCCAGCTACGTCTTACGCGCCCCAAAAAGTCGAAAATCGCCCAGCGGCGTTCAACTTGGGCTAGCAAGCGTGATTCTTTGTCTTGGGTCCCCCACAGAGGCCCGCGAGCGCTAGTCCGCGCGAAGCTCCCTCCGGCCAAGCGGTAACCCCATCAAACGGGCCATCGCAGGCAGCCCAAGAACGGTCGCGAGCCAGGAGGCTGCCACCCCAGTGACCATCAATAATCCGAGGCGCGCGTTGGCCGGGACCTCAGACACAAGCATTACTGCGAAGCCCACTCCAAGGGTGAGGGCATTCACAGATATGGCTTTTCCGATCCACGCCATGGCGTCTGCCAGAACCATGTCTGGATGCTCTTTCTGCGAACAGCGCCAGCGGTCGATAAGGTGAATGGCATAATCGACGCCCACGCCAACGGTCATCGCTGCAAACATGCTCGTGGCCACTCCCAGCGGGATCTCCAACAACCCCATGAGTCCGAAGATCGCGAGCACGGCAAATGCAACTGGAAGCACACAGCACACTCCCCATCGGATGGAGTGGTTAAGCAGAATGATGATGAGTGTCACAGCACCCAGGGTCAGGATCAACGAAGTGGTTTGACTTCGCACAATCGCCTCGATCATCGTCTGGCTAACGGCGATGTCTCCCGCGAAGCCGGCTCGCTCACCATGAGGAAGGAACTCTCGTTGCTCGTACTCGCGGATGGCGGCCAACAGATTGGCTGTCGAGCGGTAGTTGGCATCTTTCAGAAACACAGTGCATAGCGCGCGCCGGTACTCATGACCAACGATCTGTCGGAGTTGATGTTCTCCCCGAAACCTTTGGTAGTAGTCATACTCCGTCTTGATCACCCGCGGATCATCAGGCAGGTCGCAGGACCGTTCCGTTGAGTACCCCTTCATTCGGCGCACCGCCGTAACGTAGGCAAAGGGTCCAAGTACACCACCCACATGTGGCTGGTCAGAAAGGAACTGCTCGAATGCACTCATGCGGCGTAGGCGTTCCGTACTAAGGAAGCCATCCACGTCTCGTCCCAGTAGGTATTGGTAGTGCTCAGTGTGGCGGGCATCCCAGCATGTTGGCAATTCTGATGACAGGGGATGGAAGTCCAAGTATATCCATCCGTCCTCGGTTCGCACTGTTGCGACCGTGAACGTATTCTTGCCACCCAGCATCAGCTTGAAGTCCGCACCAACCAAGGACGTGGGGGAATCGAGCGAACCGATTGGTAGCCTCACACGGTGAGGCCCCAAATCTTCACCAGACACGGGACCCCTTAAAAGTCTGGAATTGATGCCGAGATCGATGAGCAGCAAATGCGTGCCACAGAACAGTTCATCGACGCGAACACTGGCGCGATAGAAGGCACTCGACTTCGGGAACCCGTCTACCCAGCTATCCTGAACGAATACTTTGCACACACCACAGGTCGCAATGACTACTAAAGCGCTCACTAGACCGACCGTCATGTAACGGTGCTCCAGCAACCATACACTCACGCGTACTAGACACCTTTCAAACGGAGCGAGGCCCGGCTGCACGGGCAGACGGGGCCCTCTCGGCACCCGCCCTCTATCCACAAACACCAAGGCTGCCGGGATGACTGCAAGAGACCAGACTAGGCAGAAGAGAATGCCCAAGGCCACAAAGATGCCGAACGAGCGTACCGGTATGAGAGGGGAGAGCGCAAAAGAAAGGAAGCCAAGGGCGGTTGTAATCGACGTCTTTACAACTGGACGCCAAGTACCTCGCATCGTTGCAGTCACCGCCATCGCTGTCGAAAGACGGGGCTCGGCGCGCACATGTTGACGGTAATGATTGAAGATATGAATCTCATCGGCAACACCAATCGCTGTAAGAATAACCGGGAGCACTGCCATGGTCAGGTACACAGGGACGCCGATACACCCCATGATCCCAAACACAAACACTAGACTTGCTGCTACCTCTGACACCGGCAGCAGGATGCTCCAGAGACTCCGAAAACTGAGCAAGAACACACCCGCCATCAGTGCGGCGGAAATGGGGATTAAGTGCTTCAAATCGGCCAGTAGGTAAGTACCTAACAGGGATTCAGCGACCGGTGCACCTGCGACATAGATTCTTTCGGGGTGATGTGGGAGTGCCTCTATGATGGTCCTAATTGCTTCGTAGATGTGCTTGCGGTTCTCTTTCTGGCCGACTCCAAGCAAGATGGCGGCAGCCCTGTGATCGTGGGAGACAAGTGTGCCGACAAAGAGGTCGGCGCGTTCAACGTCGGCTCTGATTTGCTTGAGTGCATCCACCTCACCCAGCTGGGGCGACTCCGGGGCTGGCTCGCCCAAACGTCGGCTAGTTTCCGCGGTTTGTTCACCTGAAGAACTCGGTCTTAGGCTTGGGTGCTGTCCTTCAGGTGTCACTGAGACCTGTGCGTCGCGGTCAGCTCGGGCGCCGCCAGGACTGGAAAAGGACTCGCCGAACAGCGGCCCGAGAATCGGGACGTATGTGAGACTGCCGGGCCGAAAGCGATAGGTGCGCTCTGTGGCTAGACTGACGACGTCGTTTTCGCTCAGCCCGTCAATACGCGAGAACTGCTGAGTTAGTTCACAGAGAAGCAACAGAGTATTGCGATTGTAGATGCCACCTGGTCGTTGGGTCTCAATGACGACAACAATTTGGTCCTTTACTCCAAAGGCCCCGCGCACGGCACGGTCATACCGTATTGCAGGAGCAGCCTGCGGAACGAGGGCATTCCCATCTGTGCGCACCTGCAGGCTCAGCACACCTGGACCGACGACTAGCGCGGTCAGCAACCCACCGACAATCGCCAACCGAGGGTGCCTGATGGCAAGGGGAAAGAGCAGGACGTTTTCATAACTGTGGCGATCTTCCCTCAACATCGTTCCACTGCTTCATCCTGGATAGGCCAGGTGTCAATCGCGTGCTTTCATTGATTCAACCCAATCCAAAGCATTTTTCATCTTCGCAGAACCCGGGTCGAGGCCAACTGCTATCTCGAATTCCTCAGTCGCCATGTCAACAGATGCCCCCTCCAAAAGTGCGGTCCCTAGATTGTAATGGGCCAACGCGTCCCGGGGATCCAGGCAAACGGCGAGGCGCAGGTGCTCTATTGCCCGATCGGTCTCCTTGAGGTGCAAGAGGGCGGCACCAAGGTAGCTATGTGCCTCGGCATAATCGGGGCTTATGCGAATGGCATTCTCAAAGTACGCTACACTGGCCGGGATATCTCCTTGTCTCACAAGCGCATTTCCAAGATTGACATGCGCCACTGCGAAATCTGGCGCATCTTTAATGACCAGTGAGAACTGTCGGATCGCCTCATCAGTTGCACCAAGCTGGATGAGTGCCACACCTAGACTGTTGCGTGCAAGGGCATCATCAGGCTCTATCTCTAGTGCCTTCTCAAAACGCGCTACCGCACTGTCCAGGTTTCCGTTCCGCATCAGTGCGACTCCAAGATTCGTGTGCAGTAGCGAAGAGCGTGGCGCTCTCTTCAGTAGCTGTCGGTAAAGCTGCGCCGTATTAGCCCAGTGACTAAGGCACCAGCGTGTCTGTATGCTCTCCAATCCGCACACTAGAACCAGGACTACGATCGCCATAGACTGCCAGCACACACGTTTGCCCATCCGACGTATGACATTGCCTAGTGCAGCAGAACTCGCTAACAACAGTCCAAACATAGGTAGATAGACGTAGTGGTTGGCAGCGATGACGCTGGTGAAGCCAATAAAACCGAGCGTGGGAGAGAGTGCTGCGAGGAAGTACCCACATCCTGCAATGAGGGAGGGCCGATGATGTGGCGACACCGCGAGTATGCCTATCAGTGCAATTGCGCCTCCCAGGCCGGTTAGCACCAGCGGGTGGGAAGGGTCCAAGTGGTTCGGAAACGAGTAGTGGGCCGGTAGGCCGAAAGGCCAGACAATGTCACGAAAGTACAGGGCCGAGTTGTAAAAGGTGTTGTGGAGGACCAGGAGCAATATCGAAGCGAAAGAGCGATTTGGCATGATGATGCCTGCTGTCCTCCGCTGCGACACGATCGTTATAATGACGGACAGACCGGCAAGGAGAAAGAATGGCAGTTTTTCGCGCACCGATCGCATACCGAGCCGCTTGAGCGGCCAGTAGTCAAACAGGAGCAGGAGTATGGGAAGCGGAACACAAGTGGGTTTGCTCATCAGTGCCAGCACAAAAAGTCCGACTGAGGCGACGTAGCGACTTCGTTGACCAGCTAGGGTATAACGGACATACAAAACCTGGGAGGATAGGGCAAAAAAGGATGCGAGCAGGGTCTTACGCTGACTTACCCAGGCGACTGCCTCGACAGTCACCGGGTGAATGGCAAATAGGAGGGCGAGAAAAACCGCTACTAACGGCTGCCTGAGGAGTAGGTTAAGTAACACCGCGATCAGCGCCGTGTTGCACGCGTGGAGTATGAGATTCGTGATGCGGAACACGCTCTGATTGGTTCGGCCGCCGAGCCGATAGTCTAACATAAGCGAGGCCATGGTGAGAGGGCAGTAATAGCCGCGCACGGAAGACGGCTCAAGGATCTCTGTGAAGAACCGCTCCAGTGAGGCCCAGCTCGGATTCCTGACCAAATAGTTGTGCGTTACGTATTTCTCGTCATCAAGATAAGCAGCCTTCGCAGAGAGGACTGGCCAATACGTAATGATGACGATGGCGATTGCGGGTACTAGCAATACGGCAAATTGACTGCCTTCCCCCCGTCGCACACCTTTCGTCCTAGGCAGCGAGACATCTGTCGGGCGTCTCATACCTCGAAGGCGCGTCGCTCGTGCTGATAGTTGCAACAAACGACCGGATCGATGGTGTGTTGAGAGCATGCGACACTGGGCTCCTTAAGATCTCCGGGCGCAAAGCGTCCGAAGAAGGACCGATTTCACAAGGACGCGCCACGCCCGCCATGCGCCGAGCCAAGATCCGTAGCAATCCGGCGAGGGACTCCACGTTAATGGGACTCTCGGCCTCTTGCCGCTACCCCTGCCAGTGAGAGCCCCCAAGGCAGGTGGGTATATCCCACCAGGAAGCGCTCCAAACCGAAAAGGTACTCCAGGATTGGCGCCAAGCGAGTACGCACCTCAAAGTGGTGGCCTTGGCGACAGCGGTTTCGGTACAAAATGGCGGGGATTAACGCCGGAGCGAGAAGCGAATTGAAGTATGACAGCTGAATCCGCCTGAATCCCGCCTTTCTTAGCGTGGAATACAGAGATGACATGTCGTACCGCCGCTGGTGCCCATTGATCTCGTCGTGAATTCCGTATATCCACGGGACTGCCGGAACAGTAAGAAACACACAGCCTCCTGGCTTCAGGAGTCCGCAGGCGCACCCAAGGGCACGTCCGTCATCGCTGAGGTGCTCGATCACGTCAAACAGACAGACCACATCGTAATGACCGATATCTGACGGAATCTCACTCGGAATGCTTCCAAGCCGGACCTCACAGCCTGACCAACGCCGGGCCTTTTCAACCGCTTCAGGGCACTCATCCAACCCAACCGCTTCTCCATACACGCTCAGGCCCTTGAGAATCGTTCCCGCCCCGCAGCCAATGTCGAGGATGCGGAGGTCCTTGCGCCCACAGAAGCAACGGTGGAACATACCCATAATGACCTTCCGCCGAGCTCGGTACCACCAATGTTCGTGCTCGAAGCGGAACGTTTCTGATCTGTAATTCTCGTCCAACGCCCGTTCACACGTATTGCGAGGTGCTGGCTCGCGTGGAGAAGTGCGCCTCGCCTCGCGGAAATGGACTGTGCCTTCACGGACAGCCCGCTTCGGCGCGTGACCCAGCTCTCCACCCGCTGCAATGCCGCCTACGGGAGAGTACAACCTCTTCCTCAAGCCGTCGGCGGCGTAACGAGAACATCACACGGCAGCACGTGGGGCACCCGTCTGTCCGGGCTGCTGACGTTACTTGTGTTCTCTGAACCTCTACGATACACTTTATTTGCCTCACACTGCAATACAAAGAGCCCGCCTCACCAGAATGTTAAAATAGGGTGCCCGAATCATCGCTCTCGAACATCGCCACATTGCAACAACAGCCCAGTTTAACTTGGTCGTTGCAGAAAAAGCCGGCTATGCTGCAACGGGTCGAATAGGCCGAAAGAACTGGCGACCCGCGGTGGTCCCTTCGGGCCATCGGATGAACGTAAGGGCGGCCGGACCGAGCCAAGAACCGCGCTTGCGTCACGGTGACGGTGATGATGTTGTCCCTGCGGGGTGCATTTGAGTAGGGCGCGGTCCCGAAGACCCGGGACCCAAAGAGGCGAACCGAGAAGTCGATCCAAGCTTTCCAATTATATGTTGTGTCGGCCAACCTCAGAAGGCTAACGGCTCACCGAATCTCTGCCTGCGACAGGCCCGAGGCACGTGCTACTTCTCTTTCCGCTGTCTGACGCGCCCGCGCTACGGTCCGGGATTCCGCGGGCTTGGGCACGTGGCCTAGTCCCGCGCCGGCCGCCCATTCGCTCCTGCCCAAACGCGGCACGCACATTCAAGGCACAAGCGGTTAACGGCCTTGGTCTGATTCCGACAGCCCTCAATCTGACACTGCATGATACTCACCCCTTCAGCGGCCCCTTTCCGAGGGCCACCTTCCTGATGCAAACAATGTTCCCGGAGCGTAAGCGCTCGATGAATTGGAGGTTGACTGCAGTTCCGCGGTCTAACCGGCAAGGCCACTTCGACAAAGCCTGTATCTTCTTGCTCATGGGCCGGCAGCCGGCGTTGGCACCGATCCCGGTGGGCCGGGACAGCTTCCCATCCCGCTTCTGGCCGACGGGTGTCGCCGGCCTCTTAGCATCATGAGTAGCATAACTCCGAGCTTGTGTACC
>CAYOQG010000200.1:0-2151 GCA_964405925.1 uncultured Phycisphaeraceae bacterium | reverse complement strand
ACCTGCCCCCGTCAGTTTGCGCTTCCGCCAACCAAATGTCACAACCTTGACGCCGCGACCTCGGCACAACTCCGCCTGGCTCAAACCGCTGTTCTGCCACTCACCCACCAACCGCTGCCAATACTCCGTCCGATCTGCCATAGTACACCTCCAGCGACAATCATCCCGCTGAAGATGTTCACTTCAAGATGTGCTTCGTCGAGCGCTTACTCCGGGGCCAAGGACCTGTCCTGTCAGCCTCGGAGCTGAGGCCGAGGTCTGAATGCCTGCCCGAACGAATGGCTAACAAACTAACCCTCGAGATGGATCAGGAAACGGGGTGAAGGTCACCCGAGCTCGGAGTCGGAATCGAGAGCACGGTGGACGATCGGTCAGATCGATGACCCACCAGACGACGTCGTCCTCGGTTTACCTGAACCATCGTGGGGTGGCTGAGCCCGTCGAGCCGAAAACCAGAATGCTCCCTTTTTGCCTGCGTTCGACCTTACGTCCGTGCCCAAGCAGGCAGGCCCAATGCGCCACTGGCCCAGCGCTCACTGAAAGCGCAGTCACCCGTCAGGGATCGACGGCCAGGCGCATAGGACACACCCTCCATCCGGCGCCGGTGGAGGGGAATGCCACCCACAGCATCCAGGTCGCCTTTGCCCGCGGTGACTGCCATGTATGCTCCCCGTAGCTGTGCATTAGTCGCGTTGGATCTGTTGCGGTAGGCGGCGCTGACCGAAGACCACGCCGCCACCTGCCGCCAATAAGACCGCGAGCGCCACTATGCCCCAAAGGGGTAGCGCAGGGCCGTCGACGTCGCAATTAACGTGAACAGTAACGACCAGCCAGTTCTCAGACGGATAGGTGATCGTGAACTCCCAATGATCACCTGTGGATGTCGCGTCCGTTGGGCAGACGAATAGGTAACTCACATGGTCATCGTCTGCAACGTCGTATCCGTCAGCGTCGTCTTTGTCGGGCGCCCCGCTAGGTGCGCCGGTATTGTTGACGTTGACGGTCCCACCGGAGTGGTTCAGGAACGTCACCGTATCAGTATGCCCCTCTTCCAGGTCGAGGGTGACGCCGGCAGTAGAGATGTTCTCGTCCAGGATCGTTACAGTCTCAGCGCGGGGTCCCCCTTGGACGGGTTGATTCCGCAGAGACGTCCCAACGAGGACCACAATGCCAAAGTAGAGATACCGGACCATCGCGTATTCTCCTTTCGAATTGAAGAAGGAGCTGAAAACCCTCATTTGAAAGCCCAAATGCAAACAGAAAGAGCTACGTTGAGCGACCGAGGTGATCGGTGGAGCGCGCGAACGCGGAATGGACATACACCTTCACTCCTTAGGGTAGAAGCGCACACTTAGTACCTATAGGTCACGCGCTGCCGAGCTTGTGCCATACTGGCAATTGAAGAAACGGACGCTGGTGGAGTGGTGGTCAACTTACGGGTGTTGTCTGGAAGGTTGTTTGACAGTCACTCATGAGAGTGGTCAAGCGTTTGGCCATTAGTACGGGTCAGCTTAACACATCTCTGTGCTTACACATCCCGCCTATCGACCTGGTAGTCTTCCAGGGGCCTTCACTCGCCCGAAGGCGAGATCGAGACCTTATCTCGAGGGGGGCTTCCCGCTTAGATGCATTCAGCGGTTATCCTTTCCGTGCTTAGCTACCCAGCGTTGCCCCGAGCGGGACAGCTGGTACACCAGAGGCACGTACCTCCTAATCCTCTCGTACTAAGGAGATCTCCTCTCAAGTCTCGTGCGCCCACGGCAGATAGGGACCGACCTGGCTCGCGCCGGTCTGAACCCAGCTCGCGTACCACTTTAATCGGCGAACAGCCGAACCCTTGGGAGCGCCTACACCCCCAGGATGTGATGGGCCGACATCGAGGTGCCAAACGACTCCGCCGCTATGAACGCTCGGGAGTCATCAGCCTGTTATCCCCGGAGTACCTTTTATCCGTTGAGCGATAGCCTTTCCACACAGGACTACCGGATCACTAAGGCCTACTTTCGTATCTGCTCGACGTGTAAGTCTCGCAGTTAAGCCGGCTTGTGCCTTTACACTCGAAACGCGATTGCCAACCGCGCTGAGCCGACCTTTGCACTCCTCCGTTACTCTTTGGGAGGAGACCGCCCCAGTCAAACTGCCCAACTGAAA
>CAYOQG010000199.1:0-11048 GCA_964405925.1 uncultured Phycisphaeraceae bacterium | reverse complement strand
CCCGCCACCCTGTGACGGAGCGGACCCAGCACCATAAGTCCCGCCATGGGAGGTATCAAGGAAAAACGACCCGACCCTGCTAAACCGTGAAATGGCCCAGCACATGCATCTCCTCGACCTTCTCCGCGCCGCACGTTTTTCGTGAAGACATGCCCCGGCCACCCACTCACGAGGAGGTGCACACACGCGTCACGGCGCAGCAAAACGCGGGGAGAAGCCAACCGGGAACAACGTGAGCGGAACCGCAAAATCCCGACCCACGCGCCCCGGCCAGCCTCCCCCCGGGTATTCGGGATCACGTCAAGTTCGATGCCCTCGACGCCGTGCGTCGAGCAGGCACCCATCTTACGGACGGACACGTCCAGGACCCAGGCGGGTCTTGACGCATCACAGCCCGATCGGCAGGGTTAGGCCAACCGCCACGCTCGCGACCTTGCACCCTAGCTTCCCCCGGGAAGGCGGCCGGCCAACCGGCGTCCCAATCGGACAGGTTTCACCCAATGGCCGTAAGTCAAGGAGAGCGGGCGCGTTCATTCCATGCAGTGTCGGACGTGGACGTTTGACCACTGACCAGGAACTCGTGTTTTCGCCGGCCAAAAACGGAGGTTTTTGATCTCTGGCGTGCTTAGTTTAGTGCCACTGGGTCCACCCGCCGCTGCCGCCCCCTGGACGCCGCAATCGGTGACCTGCTGAAAATGATCAACGACCGGCCAAGCAGGGAGTAGCCGGGCGTCAACTCCACAAGACCGTCCGGCGCCGAAAGACCATCGTCCCCGCCGTCAGCACAAGCAGCGTCATGACGACCAACCCCCATTCGGAGACTGTGGGAATGGCAACTGGTAGGCTTTCGGTCGCTGTAGTCCAGATGTCCAGTCGACCTTGTAAGGTATCAAGGTTCCCGCTTTGCATGGTCTGGTTTAGGACCACCGGGTTGGATGGCGGGAATAAATCGTTACTGATGGTCGCAGACCCGATGAGATCGACCTGCCCTGTGTTCAGATCGAGCGTTCCCACGAGTTCCGTATACACCTGCGTATTAATGCCCGTGTCCCCCAGAATTGGAACGGTAACACTTCCCCCCACCAGGTTCGAGTCGACCAGGTTCAAATCAACGATGTGGTCCTCGCCGCCATCCGAGCGCCGCGTGCCTTGCATCGTCAGTGTACCGGAGATCGCCGTCACGCCGGCCTCACCACCGCCCAGATCGGGTCCAAATTCGACCACGATCTCGGGTACTGGATCAGATAGGTTCAATGTGAATGAGACAGTAGTCGACCCGCCGGGATCGGGGATATACATTGGGGCATCGGTGTCCCACCGGCTGGACGTCTGTTGAGATCCGTCATCGTCATCGCTAGGTTCGTATGCCTCAATGGCGTCGACTTCCTCGGTGCTTACACCAAACTTGCGCTGCACGTTGAAGCCCGTGTTCCAATCGTGGCCCCCGTGATGCAGGAAGGTTGATGGTGAAGAAGCCGGCATGACGACGATCTCACCACCGTCCCAGTTCCCGCACTCTCGGATACTAAAGATGATGGTATCGTTTGTATCCCATACTCCCAGCACGTCTTTGTCCAAAACCATCAGGGCGTCAACATCGATATGCTCGCAGTTGCCGTCTTCGGTCCAACCGAGGTGTCCAATTATTTGAGCCTCAATCTCGGAACGTGTGACGTAGTAAGTAACCGTACCATCGGAAGAGTAGTGGAAAACGGAAGCGAAGACCCCCTGATCGCCAAGGAAAGGATCTCCTTCCAGCGAGAAAAAGATGGGATAAATCGGTCCGCCTTCAACATGCACTTCCAAGGCATCCACATCTGTCAGGTTCGGATCAAAGAAGTGTTCCCAGTTACTGAAGTCGTTATGGTCCCACAGGACTCTTCTCGACCCCCCAGGGTTCTCACGCGAGACACACTTACGTGCGTCCTCTCCGCTAACTGAGATAAGCAGATCCGCGGCGTTATTTAGCAGGTCAACGAAAAACTCGTCCTTCTGGTCTGCCAGCGCATCGACCTCGCCGTCCATGAACTCGAAGTCAACGAGGTTCTGAGGGTAAAGATCAGCCGTGCCATCAGGGGCACGAGTACGTAGGACCTGCTCCGGATGCTCGCCAAGGTGCTGACCGCCGAGTGCACTAGCTTCGTCGTCCGGATTATCCGTGTATTTCACAAAAACTTGAGCCTCGAGCGTTCCGCTCATCGCCACCAATGAAACGCCCACAAATAGAATAACATGCAACGTACGCATTTCAGTATGCTCCCTTTATATGTGATCAGCCATCGGGCGGCCGCGCTGCCTGCCGAAATGCGGGCACAGCCATGTCCCGATTCAACGTTCCCCGCGCGCAAACTACCTTCTTTCACAGCTACTCCGGTGTTCCTCTCCGAAGATCCCGGACTCGTTGTCAGAAGAGCACTTACGACGTTGTCGATACCCTTTGTGGTGCGTAGGTGAGATCGCACCCAAGGACAACCCGACTATGTCCGCAGTTAGTCTGAGAAGCAAGGGATACGGTCACGGCATTCAAACGGGACAACACGCCGTACTGCAGTTTGCTCAAGGCGACCCCGCATACCGGCCTCCAATCGGAGGTGGGGCAGTCCTGAAATTGCAGTTAGCTCCGAAAAATAAATCCGAGAAAACCTCGGTTTCTCCCCAGCGCCCGCGCACAACCGGGACAATCTGCCGCGCCCCGGACGTTACACCCGGGCGCCCGATCCTTGCGAAGGAAGGTTGTAGATCCCGACTTGTCGGGTCTGGGGGACGGATAGACCCGGCGACAGTCAGTCCGTCCTATCCTTCCCCCACCCCCCATTCCCAGTTCTCGCTTCCACCTTCTAGTTTCTAGTAGCGCGCCCCTGACGTTACAACGGTGGATGTGTGCGCACTCACTGAGCACGCCTGGCGGGGAAAAGTGATTTGTTTCAATGAAAGTGAGACAATCGCCGCCGCCGGATAAGGCATGGTTCGGTCCTCCACAAAGGGCAGCAAGCGTTGTATGCGGGGTCTTCCGACCCAACATGGTGCCGACCAAGTGGCACTACGGAGCCGGGTCTATGGGCCCTGGTCTTGGCGCGTCTGATCCCCGCGCGGGGTCCTCACGTAGCGGGGGCTTCGACGGACAGGTGGAGCCTAGCGTGTTGATCTCTCGCCGAAGCCGCAAAACAAGGTCGATCGCATGAGGGCCGATGCGGTTGGCTACGGGGCGTCGCGTGAGACAATCCTCAAGCGAATCCAAAGTTGCATATAGATCATGCAGGGCTTGTTCTAGCGCGTGATCGGTGTCAGATTCGGTGTCGTGCATTGTTGGTCCACCTCGGCGAACTCGATGCCCTAGCCAGCGTGTTGTTCCGTTGCCTGCCGCGGGCGTAGCTTGATGCGCCCGTTCCTGGAGACCTCTTGCACCGGAGGCCACAGAGCACTCCCCGAGCCATGCATGCGTCTCGGCGATTCTGGCCGCAGCTTTGAGAATAATCCGTGTCTGAGACATGGTAAAGGCGCGATCTTCGACCTGAGTGGTTTTCGCGGTTGATCTCTCAGACGAACGTACGGTCAACCATCGGTTTTCGGGACGTTGCAGTAAACGGGACACGGATTATTGGCAGTGTCACTGAAAGGTGACGAGGCTAAGCGATGCGCCGCTGCGTGGCTAGTGCATCGTCAACCCCTGTTTTGCGGGTTTCATGGTAGGTCCTTTCCGAGCCGCGCCCGTAAGGAAGCGGAACTCTCACCGGCGTTGTGAACGGGTCCGGTCCGGTGAACCCACATATTTACGCGTGACGAAGCACTAGGTGCCTTCTTGCTGATTCCTCTTCTTTGTGAGGCCTTTGGCGGCCTCACGATGCCGGACCGCTGCAGCAGGATCTTTCTTGGCACGTTCGTACAGATGGGCAAGGCAGCGGTGCGGGAAGGGATTGTTCGGGTTTTGCTCCAACGCAACCTTGAACGCCCGGATAGCCCAGTCGATCCTTCCGACTTCGGCTAGGGCAAGCCCGAGGTGGATATGCGTCTGTGGCCGATGATGGAGCAATCCAATCGACTGCATGTGCTCGTAAACGGCCTCTTCGGGCCGCTTCTGCCAGCGATACGCGACGCCCAGACCATCGTGAGCTTCGGGGCTGTCGCCGTCGATGGCCAGGGCCTTTGCGAACGCTCGCTGCGCATCCGCCCACCGCCTTCGCCGGAGATAGACGTTGCCAATCTGGCAGTGCAAGCCAGGCAATCGGGAGTCGGCTCGCTCGGCGCGCTGCAGATACGCCAGTGCCGTACGGTTGTCGCCACGACGAAAGGCGATCATCCCACGGTACAGATTGGCCTGCGGGGCGTCGACCTCATCGCCCAAGATCTCGTTGACCGATTGCTCACACTCGTCGAGCCGGCCCATCTGCAGCCAGCATGAGGCGATGGCGATCTTGCATCCCTTGTCGTCGGGCTTCTTGGCGAGTACTTTGTCGTATTGCTCAATCGCCTTTTGTGGGCGACCAGTAGAGGCATATACCTGCCCGAGGTTCCGGGCACGGTCGAGCACGACGCCCTCGGTGCTGTCGCCTTCGATGTAGCCAAGGTCGGCCAGGCGGGACAACATCTCCTGAACCACCCAGGGGTCCTCTGCGACATCAACTGCCGAATCGACGTCTTCCGGCGTCTCATAAGTGTCAACCTCGTCGAACTGTACCGGATCGCCGTCAAAGATTTGGGTCAATGCGTGACCGTCCATGTCTCGGGGGATCGGGCAGCGAAGCATACCGAGGATCGTGGGTGCGATATCCAACAACGATGCACCATACACCCGTTGGTCTTTCTTGATGTTCGGGCCGCCGATGGTGAGTATCCCATGCAGCCGGTGCCAGGCGACTGGCCGTCCATCCTTGATTTTGCTGGAGCCCGCGGGACGCAAACGATCACAATGGAATCCGTGATCGCTCAGCAGGATGATCGTCGTGTCCTCGCCGGCAAGCTGCATGATCCGGCCGAGCATCATATCGTGAAAGCGGTAGCAACCGGTCATAACGTCTTTGTACCGCTCGTAGTCGTCGTGGCTGACGTGGTCCATCTTTGGGGGGTGATACTCCATGAAAGCGTGCGCGAAACGGTCGATTGTGTCGTAATAAACAGCCATGAAGTCCCACTGCTGGGTGTGCATCAGCCAAGTGGCTACCGAGTGGGTCGTCGCACAGCTGGCGAGTAGCATCCGCAGTTGATGCAGGTTGCTGTCCTGAGTGTGATTCAATTGGCGTAGCTTAGGGATGAAAGGCAATACCTGCATGGGAGTTGTAGCGGCTGGGTGCACACGACAATCTCGCAGCTTGTCGACCAGTTCCGCTGGATGGACCGCGTTGGCTGGCACCGGCCACTCCTTATCGGGCGGACCCACGGCATGGGCGAAGCGATCGGTCACCACGAACCCGTTGATACTCTCGGCTGGGTGGCTTGCGAACCAATTGATAACGCCGCACTTGAGACCGCACTCCGAGAGTATGTTCCAGATGGCCCTGCATTTGCGTGAAGTGCTGGTTACCGGCCGGATCTTGCCGGTCGCGCCCTCCGGCTCGGCGAACCCGAGAATCTGGTGCTTGTCGGCGTGTTTTCCGGCAGCAATCGACGTCCATAGGATGGGCGAGAGCATAGGCGTCAGGCTGGCGATATTACCCATCACACCGCGACAGATGAGCCGCTCAAGGTTGGGCATCTGGTCCTTTTCGAGGAGTGGTTCGATCATCTTCCAGTCGGCCCCGTCCCAGCCGATCAGGAGAACGCGTTGGGCTAACCTCTTCATCGTCTCCTCCACAAGTTCGGAGAGCCTCTGGCGGTAGCCGCTGCATCCTCTAGCCTACGAACTCTTAAGGCACGGATCAAGACAGCATGTCTCAGACATGTATAAGCGTCTCCGGAATGCGCTGGTGGGAGCTGTCTCGACTTCTCAGGGCCCCTTGATCCCCATATAATAGACTCATGATGGTAGAACCGACAGCGACCGATAATGCGCAGCCTTTGGAAGAGCGTCTAAGTCGCGCTACTCAGCGACTACGAGGTGCGATGGGAGACGTGATCACTGTAATACCCATCCGTGTTAGGAGGCCTGCGGAGTTCCAGCGCGCCCTGAAATTGGACCGCAGCTTGACGAGTCGGCTGCTCAGGGCTTTGGAGAAGGACGACCCACTGGCGGCCTTATACCGCATGCCAGGCCCGCATGGTTTGCGGCTGATTCTCAAGGCAGCTCGCAAGGCGGTCGGGGATAACCCAGAGGTGCTCTTGCGGGCTGAAGAAGCCCTGACCGATCTGGAACGTCTGGTGGCGGCGGAGGTAGGGGACTGGAAGGCTTTGCACGCAGCGCTTTGCGGCTGGGTTCCTGAGGCCCGTGAGCAGTTTGAGATGGCAAACCGGCAGGCCGCGTTCCGGGCGATGAGTAACCTCAGAGGAGTATCGGCGGATGCGATGGTCTCGGTGACGCTGATCCATCCAGGCAGCGCAAATCCGGATTGGCTCGATCGGGCGGGAATCACCGGCCTTTGCAGGCTGCGTCGCCTTCGACCAGGGACGCCTATGGGGTTTCTACACGGAAGCTCGATCGCCCCACCGTCCGGCACGCAACGGCTGTCGCTCGACGCTAACCCGATCGACCCGACCCATGGTGCTCCGCTCCTTCGGAAGTTCTCCTCATCACCGCTTCCGGAGTTCGAGGTGTGCGTGCAGGGGGACATCGTGCACTACATCCTTATGGGGGACAGCGTGGGTGTGGGGTCGCTTGCCGATCTGTATTTCGCTGACGTGATGCGCGGTCGTTATCCGGGCAATAGGTCGATAAGCCCGCGACCCGCGACGCCCGGCGCGGTCATCGACGTGCCCGTCAAGACGCTAATCGTCGACGTTTTGGTGCACGAGGAGGTTTGGCCCGGTGCGGAGCCGGAGCTGCACCTGTACGACACAGCCGTACGTGGGATCGCCAACCCCGTGGATGCATCCCGCGAGATGGACCGCATCGATGTGCTCGAGACGATTCAGAACCTGGGCACACAGAGTTCGCGGTTTCGCACGACAGAGGTCGCTTGCTATAGCGATATGGTGCGATTCGTCTGTCACAAACTCGGCTGGGACAGCGAGAGCTTCCGCGGCTACCGTTGCCGCGTTGAGTACCCGGTTTACGGCACCCAGGTAAGTATGATCTTTAGACCGCCTGATGGCGGGCGTGGCAAGTAACCTTGAAATGCAGGCTCCGTCGATCGGTGCCGGCTACAAGCCGGGGGTAACGCCTAAGGCGTGGTGGTTGTCCGGGACCGTCAGCTGGTGACGTGCTCATGTGTGCTACAGCGGTCGGTTGTGTCGGCAGGCGGATGCCCTATCAAGCCCGGGAATCGAACAGGCGAGGATCGGAGAAGTTCTAACTTTGTCCACCCCCCCGAATGACGTCGTATGCGAGAAACCCTGCTTTTGCAGGGTTTTCTGCTTTTGACAGGTTACTGACTTTGTGCCACCTGTCAGGCCGCTTTTGCCTGTTGGTTCCGCTTGTTGGCCAGTGCTGAGTACAACGCGGCGTACAATGGCGCTGGGCGAGCGGCTGGCGGTTGATCGTGGCTTCCAGTCCCCCCTGCAGTTCCGGCTCCCGCCTTTCATCCGGCTCTACTGGGGACAGCTCGGTGATTTCGGCCTCCAGCTCGATCACCGTGACGTCGATGTAGTGCCGTTCCGTAACGCCCTGCGGTGCCTCATGATGGAGCACCCGTCTGGCTTGATCGCTGACGTCAGCCGTAGTCAACTGAGATACGAAAGTGGTCCTCAATAAGTGCAGCTACAGCAGACTCGGAAATCCTGTAGCGCCGGGGCTTGTCCCCGGCGCGGGTTTCCCCCGGGTATAAATGCGTCGCCCACCAGGGGCGGCGCCCAGCGGATCCTTCCGTCACGCACAACGGGTGACGCTACACAAAGACGGAGTCTGGCGTAGTGTCCCAAGACTGAGGCCTTCTGGCGAGGTTTCCACGTCTGACTCGCCCATGGTAGGGCTCGCATACCCGCGCGCAAAAAAGACGCCGGCGAGGTCGGTTGACGGACTCGCCGGCACTGTAGACGTTGGACTAGCCTAGTCCTAATTGCTTGTCCACGTTCATCTTCGAACTTTTCGAGCATCCCCTTCAACCACCTTGTGCGCGACAAAGAAGAACTCCTCATCTATCTCGGCTTCGGGGATTTCGAAGAACGTCAACTCGGTAGTGAACGCGAAGGTACCGGTCATCGTGTTGGGGTCGTCGGGGTCGAAGGTGCCGGTGGCGGTGGCGGTGGCTTCGCCGACCACGATGGGGCCGTACCAGGCGGTCATGCGGCCGGCGAAGGCGAAGCCGCTGCCGTCTACGGTCTCCGCCCCATACGTTGATGCCGCGTAGGCGACACCGCTCATGGCGGTCTCGTGCTTTTCGCCGTCGAAGAGGATTTCGGAGCCGAAGATCTGTGGGGCGATGGTATTGTCAGCGAAGCCTGCCAAATTGCCCTCCGGCCCGAAGCTGATGGTCAAAAACGGCAGGCCCTGGGCTGTGCCACTTGAGCGGAAAAAACGCCACGTCGTGTTGGCTAGTGCCGTAACTCCGGCACCCTCTTCAACCTCCACGGAGGTGCCATCAGGCAAGTCAACAAGCACGGTCGATGGTAATGTGCCACTGGAACCGCAAGCGCCCATCATGAAGGCAAACAGGCCAAGGATGGGCAAAACCACCGAAGCATGAAATATGCGATATGACATCGTCATACACTCCTAACACCAGATTCAGAAAACAGGTCATCTAAACGCACCATAGGCATCGGAAAATGAGAGCTGTGACTGCGAGGTATATTGAAGATGCAAGTGGCGGTCGATGGGGCGAGTGCGGAATCTACCGCATGTTAATCACGTTATCGGCATAGTGCCACAGTAGAGACGCTAATCGACTCGATTCGTCGAGATGGTTATCGGGCAAACTGGGAGTAGTCTACATCCTTCGGATTTTCGATCGGTGGAAGATCCAATTGGATGGTTTCGACATACTTCGTCGTTGCGCCGGTGTTCAACAGGACGACACGTTCGGTGGGTTTGATCCGCCCGTCGGCTACGAGCTTTGAGGCGGCAAGGACACACGCGGCGGCTTCCGGGCAGAAGGCGATCCCCTCAGCCGCGATCGCTCGGGTCATGGCTGCGACAATATCCAACTCGGGAACGGCAACGGCACAGCCTCCACTCTCTCGGATCGCGTCAAGGATCATGAAATCGCCGACCGCAGCAGGGACGCGCAAGCCGCTGGCACACGTCTGAGCGTTTTCCCACTCGGTCGCGAAGCGTTCACCGGCTTCAAATGCCCGGACGATTGGTGCACAGCCATCGCTCTGCACGCAGATCATGCAGGGCATCGTGTCACTTTTGAGCCAACCGAGGGTGCGAAGCTCGTTAAAGGCTTTCCACATGCCGATCAGTCCGGTCCCGCCGCCGGTCGGATAAAGAATGACATCAGGGAGTCGCCAATCGAATTGCTCGGCCAGCTCGAGGCCCATCGTCTTCTTGCCCTCGATGCGATAGGGTTCCTTGAGTGTCGAGCAGTCGAACCAACCGACCTTGTTGATGCCTTTTTTGACAATCGGACCGCAGTCAGTGATCAGGCCGTTGACGAGATACACCTTCGCGTCCGCGGCTACACATTCCATTTGGTTAACGATGGGTGTGTCGTGAGGCATGAAGACGGTGGCTTTGAGACCTGCACGGGCAGCGTAGGCAGCCAACGCACCACCGGCATTGCCGGCTGTCGGGGTGGCAAGGTGGCCTATGCCAAAGTGCTTGGCCATCGTCACCGCCATGACAAGGCCTCGACTCTTGAAAGAACCCGTGGGGAGCTGTGACTCGTCCTTGACCCAGAAATCGTCGAGCCCGAGTGTCTCGCCAAGTCTTGAAGCACGCAGAAGTGGCGTCATCCCCTCGCCGAGCGTTACGATCTCTGCCCCATCTGGCGGCGGAAGAAGCTCACGATATCGCCACAGTGTTGGCGGTCGCTGGGCGATCTGCCGTGGATCGACCGCCCGCCGAACCGCATCAAGATCATACCGCACCCACAGCGGCCGATCCTTGTGCAAGGTCTGTACGCTGTCGGCAGGCAGACGGGTCCCATCAATCGCAGCTTCAAGGTGAGTGACATAGGCTGGCATAACGAATCTCGTCAATATCAGTGTCCCGGTGCCGCCTGTTTACCTCCAGGGCGAGCGTGGCCGCCCCGCCCGGTTTCGTGGGGGCGTCACGGCCGCCCGCTTGTATGGTGACGTTACAAATCAGTCAAACGGGACGCATGTGTTGAGACTTTCTCCTTGCCAAGGGGGGGACTGACGGATTGGCCGGACTGGGGCGCATCCGCAGGAAGGTCACGAATCCGCGCGGAAAAGCGGAAACGCGCAACTGGCGAACTCCCAGCGCGCTGGGATCGACACGGGGAGAGCGCATGAATTGGAGGTTGACGATTGGGGATTAAGGGACGAGGCGACCCCGACGCAGGTCGGGACAAGCTGCGGGCCGGGGGTACGAGGGGACACAGGGACCCCGACGTGTTCATCCACGACCACCACGTCGTGATGATCACTGGCCCAGTCGAACCCGACGAATGCCCTTCGTTGGCTCAAGCTATCCGTGCCTTTGTCCGTTGCGTTTACTCCTCGCCTTCCCTTGCCTTGGGCTAACGCCATACACCTGCTGCAAGTCGACCTGATACGAAAGCCTTCGTGAGGCGATGTTCCCTCAGACTTTTGAGCAGGCGCCGTCGACTCGACCGGTGATCTACTTGTGCCTCTCGCAGAGGGAGGGCAGGTTGACCGTGTCGGGATTGCGGCCTTATCAGACTTCATGTCGGCGAGATTATCCGCGGGGCGTTTATTCACAACCCGCGCCACCGAGTTACTCACAGCCGAGCCTCGCCGAGCTCCTGCAGGCTGCTCGGCTCGTCTGTGACTAACCTCGGGTGTGGTATCAGGGCGGGTTCCGCCTGCCGGCGGGCAAAGCCCAATGGCACTAACCTAACGACCGGTACCACCGGAAACCGACGTTTGGTTAT
>CAYOQG010000198.1:0-11157 GCA_964405925.1 uncultured Phycisphaeraceae bacterium | reverse complement strand
GGCCCCCGACTATGATCCCGAAACCGACATTAAGGTATCTTATCCCAAGTTTCGAACGGCGCTGGGGACCTACATCAGCTACAAATTCGGCGTCTGGTCAGATGCGTCCCAGACCTACGACGCTGACAAACTCGTGGTGATCAACGTGCCGGTCTTGAAGACGCACGCGATCTACGCCATCACGGGAAGCGTCAAGAACCATATGGGTGTCGTCACGACTGCGCTTGCGCTGAATACAGATTCGCACAACGGTGTTGGCCGCGGCGGGATGGGGTCAGTGCTGGCTGAAGTTCGATTGCCCGATTTGACGATCCTTGACTGCATCTGGATCCTGGCCCGGCCGGCATTCGGACCAAGTGCATCTTACGAAAACGCCTCGCGCCGAGACCAGCTTCTCGCCAGCACGGATCCGGTCGCCCTCGACATGTGGGCCGCCAAGAACATCATGATTCCGCAGATCATCGAGAATGGGTACCCCTATGCGAGTTACCATTCTACTCAAGACCCCGACAACCCAGCCGGCAAGTTCCGAACGTACCTCGATCTGTCGATGAACGAGCTGCTTCTCGCAGGGATCGAAACAACCAACGACGTGGAGGCCATCAACCTGCACGTCTGGTACGGTGACATAGACGGCGACGGTGACGTTGATACGGCTGACCACGCCGATCTCGTGTGGTGCTTGACTGGACCGGGTGAAACGTTGGAGCCCGGGTGCGAGACGTCAGATCGGGAGCCAGACGACGATGTCGACCTCGTGGACTTCGCCGAGTTCCAGCGGATGTTTACGGGGTCGGTCGACTAGTCGCGTTTCATACTTGATGCGACTATAATCTAGATTTGAGCCGCGGGCAGAAATGGGACCCGATTTTCTCGGGAGCCCGCGTCCGTCGGGCGTTCAGCCCGCCGGATCCGGGCAAACCGAAGCATCCAGCTCAGGGTTGCGCGTGTCCGCAGATCATAACTGGAATAAGCAATTGGACTGTTGTCGCCCGGGCACTGAGCGAAT
Organism: uncultured Phycisphaeraceae bacterium; assembly: GCA_964405925.1. Lineage (GTDB taxonomy): Bacteria > Planctomycetota > Phycisphaerae > UBA1845 > UBA1845. The sequence continues at coordinate 10,148 of CAYOQG010000198.1, read as the reverse complement.
CTCGTTTCCATTTTCTCGCAAGAGCGAGGGGAGCAGGTAACCATGTCGCAGAAGCTCACAATCGTTTTAATGTCCGTGACCTGGACAGGCTTGGTCGCGTCCGTCGCGTCAGCTTCTGATCTGGCAGCTCAACACAGATGTCAGACGGGCGGCAGCCGTCGTGCTCAGCACACAGCGCCGCCGCATGGGGGTGATATGAGAGCAGGTGGAACCGCCGTAGCGGAAGAATCTTTCCAAGAAGGCCAAGGGCAGAATCACGGCCAGCGGGTTGCCGAAGGAAACGCAGCAGACGGGAGCGGGCTCTGTCCCGGAAACGGCAACTGCTGCGTTGCCAACGGCACATGGGGATGCGATGACGTGGACTGTTGCAGCTTGGTGTGTTCTACCACACCCGAGTGTTGTCTCGAGGAATGGACTATTGACTGCGCAAACGCAGCCATCGTTGACTGCAACCCGGGAGCCTGTGCGTGCCCGGGCGACGGCGACTGTTGCGTGGCGAACGGAACCGCCGCTTGCAATGACACCGATTGCTGCAAAACCGTCTGCCTTGCGGAGCCCCGCTGCTGCGATGTCGAGTGGACCGAAGCTTGCGTGAACCTGGCACGCATTGTCTGTACTCCTCCCTGCCCGACGTGCCCCGGGGAAGGCGATTGCTGTGAGGCACACGACACGCCGGGGTGCGATGATGCCAGCTGCTGCGAAGCAGTCTGTGAGTTGACACCTGAGTGTTGCCGTGAAGAGTGGACTGATGCTTGTGCCGACGACGCCAAAAGGCTTTGCCCAGATCGCTGTCCGGATTGCCCCGGCGCGGGCGACTGCTTCATGAACAATGGTTCGCCGGGTTGCAACGATCCGCAATGCTGCACAACCGTCTGCCGTCTCGCACCCGATTGCTGTACCTCGGCGTGGAACGACGCCTGTGCGATTCTCGCTGAGAATCGATGCCGAGGTTGTCCGCATTGTCCCAACAGCGGCGATTGCTGTTCCGCCCACGGTTCGCCCGGGTGTGACGATCCCGAATGCTGTAACACTGTCTCCGCGAGGGACCCGTACTGCTGCACCGTCGAGTGGGACTCAATCTGCGCGAACGAAGCCAACGTCCTTTGTTGTCACCCCTGTGAGGGGCACTGCCCGAGTGAAGGTGACTGCTGTTGTGAACACGACACGCCGGGATGCGCAGTTCGCGCATGCTGCGGGGTGGTCTGCGAAACCGATCCCACCTGTTGCACCCGCGTATGGGATCAGGCATGTGCTGACCAAGCGGCTGACCTGTGTCACAACCTCTGCGAAGGGTGGTGGTGCCCCGGAAAGAGTGACTGCTGTGAACCGAGCCCACCTTACACACCCGGCTGCAACGATCCAATCTGCAATAACGAGGTATGCTCACAAGACGATTACTGCTGCTGGGGTGCTTGGGATCAAGACTGCAGGGTGGTGGCGCTTCGCGACTGCGACATCTGTCACGGTCCCTGTCCCGGAACCGGCGATTGCTGTCTCGCCAACGACACGCCAGGGTGCGATAACAGAGCCTGTTGTGAGCGGGTCTGCACATTGGAACCCTCGTGTTGCGGGGAGACGGGCGTGTGGGATTCGACTTGTGTAGGTTTGGCGGTCCAAGAGTGCGGCCCAACGTGTTTCCCCTGCCCGGTTGGCCAGATCGCGTTCAACAATCCGGCAAACGGAACCATTGACGCACGACAACCGCACCCGCCTCACGACCCGAGTGCGCTACAAGGCATCGACTCATTGTTCGTTGAAGCGCCAGAGGGTGCTGACATGCGGCATTGCTGGACCTTATGCGAGGCATCCGCACTGGGCACCGCGAACTGCATCGCCGGTGTTACCGACAACGGCTTTGGCACGTTCACCGTCCACTTGGATCGACCGCTCACGCCTGGAGTGGTAACGACGATTATCTACACGGACAGCAATGGAACACAGACCCGCGGGGTGTTTACGTCGCACCCGGGCAATGCGAACGCTGATGCGTTCACGAATGGGATCGATGTAGACGTGATCCGCGACGCGCTCCGTGGTGTGCCCGGCCCGTTCGGCGACTACAGTACGGACATCGACCACAGCGGAGCTGTGACCCCGGCAGACATACTGCGCCTGATCGATCTGATCAACGGAGGGGATGATCTGGATCCGTGGGGTGAACATCCCTGGAGCGAATTGCCGGAGTGTGACGAAATCTGCTGCCCCCCGTAGACCGGCGAAGCGATCAGCGTCTGCTAATCTGACCGACTACTTTCAAGAGCAAGACCGCCCGCGACAGGTGTCGTTCGCAGTGCCTGGCTTTGTCCGGCAGCGAGGATCTGCGCATGCGTTTCGAACCCTGCGGTACCGTAGGCTGGAGCCCGCTGTGCACGGCCCGCACGGTCATCGGGAGGGTGTCGGAGCTTCAGACCTATCGCGTATGGCTGCTTGAAGCGGTTTCGGCGCGTGAATCGTCTTCGTGGCGGCACGCAGGGCTGTGGGATCGGCATCCCTGCGGAGCGATCGCCGGGCCGTATGAAATCGGAGCAAGTTCACAATCATGATTGTGACAACCATCTGTCCCACGGCGAAGACGACCAACCCAGCCAGCACGACGCGAGACCAGTGGATCTCGACGTAACCGGCCGTGATCCACGTCCACGCCCCCCGTCCGACTAGCCATGTGCTGAGAGGAATGGCTATCAACGCGGCAAATGCAAACCCACGAACGGAATAGATCTTGTCCAGAGCACTCCAGAGGAAAGTCTGTGGCGACGGCCTGTCTCTCAGCAATCGGTGCAAGTGCTCGCAGACCACCCCGGCAGACAGAAGGGTGCTCCCCATGGTGCCAAGAAAAAGGCAGAACAACAGGCGGTAGATCATGTCTTCTTCAAAACGGCGCTCGCTGAGCCACATTTCGATCGGATGCATGGCGAATAATACCATGGCTGCAAAACATAACGCGGCGATCGCGACAAACAGTTTCGCCGGCTGCCACATCAGCGTCATCTCGAAGATCGTCCGAAGAAAGCGCACACCGTCCTTGACCACGTGCAACTTGGATTCTCCGATCCGCTCCTGGTAGGGCATGGGACGCTCGACGATCTTCAGGCGATCATCCATGAGGGCCCGGGCGCTCATCGCCGGCGTGAAGTGTAATCCGTCCGGAAGCGGGTAGAGGTGCCGCAACATGTCCCGCCGAATGACCCTCATGCCGCTGGCGGTGTCGGTCACCACTTGGTTGCTCAGGGCCGACAGAAGCAGGGCGTAGACCCGATTCCCAAGACGACGGACCCAAGGCATGTGACTTTCGGACCCCATCCGCGATCCCAACGCCACGGCGGCGTCCTCCTCCATCAAAGCGCTGCACAGAGTGGCAAAAAACCTCGGATCGCACGTCCCATCCGCGTCCAGGAATCCGACGAGCTCGCCGTTGCCTTCTGCAAAACCATTCTTAATGGCGGCACCATAACCACAGTTCTTCGTGAAGCTGATCACTCGAACGTCATCGTACCGAGCGGCGACCTCGGCTGTCCGATCCGTCGAGCCATCATCCACCACAATGATCTCAACCTCGCTCACCGGGGAGTTTTGAACGATCGTGGGACGGGCTGCCAGCGAGCGCTCGATGATCGAGCCGATGGCGCCTTCCTCGTTGAGGGCTGGAATGACGATGCTGAGTCTCATCAGGTAGTTCCCATAACTTTTTCGGTGACATCGCTGGGGGCCTTGAGGTCACCGGGACCGATAACCGGATTCAGAACTCAACCGACCCTCCCCCCCCACCGATAGGACCGATAATGATTTAGTCAGTCGCCGTCCCGAGGACTTCCCGGTCGAAACCTGCGGTCAACAAGAGGTGACCTTCCGAGCCAATCCATCGTCGTGAACAACCACAACAACAGCACGGCGGGTGGGCGGGCGTGGTTCTGTGCTGCACCACTGCGTCCGCTCGAAGCCCTGGACATTTCGGGGCGCCGAGTGCCCTGGCGATGGCTCGGGGCGGCGGTCGTCGTTGTTTCGATCGTGTTGTCCCTTTTGCCAGGTCGGGCGCAGATCCCACCGCTGGTCGGTTCCGATTACTGCTACCAGCTTGTGGCGGCGGACCGGATGTTTGCCGGTCTTGGACTGACGGCTCCCGTCCCGGTGGCACCGCTGCAACCATGGGAATGGCGGGCGGACTGGGCGTTCTTGACCCAATGGCCGATCGGCTATCCGATTCTGATCTGTGTGGTCCGCTGGTTACTTGGCGTCACAACGATCCAGGCTTGCCAATGGATCAGCGTCGTCGCGTGCGCCTCAGCCCTTGTTGGATGGTTTGTCTGGGTCAAGAGGGCGGCACCGAACGGGTTGGCTGGTGTGCTTGTCTCCGCCGTGGCAGCCGGGTGCTCGGTATCAACAGCCGTGCTGGTCAATCCGTCGACGGACGTCCTCCTTGTTGCTTCTCTGCCGTTTGTCATGCTGCTGGTACGGGACGCGATTCGAGAACTCGAGGTTCCGGAGGACGAGAGACCGAAGAACCGAGCCATGCTCTGGCTGATCGTTGCCGGTTTGCTGTCTGGTGCGCTCTTTTGGATTCGCTATGCCGGGGTCTTCGCACCTGTGGCGGTAGGGCTTTACCTGTTTGTTGAGCGATGCGCCCGGCACACTGTTAGAATTCGACACATTGGAGCTTTTGCCATTTGGGCAACGGTTCCGATCGTCGCTCTCGTTGTCATCAATAGTGCCTTGGGTATGCCATCCTCGATGCAGACGCAGTTGAACCTCGGGCGCACCGTTGGGTTGAACCTCTCGCTTGACCACCTGACGGCAGCCTGGTGGAACTTCACCAAGTTCGGGTTTTACGACTATCACTGGTACAGTCGCTGGGTATTCGCGCTGTGGCCATTGGTGATTCTGTCTGCCGCATTCGCATTCCCAGCGGCACGTCGGACACTCTGGTCGTTTGTGAAAGCCCCGGATACGGCACTTAGCGCTTGCTTTGTGTTGACATTATTGATCATGGTTGTCGGTGCGACCGTCTTGTTCAGCGGGAAGTATGACTACGCAGGCCAGATACGATATTACCTACCCATCAAGCCGTTGTACTTCCTTTTGTTTGTCACACCGCTTGTGTTGATTCCCCGGCGGGTCATTCGTATCGGGCTTTGCCTGGTACTGCTGTTGGCTTGCTCGTGGATTGTGCAACAGGAATGGCGGAGGCCGTACAAGCGGTGGCTGGCTGCAAGCCGAGAAGTGACACCCTATGGGCAATGGGCTCACTGCTTCGAACCCAACGCCGAGGACTTGTACCGCTGGCTGAGCCAGCAGAAGGCGAACAACCTGATCGTGATCAGCAACTTTCCCGATCATATTGCGCTGGAGACGCAGATACCCGCACTGCCAGTTCCACCAGATGCCCAAACATTGAATAGTTGGATCAATCCGATTTGCCAGTCGCGCGGTGTATCGAGTCCCCGAGTGCTTTTCGTATTGGATTACGACAACCGGTGGCGTGACTATTGGATCAAGCCCACGGCAGAGATCGTTGAGGATTTTTCTCTTTCGAGACATACCGAAGGCGTACCCCCAGCTGTCTCGGCGCTTGTCTTCGACTACCCTGTTTAGGCGGAAAGTACCGCCCCAGCGCGCCGCGACAGTTGGATAAGGCATTGTCTTCGCGGGAGATCCCGCCTAAGAACAAGGTAATATCGCACGGTTACGGCGCACTGCGGAACGCATCCACAATATGCGCGATGTCGACGAGCAGAATCTCCCCATCGGGGGCAGTCACGTCGCCAAGGACAAGGACCGAACGGTATCACTCGAGAGAATCCGGGTCGCCATTGCAGTCAATCCGGTTGCAGATAACACAATGTCAGCACATTTTTCGACGTATTGAGTGCAATAACAGTCTTGTGCCTCGCTCGGTACAGAGCCCCGGGATTAATGATCCGCGAGGCGCCGACGCGCTCATCACGGGGCACGTGTGTGTCACCATGCAGGATGTAGTCGGCATGCGGTGTGCGGGTTGCCTTCCTGAATTCGGGTTCGTGGCCGTGAAAGACCACGAAGGTTTTGCCATCAAGCGTCAGCATGGTCGGTATCTGCTGAGGCAATTCAAGCCCGACGGTCCTCAAATAGGCCAAAAGACCACTGCTCGGTTGATCCATGTTGCCCCAGACGAACGTGCAAGGCCGCCCGACCAGCTCATCGAAGACTTCGGTACCGCCGATGTCGCCACAATGGACCACGTGCTCGACGCCGAGGGAATCGAAGAGTGCCATCGCTTGACGCACTAGAAGGTGTTGGCCGTGGCTATCTGATAGAATACCAACTAGCATGCTTTATCAACAACCCGTAACCCGAACCTCATCTCGATTCTCACAAAGGAATCATTAGACACGATCGATCGGGCGTCGTCGAGACCGGCGGCGATGTCGAGCCCTATTCGTCTTCATCCAGCTCCACGTCATCGAGACCCCAGGGAGGTGGATAGCCCCAATACAGCTTTGGATTATCCCAGATGATCTGCCCATGTCGAAAATCGCGATCGGTCACCAGATCAGCGGTCGTGCAATGCCCAACGCGGCCGTCGAGATAGAGCACATTGGCGAAATCGCCGTGGAACTTGCCAATATAGCCTGTGGCGCCAAAATTCCGCTGGTACATGGTGGCAACGTCCCGAGGCGTACCCGCAGGCGAGTTCCAGCAAATATCGAACATGAGCACCGTGTTCGGCCACGGCTGGAACAATCTGCCAGCCAAAAACCTATCGGGGTCGGCCTCATCCGGGAAACCGGGTGCATCGCGTGACGGGCTGTCGTCACTGCCAAGTCCATCCAGGACTTGATTCATTCCGTAGTGAAATTGATTCTTCCCGGAACCGCTCTTCTTGGCACCGGTCAGATTCTTTGAAGGGCAAATCCAGACGTGCATATCGGGAAGTTCCCGGATCAGTTTCTTCTCATCCTGCAAGCTGAACACCCGCTCAAAGTCCCGGTAGGGAGGCAGCCCGAGATAGGGAGGCAGGGCGTTGTACCACGCGCTATCCTTCAGAATACCTGTCGCAAGATACGTGCCTTCCTTTGGAAGGTAGTCGCAGTGGTCATCACGGTAGAACTGCACAGCGACACCCCACTGACGCAGATTGTTCATACACACCGCCCGTCGGGTGCGCTCGCGGGCCGCCGCGAGGGCGGGAACCAGCAGTGCCGCCAGAAATGTCAGCATCCCGACGACCAGCATGATCTCGATAATGGAAATGGCATGTCGACTCGGCCAGCCAGACCCCCTGGATAGCACAACGCGGCTCATCATACATACCTATAGACCGTCTGATCGGTGACAATGCTATGACGAAGTGGGTCACGCCCGCTCTGCGCGGGAACCCCTCCTTTTGGCATGGTACCAGAAAGATGGGAGGGTGTCCAGCAAGCGGTCGAAGGCGAGGGCGACATCCGCTGGCAGTGACAACATGAGTGACACCACGCGGTCCAGCGACATTGGCCTTGCACACTACTTACTTGGCAGGGTAAGGAGTCGTTCAGGGGAGGAGGTCAGTTTTTCCGGACTTCGATGGAGGAACACATCTGGTCAAAGAGGCGGTATACTTCGGATCGAATCGGAGCACCCTGGACCTTCAAAGAAACCGCATACACGCCGGCACTGCCAAACTCGGCTGCCCGAACGACGCGTTTGACTGCAGGATCGAACATCTCCACCGCCCGAAAAGGCCCGAGCTGGGTATCGAGTCCCGTGAAGCGTTGCCAGCCGACAGGTTTTGGCTGCAACCCCAGATCAGCCCGCAGAATGCGGTCGCAGACAGCCGTGGGCTCCACCTTGCGATCCTCGATGCGATATACGACCAACGTAGCGACTCGCCCCTCCGTGGTCGGGCAATGAAAGCGGAACGCGGGACCGAAGAGGGTGGCCCCGAACTCCCACGCCCCAAGCCCTCGGGGCGGGCGAAAGGAAATCAGCCAATCCGCCGGCTCGATTCTCTGGCCCAGAGGGTCACCCGCCCGGGTCCTGCTCATGACGCCAGCCAACAGGGACGCAAGCAAAAGGAGCACGAACGCCGAGGCCCAGGCGCGGTGTGGGATAGCTGGCTTCTCGCGGGTGTGAACCTTGATGACCATGCAGTCAATGTAGCGCCGGTGGACCTGCCTCACAAGGATTGACGTGGGAGACCGAACCTAATACAGTTACGCCCGTTCACGAATCAGACCGCCCGTCGCCGACAATCGGCATGACCCGCCAAGCGGCGGTGTTCTGATCCGGGCTCGTTCGAGACAGGATGCGTGGGAAACCAGGGCTTCATGGACGATTTCCGGCGATTCTTCCTTCGGGGCCTGGGCGCCCTCATCCCTACCCTTCTGACGATTGCCATACTCGTCTGGGCTTACCACCTTGTCGATGGGACGGTTGGCGTGGTCATAAACGGCGGATTGATGCGTCTCTGCCGTCTGATCAGCGACCAGCCCGCTTCATGGCTCCTTGACCCGGTTCATCTCGAGAAGGACGCGCTCAAATACGGCACAAAGCTGAATGAGTGGAACGAACGGGCTGAACAGCTCACTGTCCAATACAAAGTGATCGAAAATTATAAAGCCTTGCATGATTCTCACCCTGGCCGCTTCGATGCCAGGGTGGTCGCCAAAGCTCGCGAAGCCAAGGACGCAGCCCTATGGCAGATCGCTTTTGTAAAATGGAAACTACATCTCCTTGGTTTCTTGATCGCGATCCTTCTCGTATACTTTGTTGGTTTCTTCCTCGCCAGCTTCATCGGCCGAACGTCCTGGCGGGCGATGGAAGGCCTGCTGCACCGGATTCCGCTGATTCGAGCGATCTATCCGCACGTCAAGCAGGTCACGGACTTCCTGCTTTCGGAGCGGAATGTCGAGTTCTCCGGGGTCGTGGCCGTCCAGTACCCCAGGAAGGGCGTCTGGTCGCTCGCCTTGAGTACGGGCCGGCCGGTGAAGCAGGTGAAGGACCGTGTTGGCGAGGATCTGGTGACAGTGTTCGTTCCGAGCTCGCCGACACCGTTTACGGGATACGTGATCCAGTTGCCGCGCGACGAGGTCATCGAACTCAACATGACTATTGACGAAGGGCTGCGTTTCACCATCAGCGGTGGAGTCATCAAGCCAGACGCTGTCCTGCCACCCTGGCCGGGCAAAGGCGATGAGGGCCGGAAGAACCACCGACTGCTAGACGAGCATAGGCAGGGCTGACCGAACCCTGTCCACAGGGCCCCCCAAGGAGGTACCGGGTGCAAATACAGATAACTGGCCGTCACGTAGAGGTGTCGGAAGAGGTTCGGGAGTATATCCACGCAAAGGTCGGGAAGCTCCCGCGATTCTATGACCGCATCCACGAGGTCGAGGTCGTACTGGATCACGAATCGGAGCAGTTCATCACCGAGATGATCGTGCGCGCGGACAAGAAGCACACCTTTGTCGCCCGTGAGGCGGGCCCGGACACGTTTGCACTCGTCGACCTCGTAGTCGACAAACTGGAGAGGCAGTTGAGGAGGCACAAAGAGAAGCGTCGCGACCATAAACACGACGGGAAGAGTGAACCGACGGTTTGAACTTTGTGAGGTGCAGGAAGGATCGGACACCGTCATGGAGTCCGATCGAAGTCGCGGACGACCCTATACTTTACCAGCTACGGACGATTCGCATGAAACTGGCAGACCTGATTCACGCACCCTCGGTGGTCCCTGAACTGAAGGCCACGGACCGCAATGGTGTCATCCGTGAGTTGATCCAGTCACTCGCTGATCACGACGCCATCGATTCCGCGCACACGGAGGCCATCGCGCGAGCGACGATCGCTCGGGAGAACCAGGGGAGTACGGGATTCGGAAAGGGCGTTGCTGTTCCACATGTGAAGCACACCAACGTCAAGAAGATGACAGCAACAATCGGGCGCTCCAGTCATGGCGTGGACTTCGCCGCTCTCGACCGTGCACCGGTATATGCTGTCGTCCTGCTCCTTAGCCCGGCGTCGGCCCCCGAAGAACACCTGGCAGCGATGGAGAAGATCTTCCGCTACCTGCAGCGGGAGAACTTCCGGAAGTTCTTGCGACAGGCAGAGACACACGAGGCCATCCTCGAACTCATTGAGGCGGCAGACGAGCTGCAGGATGACTAGTACCGCGTTTCATGGATGCTCCGACGATG
>CAYOQG010000197.1:0-11181 GCA_964405925.1 uncultured Phycisphaeraceae bacterium | reverse complement strand
CGCAGGCCGAGTCGGGCATCAAGAAGATACCAGGTACTGCCAAACGAGGTGCTCGAGACGGGCCACTGGCATGCGATGGCGATCCTGGGTTCGATCAGAAGGCCGAACCGCTCGCTGCCCAAATCCGGGCCGAGTTTGCTCAGCGCCGTGTCAACGGGCACGATGTCCAGATCGAGATCCAAGGTCTGGTCCTGCAGCAGCTTGAGCAGGGCACTTGTGTTCTCATGATTGCGGAGCAGCAACGTACCCGGCCGGAACTTGCGTTCACCAGTCGCAAACGCCTCCGTAGCGACGCGGACCTTACACTGGTTGGTTAACAATCGGGCAATGGCACGGTAGATGTCGCGGCTGTCTCCGTCAATCAGGTACCCATAGCCCGCCGCCCCCGGCGTCGGCGATTCGTCTTGCCCGAGGTTCTGCGACACCGGGATTTCCGGCACATGAGCCGCCCAGTGGGCCTCGAGCCCATAGGCCATGCTCAGGTTCCAGGCAGTGATATCGTAGACCTTCGTGCCGCGGTGGTTCTCGATCTCCTTTCTTTCATCAAGGAGGAAGCTGTCCGTCATATGTGGATCGAACTCCAGCAAAGCAAGCAATAGACGACGGTGTGGCTGAGCGGCACGGACAATCAGCGTCCCGGCGGGGAACAACCTCGTGTCAGACCTATGTCCCCAGATGTCAACGACATCGTGGATTGTGAATGGTTCCGTTGCGACACGCCACTCGATGCCTTGTCGGCTAAGCAGCTCCACGAACCGCCGAAACAACGGACGGTCTCCCGACGGCGCCAGGAGAAAGATCTCCATAGGGGACTGCTGCTCGGAAACCGCCCACCGCCGATCCGCCAAGAAGTCAACCAGTATGTCGCGACGGTTTGCCCGCAGGGTCTCGAGGTTAGCGAAGCTGCTGACTACCTGATGATGGATCGCCTCAGGGTAAGTCAGGATGTTGCCGGCTGGCTGCTTGACCGAGGCCGCCTGGACACCCGCTTGCTCGTACAGCAGGCCAATGCTGCCCAGCAGACTGGTCCAAGCGTTTGTGTATCCCGGATACCATTCTTCGTACCATTCCTTCGTGTAATAGCTCCAACCGTGGCGATCGAACGCCTTGGCTTGGTCTTGGGAGAAGTTGCGGCGCCACCTTATGTTGGATTCGGAGAGGTTGTTGTTGTGCGGGTCACGCGGCGGATCGAAAAGGTACGTATCGAGCGATCCCATCTCGTGCGAGTCGATGACCAAGTGTGGATTCCACGCAAGGATCTGAGACGCTCGGCCGCGTGTCTCCGGATGCACCTGCATCACCCAATCGCGGTTGAGGTCGAACAGGTAGTGATTGCCGCGACCTGCCGACCACAGACCCCAATGCTGCATCGCTTGATAGTCGGGGTTGGAGATTCTTCCAGTTAGATGCTGCAATTGCCCGAGGTAACGCTCACGACCGTCGGGGTTCATCAGCGGGTCGATATGAATCACCAACTCGTCACGCAGACGTTGTATCCGCTCATCTGTCCCGGCGGCAAGTTGATACGCGACCTCAAGGGCAGCGTCGGTGCTGGATAGTTCGTCACCGTGGATCGCATAAGCCATCCAGGCAATACCGGGCAAGGTGTCGAGAATTCGTTCCGCTTCTCCGTCATTGCTGAGCCGGCGGGGGTCAGCCAGCAAGGCGTTGTCGGTCTTGATCTGATCCAGCCTGGCGTGGTTGGCTTCGCTGGTCACCGTCACGTAATACAGTGTGCGCCCCTCATGCGACTGGGCGTAAGGCGTGAGGGTGACGCGCGGCGAAGCCTCAGCCAAAGCCTTCAGGTAGCGAACAAGCGGCTCGTACCGAACGGCACCGTCACCGATCTCATGGCTGATGATCGACTCGGGCGCCGGCACCTGCGGATCAACGGGGCCGCGGTCCATCGCGTTGAGCGCCGAGACCGTCGTGTCTGCCGGGCCCGGGCTCGAGGCTTGCGCTTGATCAACACCGAGTGGACCACTAACGCACCCTGTGGCCAGTGCGACGACGACCGCCGTGGCCCGCGTCAGAAGGCAGTAGCGACGCTCCAAGCAATCGAAGGCATCTATCATTGGTGCTGGCTCCTCTCTCGATCAAATCCATGGCGAAGCACGAAATCAGCGACCAAAGCCACTGGCTCCCCGATCCAGAGCTTGTTCACCGCGGTCGGGTTTTATCTGGGCAACCGCCTTGCCGCAAATTACTTCAACCGCAACGGCAGCCGCCGTCAACACCTCATGGATTGGTCATAATGTCGGGTGTTGACCCGACACCCTGTGGCGGTAGCTTGTCGTGATTAACCTCGCGTATCGGCGATGCATTCGTCGAGGGCAGGTGGCGGGAAGGAAGCTGCGGGCTGCAATCTGAAGCGAGCGTTCGTTCGAAGGTGACATGTGGAGCACATGGACGTGAAGATCACTTCCAGCACCGTGCGGGTTCCCGACACGGCCGGATAAGGTGGCGCTCGCGGCTTCGAGGTAAGCCGGACCGGGAGACTGCGAACGCACCCGATATGGTACGGACTCAATGACAACGGGTAAGTCTAATCAGTCTTATGCCCATCGACACCCGTACCTCTTGGGTATCGCGCTAGTATTCGCTGCCGCTTTGCTTTGGAGCTTGAATGGTGCATTGATTAAGCTGGTCTACGACGATGGTCGCGGACCCAACGGTGTGACTATCGCCTTCTACCGTTCTCTGGTGGCCGGTCTGTTTCTGCTGCCCCTGGCCTGGGGAAAGTATCACGCACTGACACGGGACAACCTGCCGACAAAGGTACAAGTCAGGGGGCAGACAAGTCGTCCTTCGCCTCGCCGCGATCGCTTTTTTCCGTTTGCCCTTCGCCCTGCGGCGTCGGCTTGTGTCGTTTTCTTTGCCCTGATGACGATCTGCTTTGTCGTCGCCAACACGATGACGGAAGCAGCCAATGTCATTATCCTGCAGTACACCTCCACCTTTTGGATCTTTGGACTGTCACCCTGGCTGCTTCGGGAAAAACCGCATGGAACGGACCTGTGGCTTCTTGCGCTGGCGATGGTGGGGATCGCCATCATCTTCGCCGGCAACGCGAGCGCGGACCTTCCAGGGCTCATCGTCGCCCTGGCATCGGGACTGTTCTATGGTTTGTTGACGCTGATGATCCGTCGGCTGCGCGATGCTGACTCAGCGGCGGTGACGGTGCTCAACAACCTCGGGTCAGCCCTCCTGTTGTTACCGCTGGTCTTGTGTGTCGGGGACGTGCTGGTCACCTCGCGGGCATTGATCCTGCTGATCATCATGGGGGTCGTGCAGTTTGGGCTACCGTATTATCTTTTCGCGCTGGGGCTCGTTCGCATACGGGCGTATCAGGCGGGCCTTATTACCTTGGCTGAGCCAATGTTAGTGCCAGTCTGGACGTACATCGCGGTCAAGGAAGCGGTGCCAACGACGACGGCCATCGGGGGTGGAATCATTCTTGTAGCCCTTGCTCTATTCGTACGAACAGCACGGGGGAGGGGGCCGGGAATGGTAGCCGGCGCGAAACCCTGACGTCCAGTACCGTTTCTACAGCCGCTTGAACACGTTCTGTGATTTCCGATACACTCGGACCACAGGGTGCGAGCGTTCAACCAGAGACAGAAAGCACTGGCCTACCAGGCAACGGCCGATCGAGCGGGCACCGTCGGACCTGTCCGGCAGGGTCCCGTAACGAGCCCGTTGGGCAAACGAGCGAGGCAAACACTGAGGAACAAAGCGTGAAGAAACGAGCCGTCGTACTCGGATGCGGATTGGTCGGTGCTACGATTGTGCGAGACTTGTCGGATGATCACGATTTCGAGGTCACCGCAGTCGACGTAAAGGACGAGCATCTTCGCCGGGTTAGCGGTCTGCCTCGCGTGATCACCCGGCAGGTCGATTTGGGCGATTCACAAACGGTGCGGGCGCTGGTAATCGATTTCGACATCGTCGTTGGAGCCCTCCCGAGTCGTATCGGCTGCCAGACACTCAAGACCGTCATCGACGCCGGAAAACCATATTGCGACATCTCGTTTATGCCCGAGAATGCACTCAAACTGGATAGTCTTGCAAGGCAACGTGGTGTCACCGCGGTGGTGGATTGCGGGGTGTCGCCCGGTCTATCTAACTTGATCGTCGGCCATGTTCACAGGCAGCTCGATACGACGAGTAAGGTTGTGATTTATGTGGGTGGCCTGCCCAAGACGCGATCGTGGCCCTACGACTACAAAGCCCCATTCGCCCCGACTGATGTCTTCGAGATATACACCCGGCCTGCGCGGGTTGTGGAAGATGGACAGATGGTCACCAAGGCAGCTCTGTCCGAGCCTGAGCTGATTGATTTTCCGCAAGCTGGAACCCTGGAGGCCTTCAATACAGATGGGCTGCGCAGCTTGCTCGTTACTGTGCAAATTCCGAATATGAGCGAGAAGACGCTGCGTTACCCAGGGCATATCGAGCTGATGCGGATCCTACGCGAAAGCGGATTTCTGAGTAAGAGCGAGCTTGCGGTCGCCGGGGCAAAGGTCCGCCCCATCGACGTCACCGCGAAGCTGCTATTTCCCCTGTGGACGCTCGAGGAGGGCGAGGAGGAATTCACAGTTTTGCGGGTGATCGTCGACGGCGTTAAGGATGGGGTGGGAAAACGCTACACATACGACCTGTACGATGATTACGATCGCAAGAGCGCCACGACCTCGATGGCTCGTACGACAGGATTTCCATGCACGATCGTTACGCGGATGATTGCCAACGGTGACTTCTGCGAACCTGGCGTGTTCCCGCCTGAGTCCTTAGCCAAGACCGACGGCGCGTTTGAACATGTGCTGCAGGAACTCAAGAGCCGAGGCGTTACCGTCGCACAAACGGTCGAGGAAATGGTGCAATGACTCTCCTCACACGCCGACGCGTTCCGAGCGCCTCGGGCTCTGCTGGGCGAGCCCGCGCTCCAGCACTCGTGTTTCCCCAAAGTCTGGCTCCGGCAAATGCCGCCGGGCTGTGGTGAAAAATAGTTCTTGACCCACGCGGTGGTCGGCTGTATAGGATCGGGTGCGACCGACGAGTATGGGTAGCATTTTGACAAGTGAATAGATCGCGGTCACGGGTGTCCGTGCAAGCATGGACTAAAAGAGGGAAGGTGGTGCGAATCCACCGTGGACCCGCCGCTGTGATCGGGGACGAAAGCCACACAAGGCCATTCGCATACTGGGCGTGCTGCGTCGTTCGCAGCTTTCGCTCGCCCGCGGAGAAGGCGTGGTAAGTAGGATGATCCGTAAGCCAGAAAACCTGCCGGTGATCGCTGCCTTTTGACGTGGCTCCTTCGATGATGGGGTGCCGCGATCCGTCGCCTGCGCCGACACGGTGGTGACTGCCTTCTCGCACGACTCACGCACCGCGGTCAGTGTGACACTGGATCCCGGTACTTCCGCAGAGGGAGGGCCGGGTTTTTTTGTGGCTACCGGCTGCGGGCGGCGTGGTCTTCGCCTCAGTCGCGGTGTGGAGTGGACCTATGACTCGCACTGGAACTGGAGTGGTTCAACTGTCTGTCTGGAATATCGTCCTTATTGGCGCAACTGTAACTTGCGCCTTGTTACAGAGAGTGTACGCGGATGCATTTGATGCGTATCAATTGGCGGAAGAGTTTTATCTGCCCGGCAGTGGCGGCCCATTTGATGCACTTGACGATGGTCGCCTCGTTGCAATCGTGAATGACGAAGTGTACGTGGAAAGCTCCGCTGGATCGCGGGCCTTCGAGCTGCATGGGAGTTTACCTTCTGCGGATATCTCCCCCTTTGGAGCAGCCTTCGTCCGAGTCTCACCGGATGGAACCAGAATTGCCGTCGGCAACAATGGCGGAAGCAGCGCCTCTCCACTCTATCAAGTCGGCGTGTTTGATGTTGCCTCTTTGACCGGTGATTGGTATGCAGCCCCCCATTTCGACGCTGAATGGATTGATGACAGATATCTTGCAGTCACAGCCGCGAGTGAAGGGGGGACTAGCATTGTGACAGCGCTGGACATCCAGAGTGCTGACCCAGCTAGCCCAACTAACCCTGTCATCATTAACAATATCGGCGGTGCTTCCGGGGGGATTACCTTTGATCAGTTGGGGAATCTGTACACGGGAAATGGGTATTCGCTGGCGGGATCGAGTGGAACTGGCGCGACAAAGGCGTTTGAGTATTCCACATGGACTGAACCCCTGAGTGGTGGCCCCGCTCCCGACTTCGAATTGGAAGGGACTTTGATCATAGATATTCTGTCAGCCTCGCCGCTGGCGTTAGATGCCGACGGGGATCTGATTGTCGGCGGTGGCGACTTCTACGGCTCTGGTGAGGGGGACTTCGTGGCGGTCGTCAACGCTCTGATTGTGAACCGAGCTTTGGCAGGAATGGGACCCGCAGATCCAGCGGATCCGACGCAGGTACGTCGGTTGGATCCTGATACAACAAGTGAGGTGAACTTCTACTCGGTCTACTATAACAATGCTAAACGCGAGCTGTACGTCAAGGACTTTGGCAGCTCACGGGTCTATGTGTATGTCGACTTCCACGCGATTCCGGCAGTGTCTACATGGGGTCTTGCAGCTCTCAGCCTACTGCTGATGACTGCCGGCACCTTGGCCGCGAGGTGGGTGCACCGACAAGATCGATCCTCCGCCTCTACCTCGCGGTTTCGCGCAACTCCTCCTACGCGCGCAAGACGGACGATGCCGAATGGGGCTGTCCGAGCGATTGGAATCGCCGTAGTCTGGTTTGGGCTTACTCCCGCCGTATCGAATGCCGACCCTTTTGCAGTTGCAGTTATTGAGTATCAGCCAGCGCCCGGACAGTTTGTCAACAATGCGACTTTCAACGATGCGCATCAGGCACTCGGTCCGCCGGTGGGTGCAGGAACCGCCGTGGCCAACAATGAATCCGTAGTAACTCTTGGTGGATTTGGTGGATCGATTACCTTGGCTTTTGCTCACACTGTTATGGACGATGCGCTCAATCCGTTTGGGATGGATGCCATCGTCTTCGGTAACGCATTCTGGGTCGGTGGTGATCCGAACGCCCATTGGGCAGAGTGTGGAGTGATTGAGATTTGCCGTGATCTCAATGGCAATGGCCGGCCTGATGCCGACGAACGGTGGTATTTGATTCCCGGTTCTCATATCGACGATCCACTCAGTCAATGGGACGAACAGATCTGGGACGACAACGTGACTGACAACACCTATCCGCCACCATTTGCCTCCTGGATACCGCTTGCCGATGTGGGAACCTGGGCAACAGAGACGTATACGCTCCCAGATGAAGTCTTCGGCCAGTCAAGCGTCATCAGGAACCCCAATGATGACCAATCGGCTGAAGGCATCTTCGGGTATGCCGATTATTCACCAACGTTGGTTCTTGGTGACCTCAATGCTGATAACATCATGGATGATCCCACCGTAACAGCAGAGGAATTCTATACCATACCCGACGACCCGCTGACAACTGGCGTGACGGAGGGATCCGGTGGAGGCGACCCATTCGACATCGCGTGGGCAGTGGACCCACGGACCAACGAGCTTGCCGAACTGGGTGGCTTTGATTTCATTCGTATCACAACGGCAGTGAACGCAATTGACGAAGGACACATCCTGAACGAAAAATCCGTCGAACTCGACGCTGTTGCGGATGTAGCGCCGGACCCGTTCGGTGACTACGATGATGATGGTGACATTGATCTCCATGATATTGCAGGCGTGCAGATCTGCTTCGATGGCGGGTATTTCTCTGGGGCAGACTGCACCCGAGTCGACCGACAGTCCGATGGCTGGGTCGACGACACAGACGTCGCCGCGTTCGTCGCTCGGGTCACGGGTCCGTATTGATACCTACGGGAAGAGCACCGATGCACAGGGGACACGTGCAAGTCACACGCGATAGGAGTCGCAGACGTGGCGGCAGGCCGTTTGCGTTCACCTTGATCGAGCTGCTGGCCGTCCTGGCCATCCTCACGTTCTTGGTTGCGATTCTCATGCCCGGTCTGGCTCGGGCCAGGGGACGGGCTCGATCTGCCGTGTGTCAGTCGAACATCCGGCAGATAGCCCTTGCCAATGGCCTATACGCCTACGACGCTGGAGGGACCTACTGTCCGGGAGCGGCAAACTTCCTTAAGAACCTGAACCGGTGGCATGGAGAGCGCGATGCGATCAACCAACCGTTTGATCCGGGCCGTGGCCCGCTATTGCCGTATCTGGGACCCGAACGGGCGATCCGCGAATGTCCATCGTTTGAACCTGACCTTGTTGGCTTCGAGGCTGGGAACGGCGGTTATGGCTATAACAATGCTTTCATCGGTGTTCGGATTGCCGAACCACAGCCTGGTGTGTTTGAAATCATCGACGATCGCGCCGGGGCTCGGGCGGATTATGTGAACTCACCGACAGAGACAATCATGTTCACTGACGCGGCGTTCGTGAGTGCAGGACTCATCGAATACAGCTTTGCGGAGCCGCGATTCCATCCGCAGTTTGGCACACGGGCTGATCCGAGCATCCACTTTCGACACCACAAGCTCGCCAACGTAGCTTGGTGTGACGGCCACGTGACATCAGAGTGGCGTACCTTTACTTGGTCAAGCGGATTCTATCGCGGAGACCCCGATCATTTCGGCATCGGATGGTTCGGCAACGCCGATGACAACCGGCTGTTCGATCTGAAATGATTGTCGCGGGTGTCGTCTAGGCAAACCGGTGGAACGGCGGGCGGAGCCGCCCGCTGCAGACAGCTCGGGTTTGGCTGTGGCACCGACCGTGCCCGTTTCACCTGAACGGCCGGACCATTCCACTCTGGCCTGCGACGCCACGGAACAGCTCAAGGGCCTGTGATGTGTCACAATCGAACGCCTCAGTGGGACTTGACTAGCTCTGCCCTGGGGAGACACGCCTTGCACGCCATCCAGGCCCGATGTACGATCCGCTTGGATTGGGTGCCTGGCATCCCACGCAATGTGGCAGGTCCAGCCTGCCGCGTGCATCGCGTCGTTCTCAGTTTTCCAACACTCTGCCAGGCACGCGCCATTGCCATCTCGGCACCAGTCCGGAGGTACAGCAGTGCCTCGGAGAAGACACATTCAGGAGGGAAGACAGCCGACAACGCGGTCGCCCGGTGCGTCGCCCGAGGCATCCTGTGCAGCGATGGGAGTACATACGCCGGCGCATCCGACACGCCACAGGGGCGAACCGCATCTTCACTCTCAACGACGCCCCCGGGCCCCCGCCGGAACCACGCATACGCATGTGGGTGTGAGTGCTCTTCGACCCAGGTGGAATCACACCGACCAACGAAGTGCCCAACAGGTCAGAAGCGGCAAAGGACACTACCTATTCTGCGGAAAGACATGTGATTAAAGTGACTCATGATATGGGGATCCCGGTTCGAACGGTATCCTCCATAAACTGTGGAAACAAGAGAATAAGGAGGCAAGAGGATGACAGTTAGAGCAGCAGCAGCAATTACGCTTCCGAGCGTCTTGCTGGTGCTGATGTGGACGCCCTCGGCGCTGGGCGACGCCCCATGTTCAAAGTGTTCCGGCGCGGAGATGTTTGATCCGGTCGCATGCCCGGCGGGCACCGATCTTATTTCAGTTGGCCAAGTTACGATCGGGATCGACCTCAGTTTCGACTGCGTGTCGGAGAGCGACCTGACTCTGTCAGGCGACTTCACGATTCAGCGACAGGCAGCAAGCGGGGGTGTGATCGATCTGGCGATCGAGAAAATGGTCTTGACAGATGCCTCAGGGCTTACCCTGGTTGCCGGTGAGGGATACCATGAAGGGCCCCACCCGGTCGCCGCGTCGACGGGAACCGCCGTGGACAACGGAGATGGAACTGCAGTGGTCACTCTCAACGTTTACTTCGAGGCCAAGCTCCCCGACTTTGACCCCCCACGTTATGGCTACAACGGGCCAAGCGAGCCGCTCGTCATGACAGGAACAATCAGCTGCATACCGCCATTGGCTAGTCTTACGGCGCCTGAAGGGGTGTGCATCTTTCTGTATGACAGCCCTACACCTGGTCTACGCGCTATCGAGTACGCCAAGGCGACGAGCACCGGAGGTGCTGGTGGCGGTGGGAGACAGGAAATGCCCCCGGAGCACGAGTTCATATGCGGGAACGGGATGTGGGAGCCGGAAGCCGGCGAACCAGAGTGCGACCCAGGTTGCCCCGAGGAGGGCAACCCGCCGGACGACGCGGCTTGTCCAGGACAGTGTCAAGAGGATTGCACCTGCCGTAGGCCCGATATCCCAACAGTCTCCGAGTGGGGTCTGATCGGACTCGGTTTACTGTTCCTCGTGATTGGCACGGTTGTTTTCAGCCGGAGGCGCATCCACCGCAGTCTGAGTACCGAATAGCAACAGGCGAGATTGAAGCAGCCAAAGAACAACGGCGAGGGGAAACGCAAAGAGACCGCGCAGCGAGATGCCAACACGTCACACTGCGCGGCAAGAGGGGGGGTGTTGCGTGCATCGACTCGGCGGGGACGCAAGCGGGCACGCAGACAATCGATCACAACGGCTGGAATAGCAGCCCACCCTGAATCAGGCTGGTTGAAGTCCAAAGGGCCCGTGCTCAAGTTCCTGGTGGCGGTCTGCTTCCTGATGGGGCTTTTCTATCTTGTATACATACCATTCACCCAGACTGGGTTATTTGATTTTTACCTCGAGACACTCGCTAGTGTGAGCGGAGCGACCCTGAGCGTCTCCGGTCAGGACATCGACGTTACCGGGCAAGCGATCGTTTCAGATAGCTTTTCGTTGAGGATGGTTGCTGGGTGCGACGGTCTGGAGGCGATCGCACTGTTCGCGGCCGCCGTCCTGGGTTCCCCGGTGGCGTGGCGTCGAAGGTTATGGTTCCTGCTCGTGGGAGTACCGATCTTCGCAGCGATTAACCTACTTCGGATTGTGAGCCTTTTTTACGTCGGAGTCTACCGCCCACATTTGCTGGACAGGATACACATGGAGGTATGGCCGGGCGTCTTGATCATCCTGGTGGTTTCGTGCTGGCTTGTGTGGGCCCGATGGGCCTGGCAACGTGAGGGGGCTGCATCCTGATGCGGGGTCGGCGACGATTGTCGGGCTTTCTACTCCGGTTTGTGCTGCTTTACGCAGTCCTGATAGTCCCCTGGCCCGGGCTCCAGGCATTCTACCGGT
>CAYOQG010000196.1:0-11191 GCA_964405925.1 uncultured Phycisphaeraceae bacterium | reverse complement strand
CCTTGAAGATGACCCAGCACGTGGTTTAGGGGCTTGTCTCGGTGTTGGTGCGAGGGCTTGGCCAGGAGGTGAATGATGACCTCGGTGTCGCTGGTGGTCTGGAAGATGTGCCCGACCTCCTCGTATTTGCGACGCAGCAAAGCCGCGTTGATGAGATTCCCGTTGTGGGCGACGGCGACGTGCCCACCGGCGTAGCTGAACATCAGCGGCTGCGAGTTGCCCTCGGTCGTGGACCCGGTCGTCGAATAGCGAACATGGCCGATGGCGTGGCGACCCTGGATCTGTTCCAGGGTGCGTTTGTCGAAGACCTGGCTGACGAGTCCGAGCTTGGCGTGGCGGAGGAGGCGATCGCCGTTGGTGGAGACGATCCCGGCGGACTCCTGGCCCCGGTGCTGCAACGCATAAAGAGCCAGATGGGTCAGGTAGACGGCCTCCTCGTGCCCCCACACACCGAACAGGCCACAGTGATGTCGAACGGATGGTTCGTGCACAGAAGGATCAGACGTATACGCGTCAAGAGCGCAAGGGTCGAAACAGCCTGGTTTGCGCAATCCAAACCAATCGGCATTGCCAAACGCTCAGTCGACCAGCGAAGGACAATACCCGCCGATCCAAGCTCCGTCAACCCCCGCATCACCGGCATGCCGGCAGGGATGCGATCAGTCACCTGGTCGAGTTGGCATCGTAAGACCAGGTTCGTATGATCTTGAGCCAAAGCAACAGCGAACTGTGAATAGCGAATGGTGGTGGCCGTTTCGGCCTTGGCTTCATTCGAAATCGGCCATTCGACATTTGTCGTTCCTCCGCCGCGGCACGGAAAGGTAAACCGCGAGTTAAGCCCTCTTGATGGGTTACGCTTATGCCTGACAGCCAAGACCTGACGACTGGCCCGCCCGTGAACGAAGCCGAGATCAAAGCCTACACACAGTGCGTCAGCCAGGCTTTGTTCTTCCCGGACATCGACTTGGACAGCTGGATCGAGCGCGAGGGGTCGGACAATATCCGCGTCGCGCGCCGCGCGGGCAGAGTCGTTGGCGGGTTGATCTGTCAACCGATGGGCCAGTGGTTCGGCGGACAGAGTGTGCCGATGGCGGCGGTGCGCGTGGTGGGCGTGGCACCTGAGCACCGCGGGACCGGCGTGGCTACGCTCCTGATGCAAGCGCTGATGAAGGAACTACACCGCGACGGTGTCCCCATCTCGACACTGTACCCGGCCACGGAACCCGTCTACCGGCGGGCGGGTTTCGAGCAGGCCGGTGTGCGGCTCACCTACCGCCTGCCCGTCCAGGCGATCGACGTACGCGATCGCGTCGTGCCCCTGCGCAGGATCGAGGATCCGGACCGCGATGCGGTCCGCATGGCATACGCCGCTCGGGCGGCTCGCACGGCTGGGAACCTGGACCGCAACGACTGGGCATGGCAGCGCACCTTCTCCCCTGTCGGGACACCTCAGAACACGCATGGATACCTTGTCGAGCAGGATGGACAGATCGGGGGCTACGTGGTCTACGCGCAGAAGCAGGGCGAGCGCATCGCCCACGCCCATGAGCTGGTGCTGACGGACTTTGTCGCTTTGACCTTGGAAGCCGGGCGCCGTCTTCTCACGCTTTTCTCGGATCATCAGTCTATGGTCGACACCATCACCTGGTACGGTGCTCCGGCGGATCCGATCACTTACGTGCTTGGCGACCAGAGGTGGAAACTCGTTGATCGCCTAGACTGGATGCTGCGCATCGTCGATGTCCGCGGGGCCCTCGAGGCACGTGGTTACCTGCCCGACATCGCCGGCGAAGTGCATCTTGATGTGCAGGACGACGTACTTCCCCAAAACAACCGACGCTTCGTCTTAGAGGTGGCTGAGTCGCACGGACATGTACGCGAGGGTGGCCACGGTGATGTGCGCATCGACGTCCGCGGCCTCGCCGTCGTCTACTCCGGCCATCTGACCGCAGTCGAGCTAAAGACGACCGGTTACGTCGATGCCTTGGATGACGACCTTAGAGCCATGACAAGCTTGTTTACTGGCCCGTCGCCCTGGATGCCCGACATTTTCTAGAGAGGCAGTCGCTGCCTTGATGGGGCATTGCCCAGCGGTGTAGCGGACGGCAGCCAATGGCAATCCTCGGGCTGCCTTTGGGCGGCGCAGGGAGCGGGTTTAGCCTGGTTGCTGCCCGTGCCGGCTGGATCGAAACAAAGATGACCAAGTCGGCCCCTCAACATACGGATGTCGCCGAAACCCTCGGTCGCAGCTGCCTTGGGCGTCACATTTGGCATTGCGATGGTCGTATGCAAAGCTCAAGCCTTCCCCAGAGCTGTCAGAAACCGTTGAATAGACGGGGCTTGAGCCGGCTTCCCGCGCGGCTAAACTCTTTATCGAACCCTGTTGCTGGGTCGCGTTGCTCAAACAGCGGGTCATCCGGGAAATGTTGGCGGACCAGTAGGCGTGTCGGATCTGACAAGGACGAAGATCGTAGAATGCCGCAGTCTGCCGCGAGCAAGCGCCGGCTTGCCCGTTTTGGCGGTTCCCGCGCTGGCCCTCTCAAGCTGGCTGACCGCGTGTCACGTGCCGGGCCCATCTTCCCCGCCTGATGCGCCGACCTTGGTCTTTGAGGCATCTCCCGTCTATCCAGCCAAAACCGGTTTTCTACCGGCCGAGACGAGCGCCGGCGACAACTTCCTTCTCAATCCGTCATTTGAACGCGGGTTCGACCCGTGGTTTGCCGTGCTTGCCCCGAGCTGGAGTCCGTTTTACCTGGTCGACGAACCCGTCCGGACTGGCCTGCGCGCCGCCGGCGTGCGTCTTCGGCCGCGCGAAGGAGCACGGACCTGCGTCCACGGTATCGTCCAGGACCTCGCCCCGAGCGAGTTTCCACGACACCTCGCGGGTTGGTACTTCGTGACGCGTTGGGAGCAGGGCTGGTCGACGCAGTACATTCAGGTAGTGGTCGTTGTCGATCCCACCGAGGCGGAGCGTCGTAGCCTCCCACCCGAGCTGCGCCGCGTTCGCAGTCTCCAGATGCGCTACGTCCTAGCTGGCGTGGACCGTCCGCCCATTAAGGTGAGCAACGCTCGATTCGTTCTGGTTAGCAAAGAGCCCCCTGTGCCGGGCCGATGGGTGTACTTCGAGCGTGACTTGCTCGAGGATTTTCGGACGCACTGGGGGATCACGCCCGACACTCCGCGGCGAATCCGCGTTTTGTACGAGGCCCGCTACGACGGCCTGAGCGATTTTTCTTTGCCGATCGCAGCCGACGTCTGCTTCGATGATCTGTACCTGGGAAGATAGCACCGCACTCGAAGAGCCATCGGATGGACCCACACGGGGTGCTCTCGCGGGCGACTGCGCTATCCCCGCGAGCTGAAGCATGCCGCTCAGACAGTCGCGGTACCGATGAACCACACCACTGGAGACTAGGGGCTGGAGAGTCCGACTCCTCCTTAGTGACGAAGCGTTGGTCCACACTCGAGATTCCAGCTTCGAGCCTTTGGGGCGGAAGGTGCAAGGGGATTCATCGACACAATTCCACAGAATCTCTAGAGGCTGTGAGCGGGCTTGTCAATCCGCTCATCGACATGCTGCTGGGTCGACTGCTCGCCATCAAAGGTAAAAAGAATGGGTTCATCGTCGATGCGGGCGTTAAGATGAACGGGACGCTTCCATACTTTGTGCAATCGCTTGAGAGTATCGACGGCGTACTTGATGTCAATATCAGCCCCATTATGTCGATGGGCGAGGTAGAGTTCACCTCGATTGCGATAGTTTCCGTCCACGACATAGATGTAGGGCTGGCCATGATTTGTGAGCATGAAAAGTAGCTGCTTCTTGATCTTGTCAAAGTCGCGGTTGACAACCACCATCCGTCCGGTACTGGGGTCAAACCGGTAGTGATACAGTTTCTGCTCATCCACGAACTCAGGTGTAAAGAACTCGTCGAGGAAAGTCACATCATTGTAGAGGGCACGTACTTCGAAGATCTTTTCGCGCCCCGGGGATCCGCGCCCCAGGACGCGCTGTTGTGGTGCCTTGTCCTTTCCCCACTCACGGCGAAGTGTCATATCGTCACAATCATCGTACTCGGGCCCATAGCGCCCCGTGTTCCAGCGATCCTCGATATCACGCAGGAGCTCAATGCCCAGTTTATAGGGGTTCAGTCGGCCCGGCGAAGTTGCGAGGGTTCCAGCGTGGTGTTCGCAATAGTCGACGAGATCGGACGCATCCAACACATAGTTGGTCATGATTGTAGAATGCCAGTAGCTTGCCCATCCTTCGTTGAGGATTTTGGTCTGACCTTGCGGGGCAAAGTAGTAGGCTTCCTCGCGAATGATTGCCAGTACGTCCGCCTCCCAGTCCTCAAGCGGTGCATGCCCGAGCAAGAACAGAAGCAGGTCTCGCACGGGCTGCTCTGGAAATCGCACTTTGGCCTTCTCCGCTTCCTGCCTTTTCGCCTCGCGATCGCTGGCCAATTGCTCCGGCGGATTGATGTATCGATCCATGTATCTCTTGGCCGGAAACCTGGTTACGTCGGTGTTCGCCCTGTCCTCGACCGGGCCTTTTGCCTTCTTGTTGGGCCTTCTCCGCATGAAGGCTGAATGGGGGTCGATAAGGTTTTCGAGTGACAGGAAGGTGTCGATCGCCTCCTCGACTTTTTCCAACCCGTTACGCTCGATATAACGGCGGATCCGCGTCGCGTGATTGGCCATTTCGTCGATCATCTTGCGATTGGTATGCCCAAACCAGACGTTGTTCTTGAAAAAGTCACAATGCGCGTATACATGTGCGATCACCGTCTTGTGATCGACGAACATGTTGTCGTTGAGCAGATAGGCGTAACAGGGGTCGTTGTTGACCACCATCTCATAGATGCGACCCAGTCCGTAGCGGTGCTGTTTTCGCAGTCTCTCATACTCCATCCCAAACCGCCAATGCGGGTAGCGCTGTGGGAATCCGCCATAGGCGGCGACCTGGGACATCTGCTCAGATGTGAGCATCTCGAAGATGGTAGGATAGAAGTCCAGTCCCTCCCGCCGCGCATATTGGGCGATGATGTCAGCCTGTTCGGCAATCTCCTTGGGGAGCGGCTGATCCATAACTCGACTTCACACCTCACATTGCTGCTGAGCACACGTCAGACAAACCTCGACAACACAATCGACGATTCTCTCTTTAACTGTGTAACAGTTGGGCACAGTGAGTCCCCCTACCTCCCTTTGCAGAAGAACGCTTTGATACTATCGTAAATGTCATCCTTTGTGTTCACCCGGCTGGTGATGACCGCCTCTTGCTCACCGAGGTGCTCATGTACCACATTGATGAAGTTACCACTTCCATATGCACTCGCAACCTGGCAGTAGCCAAACATGTTAAGGTTGGCTAACAGGTGCTCTGTCAGCAGCGAACAACATTCCCGGCTATCCGACTCGCTGCTGTTGTCCCCATCCGAGAAGTGGAAGAGGTATATGTTCCACTCTGTGGCGGCGTAACTGTGGTCAATGAGCTCACGGGCCAGGCGAAACGCGCTGCTAATCCGTGTTCCCCCATCTTCGCGAATTCTGAAGAAAGTCTCCCGGTCCACCTCAGCCGCTAGGACATCGTGGACGATGTAACGACTCTCGATGCCCTGATAGTTCTTGCGAAGCCAGGTGTCGATCCAGAACGCTTCCAGTCGAACGAGTTCCTTCTGTTCGTCTCCCATTGATCCGGACACATCCATCATATAGATGATCACGGCGTTGGACTGGGGCATGAGAACGGTTTTCCAACTTCGATAGATCTTGTCACGGCGCTCGAAGATGATTCGTGGAGAATCCGGATTATATAACCCAGCCATAATCTGTCGTCGCAACGCCCGACGGAAGGTTCTCTTGAAATGCCGCAAAGATTCTGGACCGGATTGCCTTACACCACTATACCGATCCCGCTCGGCGGTGATGCGATGCTTGCCTTTGGGTTTGATGCGTGGAAGCTGCAGTTCCTCGCCGAGAATCTCTGCGAGCTCATCCAGGGTGACTTCGACTTCAAGGATGTGATGGCCTTCCTGCTCGCCACCCGGCCCGATTCCCTCACCCTCACCGACGGAATCGCCTGGTTTCCCCTCACCACGGCCTACGCCGGCGTCGTCGTTGTCGCCGTAACGAAAGTGTGGAATGTCGATTCCCCGAACGGGGATACTGATAAACTTCTTCCCTTCACGACCGAGCAGCTCGCCTCGGGTCAGAAACTTGCGCAGGTCCTCCCGGATCTTGCCTTTCACGATCTTGCGAAAGCGCTGATGGTCGTTTTCGATCTGGAGGATCATAGCAATAATCGCCGAAGAGCCCAAATGTCGAAACGTTCGAAACAAACGCCCCTCCCGCCGGGAGCCCTTCGACGCTTTGGCGTTTCGACGTTTCGACGTTTGGGCGGTAAGCCCTACTCTTCCTTCTTCGCATCACCTCTTGCAAAGATGCTCGCCACATAATTGAGGACATCAGTCGCACTGGTCTCATTGTAACCGAAGTACTTGATGAGCCTCTGTTTCACCACGTCGATCTTCGCCTGGGTCTCATCATCAACAACGCCTGAGACGACGTTCTTGAGTTTGATGGTATCGCGCTGGTCCTCGAAGAGCTTCAGCTCGAGTGCTTTGTGGAGCCGTGCATTGGTGTGGTATTCGAACTTCTTGCCGTCCAATGATAGAGCACCAATGTAGTTCATAATCTCCTGACGGAAATCATCCTTACGGCTCTCGGGGATATCGATCTTCTCCTCGATCGAGCGCATCAATCGCTCGTCCGGCTCCTCATCCTTGCCGGTGTACTTGTTGCGCACCTTCTCGTGCTGTGTGTAGGCGCGGACATTGTCGATGTAGTTCGAGCAGAGCCGGGCGATGGCATCCTCATCGGCGCTGATGGCCCGCTGTACCTCTGATTTCAGGGTGTCTTCGTACTCCTCTCGGACCATTCCCAGCAGCTCGCGATATCGGGTCTTCAGCTCCTCATCCGTGATCAGGCTGTGATGAGCCAAGCCCGCCTCCAATTCATTCATCACCATGAATGGATTGATGCATTTCTCCTGAATGGCCTGGTCGTTCACAAGTGAATTGGAGAGCTTATCCTGGATGTACCGTGGGCTGATACCTTGCATGCCCTCTCGCGGTGCTTCGTCTTTGAGCTCGCGAACCGAGTCTTCCGTAAAGTTGGGAATGTTCTTACCATTGTAGAGTTTCAGTTTTTGCATCAGCGAAAGCCCGGCCTTCTTGGGCTCCTCCAGCCGCGTCAAGACAGCCCACATGGCAGCCATTTCGATGGTGTGTGGGGCAATGTGGATGCCGCGGATGCGCTCCTTATTGAAGTCCTTTTGGTAGATGGCGATCTCATCATCAAGCTTGATGTTATAGGGGACGTCAATCTTGATGGTGCGATCGCGGAACGCTTCCATCAGCTCATTGGACTGCAGCTTCTTGTATTCCGGTTCGTTGGTGTGCCCGATGATCACCTCGTCAATATGTGTTTGGGCGAACTTCTTGGGTTTGATCACGTGTTCCTGTGACGCACCGAGTAGATCGTAGAGGAAGGCCACGTCAAGTTTGAGCACTTCGATGAATTCGATCAACCCACGGTTGGCGATGTTGAGCTCCCCATCGAAGTTGAATGCCCGCGGGTCGCTGTCACTGCCGTACTCCGCGATCTTACGGTAGTTGATGTCGCCAGTGAGCTCGGTCGAATCCTGGTTCTTCTCGTCCTTTGGCTGGAACGTTCCAATCCCGATCCGATCCTTCTCACTCAGAATCAGGCGTCGGACCTTGACGTGGTCGAGGACCTTGCGCCAGTTCCCGCCGTACTGCATGAGCAGGTCATCAAACATCTTTCGACAGAACGGATCGAGGGCCCCGTCAATCACGATCCTCATGCCTTCATCAAGACCCTCGTTCAGGGTGGCCATGACCTCGCGCCGGGCGTCGAGGGGAATCAGTTTCAGCGGGTCCTCGTGCATCGGACACGAATGTGGCATCACCTTTCCGTCAGCGTCAGGGACCTCCCAACTGAACGTGTATAAGGCGCCCTCATCGAGCCTGGAGTAGTACTCGAGCCCCTTCTTCAGCAGGCGGGCGATCGTACTCTTTGAGGAGCCAACCGGACCATGCAAAAGTAGGATGCGTCGCTCGGTGCCATACTGATGCGACGCCGATTTGAAGAAGTCGACCAAATTCATCAGAGCGCGATCGAGTCCGAAGATGGCATCGGCTCCGTTGTCAAACGGGTCGTCGAAGAAGCGATAGCGTGTGAGCTCGTCCCGCATCCACATATAGCGCTTGTGACCGAAGTGCACAATCATGTCGTAGATGCGTTGGAAGGCGTTACGGGCCACGCGCGGATTGGCGGTAACGATCTCGAGGTATTCCGCGAACGATCCCTCCCAATGCTGCTCACGGAACCGATCCGGGCTTACATGCTTGTCGACAACCGAAAAGATATCTTCCGTGCTTGCCATGGCCGAAGTCCTCCCGACGGACACCGGAACCGGGCCTTCGCACCCTTTTGCCGGTTACTGCAAAAACACTGACACCACCTTTAGGAGTGCGCGCGACAGGCATGGGTTATAAGCACGCCGCCGAGTCGCGGACGCAATCGCCTATCGGCTGACGCACACCGTCAAACCACTCTTTCCGATAACCCAAAAAAGCGTAGCGCCTCAAAAACCCGAAGTCAAAGCCAGTCAAGCCTAAGTGTCCGTCAATACGAAGGTTATGCTCAGCGGCCACACGCGCGTACGGCCACCTCTCGCATAACAGTGGGCTCCACCCAAGTATCGGTAGCGCGTCGACCCGTTTTCGAAAAAAACACCTCGCCAATCCACGTCCGCTAACGTCGCAACTGTGACACAGTCGAAGTACGCGACACGGGCCATGTGAGACGCAGACCCGTGGGCCCATCGTCACCAATCTCGCAAGATCCAACGCGGCCTAGGGCCCGCCGAGGGCTGTTCAGAATACCGCCTAACACTAGACTCTGGCTTGACGAGACCTGCTTCCTACGATCATACGTTGCCCGAGAAGGCGAACGCGCGTTCACGAAACACACCGGAACAAGCGACCCTGGCGTGTTCGAGGACACCGTGGCCTCGGAGCAACGCCTTTGGTATGAGGTCAGATACCTGCTGAAGGAACGAACTGCCAGGGGCGGTCGTGAATCGGGAAGACGAAACGTGGATTAGCCGTCGGTAGTTGTCTGCTGGCTGAGAGCCCTATCGATCTGCCCTCTCAGGTGGGCTGCAGCCTCTTCGGCATCGGGTTGGGCGATCACAGCCTGACAGACACAGATGCAACAGGAGGCACCCGACAGGACAGCCCCGACGTTGTGCTCGTTGATGCCGCCGATTGCCACCAGCGGCAGCGAAGTGCGCTGTCGGGCGGCGGCCAGCGTCTCCGGGCCGGCGATGTGATCCTGGGGTTTCGTGGGTGTCGCAAACATCGGTCCGACAGCCAGGTAGTCCGGGGCCTGGGTGATCGCGTCTTCGATCTGCTCGATGGTGTGCGTGCTTGTGCCAACCAGGCACGTCGGTGGAACAATGCGACGAGCAGCCGACACGGGTATGTCATCCTGCCCGAGATGAACGCCATCGGCACCACACAGGACAGCCAGGTCCGGCCGGTCGTTGAGGATGAACAGAGCGCCGTGCTCGTGGCATAACGCTGCCAACCGTTTCGCCCGGTTCAGCAGCTCGCGATCGGTCAGGTCTTTCTCTCGCAATTGCAGGCAGTCAGCCCCACCGCGTAACGCAGCCTCGGCTGTCGTGAACCAGTCACCATGGCAAAGCGACTCGGTGAGAATCACGTATAATCGAACGTGCCCGAAGCGCTGCCTGGCGTGGACGGTGATCGTCAGCCGTCGTTCGAGCTCATAGCCCTCGTAGCGAATCTGCTCGACCCTGGCTGCGAAAGATGGATCGATCGTCTTGCCGTACTCCTCGATCGTTCTTAGGGCTTCGCTCAGCCGCTTGGCTGCCGCTAGAGCCGCGTGAACTGCGTCTGTTCGTTCGTACTCAGATTCTGTCCCGATCTCGCGCCCGACATCGCCAACAATATCACGCGAGCGAACGAGAAGGCCCTCGCCCGCGTCGCCCCGGCCATCTTCCCCCCTTGGTAAGGGGGGACTGAGGGGGGTCGCCGCTTGGTCCGTGCCGCGTCCTTCACCCGTTACGAGCTGCTGCGCAAGGTCCGCGACAGCCTGTGCCAGCCGATGCCGCGTTTCCTTGATTGCCTTGGTCAACCCCGCATCATCAAGCCCGAAGCGCGCGTACTCCTCCATCACCCGCAGCGCTTCCCGCGCACGGTTGACGTTGGCATCAATGACACGGAAGGCAGTTGGATCAATCGGGCGATTCATGGTGCTTTTCCGCGACTTTGTCTGTCGGCTGCCCACATTCCGGACATCTCGGTTCCGTCAGGCCTGCCAGATTGTATCCGCACTGACCACAGCGCCCATGTCTCCTCCGCCATCGTCGCCCTACGGGTCTGAGCGAGACGACAGTCGGATAGATGAGGCACAGAAGAAGCGGGAGATACAAATGAAAGGATGCTCCGTATTCGCGGTAAAGCGACCCAGTTTGCTCACCCGTGTAAGTGTCCTGGTACAGCACGATTCCGGGCAGCTCGAACTGGCCCTCGCGCGTCCGCGTGACCATCTCGTTACTCATTGGCACCTGCACCAGGACGCTCATCCTTCCGGCGTGCCATAATCGTCTCCACGAATGTCCGGCCCACACACAGCGGCTGCGGGCATAGTACACAGCATAGTCACCGAGGAGCACCCTGGACTTCGCCTGATCGTACTCCACGTTCCGCGCGCGAGCCAGGCTCCAACGAAGCTCTTGGCACACCTGTCCTTCGTATGGCATAGCCCAAAGCACATCGAAGAGTTCTTTCGGGTTCTCGAAGTGAGGCATGGGGTAGGCCTCATCACACTCAGCGACACGAAGCTCCAGGTCTGCGACGTTCACACCGGGCCAGTAGCCCCACATCCAGATACACGCGATGAACAACGCCATTAGGAGAAGCACAAGTGTAGCGCACTTCCGAAGCATGACGGCATTGTACTGCGCGAACAGAGCAAAGTCATCTGCCAGCCACGCTGACACCGATCTCAGTCCCGCGTCAAACTCGGTGGGCCAACGAGGTCGGTTCGGGGTGGGGGGAGGTTGGGGGTGGGGCGG
>CAYOQG010000195.1:0-11210 GCA_964405925.1 uncultured Phycisphaeraceae bacterium | reverse complement strand
GGACTACGCCCCGTGCCAAGTGCGTTGACGGACGTGCTGACAAGAACGGCGAGCCCGGTTGTATATCTCGCGCTCGCCGTCCACTGATCTTATTTCTCACGCACACCTGCCTACGGCGGGCATGCTTGCGGGCCTAAGAACGGGTAAGGCAGGGCACGGAAGGCGTCCACCACGCACGATATGTCGGTAAAGTCGATCACCGCGTTGGGTTGATCAGGATCCAGATCCGCCCGTGCCTTCAAAATGGCACTTGGAGTATTCTTGAACTTCTCAACGACGGCGCTGATATCGATAAAATCCACAACACCGTTCGGATCGGTGCACGGTGTCACCCCGCAGTCACCGACGACGTCGCCCCAACGCGGCGTCGTCACCATGGTCACCGCCACCGTGTACCAGTCTTCCGACGCGGTGTCACACTCCTCCGCAATCGCCTGAACGGCATAGGTCCCGCCTGGGAGTATGGCCTCATCGAACAAGTGGAGCACGTCCACAGCACTCCAATCCCGGTAGCTGGGGTCGCAACGCAGGTTAGCACCCCAGAACGTCGGCGGCGGTCCGGGATCCGAAGAACCCGATGCCTCCGTGATCTGCCGTGGGGAGTCGACCCATCGGTGCTCACCGTTAAACGACGTGAAGCCCGGCACATTGACCAGGGTCACGCGAAGGGCCGTTGACTGAGTGCCCTCGCCAGGCCTGAATGAGATGTAGCGGTTCGTCTCTGTAACATCGGGAATCGCGATTGGCGCCGGCGCGATCGGGCAGCAGTCATCCGGGACGCCGTCATCATCCAAATCCTCGCTAAACCCGTCTCGGATGTCACAGATATCGGGGATCCGGTTCAGATTGCAGTCGGTGCCCGCGGCGTACAAATACGCCGCACCCGTTTCGGACCCCGCGTCTGCATCGTACGGTGCACCCGCAAGGGCGAATCCTCGCTTGGTGGCCACAGACCGTCCAAACTGATCACCACCGGCCGCGTCGGGGGCGATGAGTTTTGCCTCCTGGCCCCAATTCGAATCGTAGAGTGCGTAAACATAGGCCGCACCTGCGTCAGCGCCCGCTTCGTCGTTTCTATAAGCCCCGACCGCGGTCACCCCTTCGCTGAGCGACACTGCAGTGCCGAAGCGGTCCCCGTTCGCTCCATCCGAAGCGTGAAGCTCCTGGTCCTCGACCCAATCGGGCCCGTCCAAGCGATAAACGTAAGCGGTACCCGAATCCACCGCCTCAGGCGAATCACCGGACTGGGCACCAGCTACGAACCGTCCACCGTCGATCGAGACAGAATACCCGAAGTTGTCACTCGCTGCGGCGTCCGACGGCCATTCCTTCGAGTGGAAGGTCCAGTTCGGTCCGTCGTACCTATACACGTACACGGCCCCAGAATTGAAACCCACAACGTCAGCCAGCGGCGCCCCGATCACGGCGTAATCACCATTAACGGAGACCGTCCACCCAAAGCGGTCACCCGACGTTGCGTCGGAAGCCAGGAGTTTCTGCTCCAATTCCCAAGTGGCGCCATACCGATACACGTACGCGGAACCCGAATCGGACCCTACGCCGTCACTCGCGTACGCGCCCCCGACCAGTACATTTCCGTCAGCGGCAACAGAGTAGCCGAACTTGTCACCGTCGTGCATGTCTGGCGGGGCGAGCTTCTGCTCTTGATCCCAATCAACGCCATTGTACCCGAAGACGTAAACCGCCCCCGAGTCCGGTGCCACGCCGTCGTTCAGGTAGGCGCCGACGGCGATCACGTCACCGCTCACCGCCACGGAGGTCCCGAAGCGATCCTCCGTGGCCCCATCCGAGGCCATCAGCTTTTGCTCAAAGCTCCAACTTGTTCCACTGCGTCGATATACGTAGGCTGCCCCTGCGTTTACCGCGACCTCATCGTCGAGCGGGGCACCAATCACAAGAACGTCGTGATCCATCGCCGCCGCCCCGCCAAACTGTGCCCCTGACGCAGCGTCCGGAGCCGTTATTTTATCCAAATAGCAAGGGGGCATCGGAGGATCGAGGAACTCGGCCACGGAATCCCAGTAGAATGCCAGGGCGCCGTCAATGAACCAGTTGTTGTGGAAATCACAGTCGTTGCCACAGTTGTAACCGCAGCAGCCGAGGAACTGCCCGACGGCCTCGCCGGAACTGTTCACGATCGGCGCACCACTGCTGCCGCCCATGGTCCCACCGTCGAGGTTGCTGCTATAGATGAACTGTCCTCGCGGCGCGCCGGCGCATACCAGCGAACTCGTATCGACCTCATACTCCGAATACACCTGCGGCCCGAAATTTGCGTTGCTGATCCGCCAAAGAGGCACACCGTCTGTGAAAGCGACGGGGGCGTTGCTCCAGCCTAGATACCTCGTGCCGCTCGGCGGGGACTCATTGAGCGTAAGAAGCGTAAAGTCGCCAGCGGTCCCCGTGGCCTGGACGGTGGCTCCAATGGTGCTAGGTGGACGATACCCGGGACATGTTTCCTCGCAGGAGCTTGTGATGTAGTGGAAGTATGTCTCCAAGTTGGGAGTATCAGAGCTAACACAGTGATGGGCCGTTACAAAGTACGGGATTTGGGTGCTTGGGTCCGTGTCCGCGAGCAGTCCACCCGTGCAGGTATAGACATACGGACCTTCGACCCATTCCATTTTAGCGACGGCATCTTTGGCCACATCCACCGGCGTCCCGCTCATGCAGTTCGCGTCAATCAAACAGAGCACGTTGCCGGCGCACGGCCAAGTGTCCCTGTCGTTTGCTTTCAGCGGTCGCCCATGGATATGTCCAAACTCCGAAATCACGAACGAAATCCGCTGCCGATCGGCTTCCGTCGTCTCCCCACGGTAACGGAGCATGATCACGCCGGTATCCGAGGAGATCGAACGCGTCCAGAAGTCACCGTTCCCGTTCCGACCTTTGCCGACGTATGGGCCGTAGGCCTCCCTGTTCAAGCTGAAGAAGTACATCTCCGCGCCCGGTGGGAGCGAAAAATCGGTAAAATGGACGCGAACGGCCTGCGCCTCCGGTGAGGTAATCGTCACGGCCCAAACGAAGCCGCCATCGTCTGTCTCTTGGATCACACCGCCTTTGAAGCCTTGTGCGCGCACAGCGCCGACGACCGGCGAGATGGTCTTGACCACGCCGACCCGAAGCGGGGTCGGGACAACAACGTCGTGTGGCTTAGCCAGATCGGCCAGATCCTCTTGCGTCAGTTCGATCCGGATACGCGCCTGCAGCGCTGCGTCCGGCATCTCTGCTACGAGCTGACCGCGGAGCTTATCGTGCCGGGCCATTTGCTCTTGGGCAGTGATACCGCCTACGGCCCTTTCCGGGCCGACCCGTTTGACAGGCCTTTCTGCGGATGCGGACAAAACCGTAACGGAAAACGCTACCGCAGCGGTGGTCAAGAGTCGCGGCAGAATCCGCCCAGTGCACTTGGATGCTCGGTTCTTCATAACGGAACGTGCCTCCGAAAGGGAGTTGGTCCAGCGGGCGGACACCGTGTCCGGCCTAGCAGCCGCTACTGATATCCAACCTCATGTCTTTAGCCTCATGATCAGATCCCTCCTTGATAATCGACCTGCAGCCATCGTGAGACTGGGTGTTGACGCTACGAACCGAACTAGGCCGCACGGTACGATCCTGGCTACAACAACACGCTCACCCGCCCGGTCCCACATCCTCACGGGACAGCGTACTCGCACTTTAACTTGGGCGCGAGAAGGATCCGTTTCCCGCGCGAACTGAAGGCCCGTTTCAGGCAGGTTGCACCGACCGCAAAGACACCGCGACCCGTCGTCCCTGCCTTGCCAAACTGGGAATCGGCGGCGGCGTCCACAGCCGTGCCGTTGCACCTCCTTCAACTGGATTCCGTGCGCAAGACGCCTCCCACAGTGAGTGGACCGGCCAGCCAGGCTCAAGCAGGCGGGCCATCCCAAGGGTCCTCGCCGCAGGGTCGAGGCTAGGTAAATGCCTCACCCTCCCTAATCGACGGCGTTGAACCCCATCCGAAAGCGCAAAGCCCGATCTCCGTGGCGTTGACCGCTCGTCGCTTGCCCCCGGGCTAGCCGTTCGCGTGTTGCTCCGTCCTCGGTAATGCCCGCTCTCCGGCGTCCCCCGATAACTACACTAGTTTACACGTTTCTGAGCCGCACATGCAAGGTCGAAACTGTCAGAAGGCCCACATCGGACCGTACGCCATATCAACCCGATAATCCCTCTCAATGGGGCGTGAAATGCCGATTCCTTCGTGTTCAGCTAGATTGGCCCATCGTCAGCCACGTTGGGCAACGTTCGCCTAGCCAGCGACGGAAATGCCACGTGCCGCAGTATGGCCAGCCGCCCTCCTGATCCGTCCAAGGTCGTCCCGTGCGTCACTGTCAGGGGCAATCGGCTGCATTCGGGACGAAGAACATGTAACTGCCACCCTGGAACATGTGTACCGCCCATGACACGTCAATGAACCCCACACGGCGATCCGGTATCTCATCACCGATGTCGCCTCGTGGTTTGGATACCGCCGTGGGCAGGTTCCTGAACTTGTCCACTAACGACATGATGTCCGTGAAATCGACGATGCCATTGGGCGGTGTGCATCCTGCCGGGCCGCAGTCACCGACGATATCGCCCCACTTGTTCGTAGTGACGGTCAGACCCGCCGAATAACAATCCTCGTCATCCACCGGACAACCCTCTTCGATGGCCTGGATGGTGTAGGTCGCCTCAGGGACAATACCCTTGTGGTAGACATGGATGGTTCCGCATTCGCCCCAGTCCGTGTAATGCGGCCCGCACACCAGATACGCGGCGGTGAATGCCGGAGGCGGAGAATCGCCCATCGAACCAGAGTTATCCGAAAGCTGATACGGCGACCCGACCCACATTGCCTTACCGTTCAGCACGTCGTTTGGGGGCGGCAGGCTCTCGAACGTCACCCGCTGAGCCGTTGGCGCGCACCCCGCTCCCGGGACGAAGGAAAGGTAACGATTCTTAGAGACGGGATCCGGCTCCGCCCTAGGCGGCGATAGCCCCCCACAGCCAATGGTAACCTGCGCGGGAACAATGGCCACCAACGGGATGGTCTGGCTGTTTTGGTCCTTCATGAAGCTGTACGGATCATGCTTGAGAAAAATCGTGAACGTCCCTGCAGCATCCTCCGAGACGTCCAGCAGAAGGCTCGCCGCGTACGCAGGCACACCGGGATCCGCAAGCGTACCGAAGACCGCAATGCTGCCGTACATGTAGTCCAGGGAACTCGTCAGGATAGCAGGGAGATCCAGGCAGGCGTTGACTAGTGGTGCGTTCTCTCCGCAGTTGAAAAACCCTGCCGTACAGGAACAGACCTCACCTGTACAGGCTTCGTCGGTAGCTCCACTGGGACCTTCCACACAGGTGGAACCGATGGTTGCATACGGGCAATCGGCGTCGACGGTGCATGGTGGTGTATGTGGTGACAGCTCTCCAGCATCGCCGCTGGCATAACCTGACGAATCGATGTCAGCCGACCAGACCTTAAGCTCCCTCCCGGCCCCCTCGGCATCCCAGCCCGCCAACCGGATGTCAAACAGAACCGTGCTTCGGGGTCGGGTCAGAATCCCGTCTCCCGAGATCACCGCAGCGGGATCGGTTGAGGCGACGGGGACTAGTCCTATGGATGTGCTGGTCGGCGAATAGACGCTGGCGACGAACGACGCCCAATACATTTCGGCCCCAAAGCACCAAGCGTCGAACGTCTCCGCCACACCGTCGCTGCAGCTTGTGGGGTGTCCACATTCGTGCGTCCCATCGCTGTGATCACACACGATGCCCGGATCTTCGCAGCACGTGCCCGCCCCCTGCTCATACCACTGGCTGGCTGCATCGACGTACTCGACCGCCAAGTCAACGCAGGGCATGGGCGAACTCGGGCAAGTGTTGTCACAGAAGTTCTCCTCACCCACCGCCGCCACCTCGGGTGGGCCAAGCACCGCCCAACGCCAACCCGTTCTGCACCCCTCGAGATGCTGCACGATCATCCAGACATTGCGGCTGGGCAGTGTCACGGGTTCGGCAAAATCGCACTCCAATCGGAAAAGACCGGGACACTCGGGGATGTCGTCCCCAGGGACAGCCGGGCATGCTCCGCAGTCGGCGTCATCGTCGCAATAGTTCCCATTCAAGAACCCGCCGTCACAGATGCCGTCGACACATCCGTTACTGCCCAAACCGCCCTTGACCAGTCCGCTGAACGTGCATCCCGTTCCGGCAATCTCTTCTGGAGGGTCGCTGATGCGGGTATCGATCCACCCTAAGGGATCGCCGTTCCACAGCGAAACATACACCGTGGCCTCGCCGCCCGGGTTGCTGGCTGCGTTATAGACAAGCAGGTCGTATCTGGACACATCTCCGCCGGTTACCGGGAACCCGTTGCCCAGGTGGAGCAGGTTGCCAACGAAGTTTCCCTCGGTGGCTTTGCCAAACTGGCCCCAGCCGGAATCGTACGAGTTGCGGTAGACGACGGCCGTCAAGGCTTCGTCAGTCGACGCTGTTCGAGTCTCGCCGCGTGCTACTTGCTCGTCACTGATAACCGCAAAGACGGGCACAGGAACACCTGTCACCTGCCCTTCCAAGTCGGCCTTCGTCGTAAATGGCAGCGCAGGCAGTGCCTCGAACCGACTCACACCGATGAAACGCACTCTCTCGATGTCTTGCCGGGCTACCTCTCCCTCCGTGCGGGGCCCCACATCTGCGCGGACAGTGCCAACAATAAGGCACGAAAGGAAAATGCCGAAGACTTGGAGTTGAAGACCATGCTGCTGGCGCAACTGGTTCCGACTGATCATGTCTGACACCTCCATTCAATTTGCATTCCGACGGGTCGGCCGGGCCCAAAGGCGCAACCGGTCAAATGTGATCACCGATGCTTCCACTCTCCTTCACCTCAGGAGTACAGGCCGCTTGCAGCAGCTCTCCTGCTCCAGACCGTCGACCCACCATCTCCGTTGTTCTCGGCATAGCGACAAGAGACGCGCATATACGCCCGGTGGGCCGTCCTCAACCCCAGGTGGAAGAGCAGCGCTCCCCAACGCGCAGTTTGCCTGTTGCAGAATACCGCGACCGAACTGCCCGATGCGATCGCATTCCCATGTCGCCTGCCGAAGTGTCCCACGAAGGTCCTGCCTCACGGGTACGTAAGCCCTGAATCCAAGCTCGCCTCCCCGCGGGCGGACTCCACACATCAACAATGTAATCCGTTTGCCGAGAAAGCACAAGGAAAATGTGCAGCCTCGAAACGATTCGACGGACTGCCCGCCTGAACCCGGATTACGGCCGTCTGCCACGGGGAACGCCGCACGCTGGAAACCCCCACCGTACGAATTGAATGAGGACTAACAAACAAGCCGCTACAGATAGCGCACCAGCCAATCACTTCCGTTTGAACTGCCGTTCGAGATCGGCCTTCGTTAGGCGCAACATCGTTGGTCTGCCGTGCGGGCAACTGCTCGACTTCTCGATCAGATCCCTCTGGCGGAACAGCGCATCCACCTCTTCCTGGGAGAGCGGATCCCCCGCTTTGACCGCCGCCTTGCAGGCCATCATGCTAAGAATGTCATTGATCACCATGTCGGGTTTAGTGGCGCCAACCTGCTGACCGAGGTAATCAAGCAGATCGCGCATAAACGACACGACGTCCGTGTCCTTAAGCAACGCTGGAAAGGCGTGGACCGCAATCGCATCGGTGCCAAATGGTGTCACCTCGATTCCGAGCTGTGCAAGCAGTTCCGCGTTCGTTTCGACCAACGCCACCTGTTGCCGGGTCACATTGAGCGATTCCGGCAGCAGCAGACGCTGCCCCTCCAGTTGCCCCTCGGTCATCCGCTTACCGAGCTGCTCGTACATCACCCGCTCGTGGAGGGCGTGTTGGTCCACGATAACGATGCCCTCCTCGGTCTCGGCGACCAGATACAGGTTATGGACCTGAATCGCCCGCAACGGTGCACCCCGGGTTGACGCATGCGGCAACCTCGCATCGCCCATCGGCGGGCCTTGCCCGGCAAACTCCTCCGGTTCGCTCCTCGGTGCGGCGTATAGCGACTGCCAAGACGCCATCGGATGCCCCGGCACCGATGAGGGAGGCTCCCCCTCACTCGGTCCCACTCGCCCACCCCAGTCGCCTGTCCGGCCGTGCGCACCTGTTTCCTGACCCGCCCTGGCAGCAGCAGGGGGTTGAATCGGTGCCGCCGCCTTGAGTGCCGCGGCCATCTCCCGCCGAATGCGATCCTGCTCGGCTTCGCTGATCGGGTCTTGCGCGCGGCCGGTTCGTATCGTCGGCGCCAGATCGGCACGTTGAAACGTCTCCCGCAATGCGCTAAGCACCTGGGAGTGGATCAGATTCGGCTCCGCCCAGCGGACTTCGATCTTCGTGGGATGGACGTTGACGTCAACCTGGCCCGGATCAATGGTTATAAACAGAAACACCACACCATGACGATTCGGCTCCATCAAGCCACGATAGGCTTCCTTGATCGCGTGCTGAATGAACCGATCGCGGATGTACCGGCCATTGACAAAGGTGTACTGCCATTGTGCCGTCGCTCGGGATTGAGCCGGCGGAGCCACATACGCCTCCAGACCCAGACCGCGTTCATGTCGCTCGATGGGAAGCAGAGCGGACGCCAGTTCCGGCCCGTAGAACTTCCCCACCCGCTCCAGGCGAGTCTTGCAGCTTGGAAGGTTCTGCGTCGTGCGCTTGTTGGACGTCAGCTCGAAAGCGATCGACGGACACGCCAGTGCCGCTCGGGCGAGCTGCTCATTAACATGCCCCACCTCTGTCGACTGCGACCGGAGGAACTTGCGCCTCGCGGGGACATTGAAGAAAAGATCACGGATCTCCACCGTCGTCCCCACAGCTCCGCCCGCCGCCTGAGATGATTCGAGCTGCTCCGCCGCCACGCGGACCTCGTGCCCCTGCGGCGAATCGGCCCGCCGCGACACGATCCGAAGCTTCGAGACCGCAGAGACACTGGCCAACGCCTCACCGCGAAAGCCCATGGTGCTGATCGAGAACAGGTCCTCCTCCGTCGAAACCTTGCTCGTGGCGTGCGGCATGACCGCAAGCCGCAACTCCTCCGCTGACATACCATAGCCATCGTCGGTCACGCGGATGAGTTGTCTGCCGCCGTCCTCGATGGTGATCGCGATTCGGCTCGCCCCGGCGTCGATGGCGTTTTCGATCAGCTCCTTGACCACGCTGGCGGGCCGCTCCACCACCTCCCCGGCAGCGATCTTCTTGACCAGCAGCTCTGGAAGAACCCGAATTCGACAATCGTTACTCATAGATAGACGCCGGCCCGCTTGCGTGGGCCCTCACCGGAACCCGACACCGTCACTGGCCATACAACGAGGCTGGAGTATAATCCCCGCTTTCGGTCCAATCAAAAGGGCTCTGCGTTGGCCGTCGCAGATGAGTCGCTGCAACGCCGAAAAGCGTCATCACTAGAGAAAACGAAGCACGATGGGATCAGAAGTCCTGCCCAGCACACGACGAGACACCACCACGCGTCGACCTGTCCTGTTTCGCACAGAACACACGAAGGTCGAGGCGGAGCTTCCCAACTGGTGCGAGCGGGTCAGCGCCGCCGGGTTCGACGGAGTCGAACTCGTGTTGGAGACAAGTCAACCCGACGATATAACGAGTTCGTCCCAACCGCATCCACGACGGCTTGAAACGCGGTTCTTCTCTGACCTTCATGTGGGGGCGTTAGCCGCACGCTGCACGTCTATCGATGCACCACGCGCAGTCGAGGAAGTCGCTGCGCTGCTGCATGAGGCCGCCAAAATACGGGCAACTTGCTTGAATCTGATGATCCCGCCTGTCGCTCATACATCTGGACAGGTCGCCTTTAGCCGGTATCAGGACGCACTGAACCTCGCCTACACGCTGCTTCACAAACTTCGTCACGAGGCTGAGGCGACCGGTGTAGCGCTCGCCTTGGAGGCGGCTGCCAACCGTTCGCTCCTTTCACCGGTCGAGCTGCGAGAGATCATAGACGGAGCCAATTCATGGGCGGTCGGCGTTTGCATCGACGTCGACCGCATCGCCCAGCTTGGCTGCCCCATCGATTGGATCAAGACGCTGCGCCATCGCGTCCATACGGTGCGCTTATCCGACGCTCAACTCGCTGCCCCGAGAAGCGAAACAGGAACGGAAGCAGCGGTCACTGTCAAACATGTGTCCGAGGCACTCGACGAAATCGCCTATGATCGTCCCATCATCATCTCGAGCGAGCGGGAACCCGCGCACATGCGAATCCAGATCAGCGGGCTTGTCGGCGTCGATACCTCGACGAACGCTTCCGCTTAGGCATTCAAGATCAGAACCTTACCTTGAACAGCGGCTTGAGGATCAGGGCCGTCAGCATCGAGATGACGAAGAACGTCAGGACCCACCAGTTGGCACCGTCGATCCACGAGTCGACGCCCGGATAGTCGATCTCGATGGACTGTAGGAGAGACTGCTTGGGCAGAACTCGCTCGGCTGGGTGGAAAAGTTGAGCGGTCCAGTCACGGCCTACTCGGGCGGCGCTGACGCGTTGGAAACCGCTGCCGACGACAAGCTCTTTTTCGATGTCTGTAGTGCCGCCGTTAATCCGAAATTGCAGCCTGTATCGGCCTGGCTCACCACCGCGAACCCGCCAGGCGAGCTTGCCACCACCTGGCACCGGCCCAACCTCCATGATCAGACCCGGGCTCAGTTCGATCTCGACGTCGGGGTCCTTGGCGGTCTCGCTTGTGCAGACAGCCGTGATCAGTGTCTGCTCTCCCGGTTGAAGTGGGCGCCACTGGTGACGCAAACCCATCTGTGCCAGACCCAGCAGCATCGGTCCCAGCATCACCAGAAATGGTGTGAGCATATATCTTTGCAGTCGCAGAATGGCCCATAGCAGTCGCCACTGGGCTTGAAACGTCACCCGAATCTCGTCTTTGTATAACTTGAGTGCCAACAGGTTAGCTTTAATGTCATCGAGGGCCCTGCCGATCGCCTTTTGATTCGACGTGTAACGAAACACCACCAGGGCTAATACGCCCGCGATGGCTGACAGTATGGTCAGACTCAACCACGGCGGCAGCAGACCTAAAACAGCATAGACCACATCGCCGATCGCTGTGCAGATCGGATTCAAGAAAGCGAGGAGTGGGGAGAGTATCGGTTCATGGCTGACATCCAAGGGAGGAAC
>CAYOQG010000194.1:0-11306 GCA_964405925.1 uncultured Phycisphaeraceae bacterium | reverse complement strand
CTTTAGCCCCTGAGGTGCATGGGTGGCCTTCGGCGGCTGAACTCGGCGGCTGGAGGCCTCGGGCTCGGCACGGTTGAAACCGCGCCCTGACAGCAGCTTAAAGCGGGTTTTGCAGCAGGTTCTAGCCGGCACATGCACGGCCTTCAGCGTCCCGACGGGCCGGTGCCGGATTTGGCTTGTGAGCCGCCATTGATTGGGTGGAAGGTCCTGTGCTAGGGTGCGGCTGGTTTTCGATACGAGGCCAGTCTCGACGGACGGCTGAGGGACGTCCCTTGTGTTCGATGGCAAATCGCGAGGTGATACGCGACGCGGCGATTCGCGCCCTGGGGTTTCTGCTGGTTGCCTTGATGGTGGGTTCATGTGGAGGCGGCGGGAGTGGTCCCCAGTCCATCTCGGAGGTGGCCGTCACGATCAGCCCGACGGTTGCTTCGGTCGCAACTGGAGAGACGCAGCAGTTCACCGCCACCGTGACGGGCGCTAGCAACACCGCGGTCACCTGGAGTGTGAACGACATTCCCGACGGCGATACGACGGTGGGAACAATCTCGTCGACAGGGCTCTACACTGCCCCGGCCGCAGTTCCTTCACCCGATGTAGTTACCGTGAAGGCCACGAGTGCTGCCAATCGTGCCAAATCCGCCTCTGCCCGAGTCACGATCGCGCTCCCCGTCCCCCAGCTCACCAGCCTTGCACCTCTCACCGTCCTGCGGGGTTCTGCGGACTTCGATTTGGATGTTTACGGCAGCCGGTTTAGCGCTACGAGCCAGGTTGTTTTCAACGGAGCCCCCGTAGCGACGACCTATCTCGGCAATAGCACGCACTTGACCGCGCACATTACGTCCGCCGACATTGCAGCGGCGGGGTCTTTCTTGGTCATCGTCCGGGACGAAGGGTTGAGCAGCAACTCCCTCGACTCCTATGTCGTTCCGCCCGTGGTCGCGCACGATGTGCAGGTTGTGGCGGGGAGCACAACCAGCGACATCAACATTACTCTCGCGCCGGCTGCTACCCCGAACTTGGCGCTCCTCGCCGT
This sequence comes from uncultured Phycisphaeraceae bacterium, assembly GCA_964405925.1. Lineage (GTDB taxonomy): Bacteria > Planctomycetota > Phycisphaerae > UBA1845 > UBA1845. The sequence goes on along the minus strand of CAYOQG010000194.1, from coordinate 10,273 downwards.
AGGCGAGGGCCAGACCGCGGGAGGCTCGGGGGTTTCGCTACCGCAGGGAGGGAGCGCGGACCTGCTCCTGGCGGGCCCGGGCATTGTGCCGGGCACGTACTACGTCGTTGGCGGGGACTCGCAGGACGTCGTGGTGACGCAGCCCCTCGCTGCCGATTTCCAAACCGCGCACGACCAGGACGGAAATCCCATCCCGGCGGTGACCTTCTCGATCAACGCGCTACCCGGCGCGGTGCCTGGTCCACGCAATATCCTGGTCACAAATCCCGATGGCGAAATATCGGTCTTCGTGGGAGGAGTGCTGATCGCTCAAGGACCTTAGATTATGAAACGATCCCTGTTCTTCCTGGCGATTCTGCTTGTGCCAGCTGCCTCCACGCGGGCGACGACTCTGGTTCGTCTCAGTCTCGAGCAGCTTTCCCAAGCTGCCACGGTAGTTATCCGCGGCCGCGTCGTCGCGCAGGAGAGTCACTGGAACCCGGCGCACACCCAAATCGTTACCCGGACGACCGTGCAAGTGGTTCAATCCGTCAAGGGAGATGTGCCCTCGCAGGTTGTGATCGATCAACCCGGCGGCGCCGTCGGCAATGTGCGCGTGCGCGTGGCGGGCACCGTCTTTTTCAGATCCCAGGACGAGTTTTACCTTTTTTTGGAGCCGGCGCGCCGGGACGCTTCTGAATTCCTGCTGGTGGGAATGCTGCAGGGCGCCTACCGGATTGTTCGTGACCCCAGGAATGGGGAGGAGCGGGTGATCCATCCCCTGAGTGGCTTTGCGGTCAATAAACGAGGCTTGCTGGACGAGGTTCACCGAACTGCGGCGGTCGCCGAACCGATCTTCCGGCAGCAACTGCAACATGCCTTGGCGACTCCGATCGAGATCCCACGCGGCACGAGGCTGCCTGTCGTCATCAAGATCGCCACGGGGCGACACTCCGCGATGCGGCGTGTTTTCGGTGCAACAACTGCGGACATCTTCCCAAATCCCCACGTCGTCGTCCCCGCGGGCAGCGTTGTCAAGGGGACGGCAGAATCTGCGTCGGGGCGATGGCGGATTCGTTGGAGAGAGATTTCTTTGCGTGGAGCGAGGGTTGCTCTGCGTGCTGAAAATGACTTGCCCAGCCAAGCCCCTCTAGCGGGCAGCGAGATTCATATGATTTTGCGGTGACGCTGTGATCCGAACAAAGTGCCGAAGTATGCGGTTGTGGAGGATAGCTTCTCCGTTGGTCCTGGCGATCAGCCTGGGGGCGATGGCGGTTCTTGCTTACACGCCGTTTCAAGACCGGGTTAATGGCGTGGTCTACTCGAGCCGTTGGACGACGAGCGAGGTGACCTGGAACTACTTTCGCCCGGCGTCTCCACCCGCCAACGTGGACACGAGTTCCGGCACCAACCCTGTGGCTGCTGACACGGCGGTGGCGCGGGGGTTTGATGTGTGGGACCAGACCCAGCTCAACGGCCAGACGCTGACCTCGCTCGTCATCACGCGCGGCCCCGATCTGACCAGCAGCAGTGCGCGCAATCCGGATAGCAGCGACTGCCGGAACGTGGTCTCGCTGGCGCCATCCTCTTCCGTGGCGTTTTCGACTGGCACGATCGCCCAGACCTACGTCACCACGATGACCGGCACGCCACCCTTCACCTATACCTGCACCACCGGGTCGTTCTCGCGTACCGCAACGCTCCCGTCCGTTATCGTGGACGCCGACATGATGTTCAACCCGGCGCAGCCTTTCTCCACGTCCACCCCGCCGCTCACAGACCATTTCGATGTCCAATCCCTGGCTGGCCACGAAGCCGGGCACGTGCTGGGCCTCGACCATAACGGCATCGCTCACACCATGATGTATCCTTACGGCGACACGGGCGACAACCAGCAGCGCGATTTGGGAGTGGACGACGTGGTCGGCGTGGCGTTCCTCTATCCGTCTGCGGCTTTCTCCGCCGTGACAGGAACGATTTCAGGGGCCGTCAGCTTGGACGGGACAGGCGCCTTTGCCGCTCACCTCGTGGTTGTGGAGCGGGATTCCGGCGTGGTGGTTGTGGACAGCCTCAGTGCTCCTGATGGGAGTTATCGCATCGAGGGAGTGCCGCCGGGCACTTACCGCGTGCTCGCCTTGCCGCTTTCCGGCGTTTACACCCGGGGGAACTTCGTTGATTGGGCGTGCGGGTATGCGTCCAATCAGACCGCGTGTGCCGGGATCCCCCAAAACCCGACCGATTACACAGGAACTTTCCACTGAACCGAAAAGGGGTGGGCAAGCAGGAAACGGCGGCGCCTGCGATGCACACGTCGAGGGCGCAGGTGCGCTCGGTTGGTGGGAACGAAACTCAGACGGGCCGGCCGTTGGAGCGCGCGGCCCGGCGGTGGTCCGCCAGCAAGGCCAGCAGCGAACTGCGCTCCATTTTCCCGCAGTGGGCCGTGCACAGCGACAGCGCCGTCAGCGAGCGGGAAAACTCGTGAATGCGCTGCTGATATTCGAGAATCGTCGCAGGGTCCATTCCGTTCGTGTAGGCCCACGACCAGTCCGTCACCCACCGCACGACGGACATCGTGCGGCGGAGCGGCCCACGCTGCAGGATTTTTTCCGGATCTTCCAATTGCGCCAGGCAATCCGGCGCGGTCAGGAAAATCAGACGCCCGTTGCGGAGGAGCGCTTCGGGGCGCATGCCGTTTTCCGTCAAACTGCGGGCAAGGTCCTTGAGACAGCCCGGACCAGCTACCACCACGACCTGCTGGCCCACCTCGAGTCCTGCGACCACGAATTGGACGAGTTCCGCCGGCCGCTTCTCCTTTCGAACAGCCAACCGACAGGGTGAAGACCCCAAGGCGGGACCGCCAGGGGGGCTTACGTCTTGGCCCATATGCTCCTATGTTCACCAAATTGCCGGGTCATGTCAACCGCCGACTTTAATGTTGGTCAACTTGTCTCTGCCGGAATTGCGGCTCCTTTTCTCGGCCTTTTCTGCGTGTCGCGGTCAGTTGACGCCACGGCTGAACTTGCCTCCCGTCCTGCCAGGACGAAGGGTTGCATGGCCTGCAAAGCGGAGGAGCTACTCATCCCCCAGCGCTACCGCGAAGCTGGCATGGCAGTCGCTCGCCGGATCTTGCGCAACGGATTTCGAAAGCTTCTCGTGGCGGATTTGGAATACCCAAGGCTTCTTCGCTTTCTCAGGCAGGCCTTCAATTCTCGCCTTGCCGTCACTGTTAGTGCCCACCTCCAGGTCCGTTTTCCGCTTGCTCAGGAAGCCGTAGCGCACCTGAACGTGGATCTTGGCGTCGTAGATGGGCTTGCTTTCACTGTCTGTGACGGTGAAATCAGCCGAGCAAGGGCCGATGTCTGCTCTGACGACTGGAACCTCCTGCTCCTGCGCCTGCAAAACCGGGACTCCCAGATTGCCTAGGCAAAATGCGCAGATGCTCAGAGCTACCCCTAAGGCGGCATTGCGCACAAAAGCTGATGCTGAGTGTTGGCTGTTCGACTCGCGGTAGGTGGGCATCTCTACGCTCCGAAAAACGGCACTGGTGATTGATCAGGTCCTCAAACCTCGTCAGCCCCAGGCGTGCTGAATCCGGGGCCTTCTGGCGCGTTGCGGAACCGAGATGTGGCCGGCCAAGACCCGAAGATCGGCAAATGCTGGCGTGCGCCTCATTCAAGGAGTGGCGGCCAAGGCCCCATCGGCCTGGACCAGCCCCGCACCGACAGGATCGCAGGGCATCCCGCCGCAATCGTCGTCCCACGCGGCATCGAAGTACGTGCCGTAGAGCAACGGCTCGAGTACCCCGGGCCGGCCGTCGTTGGCGGCCATGGGCAGGGCCGTGGACTTCAGGATGCTTTCCACGGTCGCCTGGTTGAGATTAGGGTTCTTCTCCAGCATCAAAGCGGCGATTCCCGCGACGAGGGGAGCAGAGAAGCTCGTGCCACTCCAGTAGAAGTACCCTGGTGTTGCACCCTTCGACCCCGGAGCAACGGTCCAGATTCCCGGGGCGAGGATGTCCAGCTCCTGGGGGTCGGTGCCGAAGAACGTTCCCAGCGCCGGGATGGCTCGGCTGCTGAAATCGGGGACATAGGCCTGGGTCTCTTCTGACGGGCCGCTCCCGTCCGGGTCATTGGGCACATCGAGGTTCCACCAGTAGCTGAAGTTGGGCCCAGCCGGCGAAACCGGCAGGAACTGCCACGTCCAACCCACGGCGCCGGCGGAGATTACCTCGGGGAATGCCCCAGGCCAGCTCATGCCTTGTTCACCCCGGTTCCCAGCGGACATCACAACGATCAGTCCGGAGGCGATGGCGTCATCGACGGCCATACGCTCGAGGCTGCTTGGGGCGCCCCCGCCGATACTCATGCTGACCACCATGGGGCTTACGCCACTTTCCTTCAACTCCGTGGCATAAGCGAACGCGGCGATAATGCGCGAAGACCAGGTAAATGCCTCGCCGTTCGGGAAGACCTTGAGAGGGATAATCTTGGCGCCGGGTGCCACGCCGTCCACAATGGTCGAGCCGGCCTTGAATCCAATGATGTGTGATGCGACGGCGGTTCCGTGGCTGTTTGTGTCACGCTCCCAGAGGTTGGTGGGATTGGAAGTGTTAAATTCGTCCACCGGAACGAAGCTCTCGGCCACCGCGCCACCTCCCATGAAGGCGCGCGCCAAGTCGGTGCGAACACGGCTCGCGACGAGTAAGTAGCGCCAGGCTTTGATCAGTCCGCTGTCGATAACGGCCACGTTCACTCCTGCGCCGGTCTGAGCCACCTCGCGAGGGTCGGGATCACCGACGACGCCGGATTCCTGGACGTCCACCACGTCGATGATGTCGCGGTCCCAGGTGCCCACGTCAGTCAGATACCGAACCTGGTCAGGTTCCACCATGGCGACAAAGGGCAAGCGCTCGATGGCGTTGCGCCCGCTCGGGCCGCGCGGCGTCATCGCCACAAGGTTGTAACGTTCGATCACGCCGTGCACGGTCCCATAGTTGCGGAGCTGCGCCAGCATGGCATTGGATATCGGGCCCTTGGTGACTACCATCAGGCGGCCCGCGTGGGGCGCGGGCCCCTGATTCTCCAGGGTCAAAACGGGTTTGAATTCCATGCTCTTTGCCGCTCCGGCTGAGCGACGGTCAGCAGCAAGCGTTGTGAGCTGGACCGAGAAAGCCACCAAAGCGATCAGGGCGGTTGCGAATGAGAGAGAGAGGCCGAGCTTCCCTAGGGCACGCTGGCTCATGGTGAAACCTCCGAGAGCAGTTCTGGCTTGGGTGCGTCCTGATTGGCTATCGGCGCGTCGCCACGCTGCGCGCAGCCCCGGCGTACCCTGCGAGGAGAATGAATCCGAGTCTCTAGATTCACCCCGAGGGTAGCAAAATCTCGTTTTAAGTGCAAACAGGCGAGAGGAATTCGCACCCTAGCGCTGCGGGAAGATGTAGGCTTCCAGCATGTCCGCGCGCGCCTTGTGATCGGACGCGATGACCTTCAACAAATCCTGGACGGAGATCAGTCCCCGAAAGCCCTTCTCAGCATCGACGACGGCGAGATGGAAGATCCCATGCTTGTCCATCAGCCGTGCACACTCTTCGAGGGAGGTGGTCGGCGCCACCGTGATGAGGTGCGTGCTCATGATTTCGGAGACGCGCATCCAGGCGGGGCATTTGTTCTCCGCAGCGACTTTGTCGGAGATGTCGCTTTGCGAGACCACGCCCACGAGCTTTCCCTGAGCATCGAGCACGCCCGCCGAGCGCACTTCCTTTTCGCGCAGGTAGCGCGCCACCTCGTGGACTGTCGCGGTGTCAGGTATCGAGAAGACTTCCGTACGCGATGCAATGAGATTGGTCACATTCATGGGCTCTCCCCTGCACCTAAAGGCTACCGATATCCTAGGCTGATTTGTCTGCCTGTTGCAAGCAGAACAAGACCCTTCCGCTCGAACGCTTTGGGCCGCGTGCGTCCTGCTGCAGATTGCAGGGGGTTCGTCTAACGCGGGCTATAGAGCTGCGGCTGACAAGTTGCCCGAGTCACGTTCTCGGACTTTCTTCGCGTTGACTTGTCCCCGCCCAATGCCTAAGATGACGCGCGAGGGAGGGGGTACGTATGAACCTCAACATTGGTCGCCGTGAGAGAGAGGGCGTCATCATTCTGGAGTTGAGCGGCAGGGTGGTCTCCGGTGAAGAGTGCGAGTCGTTTCGCCGTCAGGTCAAGGATTTGTTGGCGAGCCGCCAACTCAGCATCCTGCTCAACCTTGGAGAGGTGAGCCGCATCGACAGTACGGGCATCGGCGCGCTGGTGGAATCTGTCATCATTTCGGCGAAGGAAGGCGGACGGCTCAAACTCTTTAACGTGCCGCGATTGATGCGCAATATTCTCTCCACTCATCGACTCCTTCAGGCGTTCGACATCTTCGAGACTGAAGATGAAGCCGTGGCGAGCTTCGCGGCGGAAGCCCAGCAGGCGGCGAGCTGAGACGGGGCGCGTCGCACCGAGAGACCACGAGCTACTGGACGCAGGAAGGCAGCCGCTTCGCTGTCCGCCCGCAAATCTCTTCCGCGTCGGGGGATTGCCTTGCAGTGTCTAGAACGGGAGCCCGGAAGCCCAGGAGTCTTCACGGGAGCTGGCGGGGACGACGGGACTCGAACCCGCGACCTCATGCGTGACAGGCATGCGTTCTAACCAGCTGAACTACGTCCCCAGATCCATTGAGCGATCGGGTGATTGAGCGATTGATCGAATGAAGCTCAGTGCTCCCCGGTTTGCTTCAATGATTCAATGGCTCAATGAACCAATGGCTCAATTCTTTTGGTGGGCGGTATCCGGCTCGAACGGATGACCTTCTGCTTGTAAGGCAGACGCTCTGACCAGCTGAGCTAACCGCCCGCATTCCGCTCGGACGCCGCCTGCCCTGAACTCGCGGGCCTTCGGCACCACAGCACGCCAACCTTGACACTTCCAAACCTAAGAATATACACTGCCTTCTTAGGACCGTCAAGGACGGCAGCCTCGGCGATGCATCTGCCCCGCGAATATGTGGCCTACATGGCCAAGCAACTCCTCAAACGGCTGACGGAAGCCAAGCTGGTTCAGTACGACCAGCCCGTGTATGTCACAGAAGTTATTTCGCAAGTTATGCTCGATGAGCTCAGCGTGGAAGACCGCATCAATGACGAGGTGCGGAGCATCCTCGAGGAGCACGGCGAGGAAATGAAACAGATGGGCGCCTCCTACGAGGAAATGTTCAAAAAGGTGAAGAAGCAGCTCGTCCGCGAGCGCAAAGTGATACTCTAGGCCTCCCTATGAAGCTGACTCGTGAGAAGGTCATCCAGCTTTCGCACCGCATCATGGCCGCGGTGGACGAACTGGACGAAGTCGAGATCTTCGACGAGCCCAACAGCATTCGCCAGGAAATCGTCAAGATCTTTACCGATCTCCTTCAGGAGGAAGAAAAGATCGACCAGCTCGTCCGCCAGCGCATTGCCTCCCAGAAGCGCACCATCCCCGAGGGCGGAGCAGAGTGGGAAATCCTCTTCCGCAAGTACTATGCCGATGAGCTGCGCAAGCTGGGCATCGTTCCAGCCGCCTCGCCACGCACCTGATCCTCTTCACGCCGAGCTCCTTCGCAAAGCAACGGCTTGACCCTCAAAGTCGCCTGTAGGGGATGCGGGATTTCTCTGACTTAGTCGCGCCGGCGCAGCACGGGCGGCTTATCTTCGTCCTTTTGGGTGCCGCCGCTCTCCGGCGGTGTGCCCGTTTCGGTCCGGTCGCTGGCCTCACGCTTGCGGAGCGTCGGCCCCTCCTGCTTCTCGTTCTTCTTGCGGTTGCTGAGGATCGTCTGCAGGCGCCCTTTGACGTCCTCGAATTCGGAGGTCGAGACCAGGTACTGGTCGCGCTTGGGGAGAATTTCCTTGATCTCCTTTTCGGAGGCAATGATGCGGTCCGGCGTCGGCGGGTGGTTGGCGAAGACGGCCGGGACGCTGCCGGGACGGCGGCGGTCCTCATTGATGATCTTGGAGAAGAAGGTCACGTACGCAGAGGGATCGTAACCTGCCTTGTACATGTACTGCAGGCCGAGCATGTCCGCTTCCGCTTCGGCCCCACGGCTGAATTTCAGGAAGGCAATGGGGACACCGATGTTGAGGGCGTTCACGGCGCCGAGATAGACGGGGTACGACATGGGCGTGAAGATGAGCGGGATCATCGCGTACTGCAAGAGCGTGGCCTTGGTCATCTGCGAGGCCCAGTGGCGGGCGGCGACGTGGGCGATCTCGTGTGCCACCACGCCGGCCACCTGGGCTTCCTCATCCGCCGCCAGAATCAAGCCGCTGTTCACGTAAAGGAAGCCGCCCGGCAGCGCGAAGGCGTTCAAGGTCGGGTCGTCGAGCACCTTAACGGTGAGGGGGATCGTCAGGTCGGAGTTGCGCGCCACGTTCTGCGCCAGTCGGTTCACGAACTCGGTGACCACGGGGTCCGTGATCAGTTTTGCCGAGTGGTCGATCTCCGTGGCGTACTGCTTCCCCATGGCAATCTCTTTTTCCTGCGAGATGAGGCTGCGATGGGCCACCCGCCGGTCGCCGATGGCGTCAACGTCGTGTTTCTTGTCCTTGGGCCCGGCCAGGAGAGGCAGGCTTGCAGTCAGAAAGACAAGAACCAGAAAGGAAGCTCGTGCACGGGATAGCTTCATGGCAGACCTCCGGTGGCGGAGTATGGCCCCATTATACTCCCGATGCCTGGATGGAGATGGAGGATTCGGGCCACCATCTTCGCGCTGCTCTCGGGTTCGGATTGCGAAGCTCTCCGATCGGCGACGCTGTATGGTTAGAAGCTGGACCCGGCGGAGAGTTGCCCGGCCAAAAAGTGCCGTGGTCGGCGGTATCGGCCCGGGCTTTCCTGGGCGCGCCGGGAATCCCACCGCTTCGACCTGGATTTCTCTCTGCCGCAGGCCCGGGAAGGAGCCCCGTTGCGGCGGCTATTGACGCCGCGTACCGCACCCGGATAAAGTAACGCCAAGCTCCGGGCGCGGAATCTGCCGCCGTCGCGAGCTTTCCCGATCGGGGGAGTCCCGAAATCAGCTCAAGGGGTGTGGACCTTTGGCCGTCCCTTCGATTCAATTGGGTCAACTGTGGAAGTTGAACGAGACCGGCGACACCTGGCTGGTCACCAAAGTTTATTCGGAGGTCTTCGCCTCCTACGCCGTCCTGCGCAGAGTGGGCGGAAGCGACGCGGAAGTCCGCCGGGTCAAGGTGGACAAGAGCAGCGAAGGGGTCACCCTGCCGGGATTCGTCTTCGCCCAGGAATCGGAGGCGTTCTAGACTGCGCGGGGTGCTCTCCGCCGCACCGCGCCGCCCCATCCCCGGGCAGCAAGATCTCTCAACGCTGCCAAATTGAAATCACCTCAAGGTTGCAGCCATCCTGGAATTCCTCGCCCACTTCATCACCACGTTCATTGGCCGGACCGGATACGTGGGCATCGTCCTGCTGATGGGAATCGAGTCGGCGTGTATCCCGCTCCCTTCGGAAGTCATCATGCCGTTTTCCGGCTACCTGGTTTTCACGGGCCGATTCAACTTGTGGTGGGTGGCGGTGGTGGGAGCGCTGGGCTGCAATCTCGGCTCGCTGGTGGCCTACTACGTGGGTTCGTGGGGCGGGAGGCCACTGGTCGAGCGCTATGGTCGCTACGTGCTCATCACCCGGCACGACCTGGAAATGGCGGACCGCTTCTTTGCCCGCTACGGCGAGTGGGCGGTCTTCCTGGCCCGTCTGTTGCCCGTGATTCGGACCTTCATCGCTCTGCCGGCGGGCATCGCGCGCATGAACGTCTGGCGCTTTCATCTCTTCACCTTCCTCGGCTCGCTCCCTTGGTGCCTGGCACTTGCCTATGCCGGCTTGCGTCTGGGCGAACACTGGCCGCGCATTCGCGACTACTTCCACCGCTTCGATACCCTCTTAGGGATTGTCATCATTATCGCTGTCATCTGGTTCATGCAGAACCGCTGGAAGAACCGCCTGCATGCCGCCTAGTGCTGTCAGTGCCAAGCCAGCAGATTCCCGGGACCGGTGGAGCGAAATTTCCTGGTTCTCACCGATAAACAGTACGCGGCCCAAGCCGCACACCATGATTGGACGTCGGTCCGCATAGGTCTTTGCGGTGTCTGCGTTCGGCGATAGTGAACGGGCGATCTAGATCGATCTGACAGGCATCGTCACGATGTCGTCCACTTGGGCAATTTCACGGGTGACGAAGGATTCGCCGTAGCGGACGCCGATCATCAGGCCGCAGTGGCGCGCTAGAGAGC
>CAYOQG010000193.1:0-11367 GCA_964405925.1 uncultured Phycisphaeraceae bacterium | reverse complement strand
GTGTGATCACGCGTCCGCGATGCAGGGTCCTCGAGATTCCTATCGCGTGTCTCCGCATAGGTGTTCGACCATCGAAGCCGGGGGGTCAGCGAGTCCCGTGACGTATAGAAGAAGTCGTAACGAGCCTCTTCCGACTTGAACCGGTGAAAGCTGGACTTGATCTGCGGGCGTCGGTTAAAGGCCGTGATGATCAAGGAGCGCGGAGTAAGACGGTAGGATTCGCCCGAGTCAGTTCGCTCGAATCGATCGGGCTTGAGCAGTGCCGACGCCGACGCGGGAACCGGCAGGTCGACCTCCGAGTGCAACTGGGCGGAAGGCATCGTACTTTCGCACGCGGGGAGAAGAACCAGGATAAATGGGTAAATGGACGAAAGATGGCGGGGTGCAGAAGTTTCTACGGTTTTCCGTTCCATTCGTATCCGGTGGGCGGTCGGGCAGGATGCACGTCCGCGCGGGGCTCAACAATGCGAGATCAAGACTGTACCGGCCAGGCCGGAAACGATCAACACGCGCTATATCCGTGTACGCAACTTCTTACCTCCGATCCACCCGTCTCGGGTGATCACTCCCGGGCAAAGCGTCGAGTGCTTTCACCCGTGACGGCGACTCGGATAACAGGTCGGCCGGTGGTGTGCCATAGGTTTAGACGGAAGGGGTGGCTCGACGTTAATCGTTATCGGAGGGGCTGGTACCGCGAGCGCTCGGCGCCCGCGCGCTGCCGTCGTCATCTGCGCCCACGCGGGGTGGTACCGGTCCGGCGAAGGCGGACCCGTTGTTGTACCCGGCGTCCAGCGTAGGGGCTGCCACGCGGACCACGATCGTCGGGAGGGTCCGCTCACACGTCCGCAAAACGAGGCGTGAACACGCACAAGCCCCCTTCCCTTCCTGGACGGGGCGGAGTAACCTACAGTTCAAAGAGCCGGCGGCGTACCCAAGTGGACTAAGGGGACGGATTGCAAATCCGTTATTCAAGGGTTCGAATCCCTTCGCCGCCTGTTCTCCTCCGAACCATCCTTGCGACGATCAGGTGGATCATGGCGTGCCCAGTGTCGCGTCGCGTCCCCGGCCCGCGTCAATGAGATGGGGCAAGCGCCGCCACCGCAACCACACCACGCTCCGATACTCGGAGGTTTTGTCGTGCTGATGCCCCATTGCCCAGGCACATAATGCGCGTGGATGAAGTCCGGATCGAAGCGGTCGAGCACTCGACATGCAGAGATTGCCACGGTGAACGATGAGTGATGACCACTTCTTCAATGCCTGCCTGTGTTACGGGCTTCAGGAGGCGCCGTTTTTTCTGCAACAGCCGATGTTCCCCAATAACCGGCGACATCGGCCAGACGAAAGGAGAGAAACAACCACACCAACCCCGGAACCAAGAACGAGCAGACTGGTGACGCCACCACGAATTCGAACGCGGTCCCCAACGCCTTGGTCGCCCACGGACCCAAATGCAGCGCACGCCAGGGACCTTCCCCGTTGAAAAAATAGAGTAGTGCAATCGTGATTCTCAGTGCCACGAAGACGTGGATAACGATCAGCCCCAACACGAACGTTCGCCATTTCCGTGTCCAGGGAAGCGGCGTGGCCAGGTGCAAGGCGATGAACACCGCCGCCGGGAGATAACCCTCGAGTCGAGTGTCGTACCCGGTTGCCCCTTCGACTGGCGATTGTCGGCTACGAATAGCCATGACCGTGTCGTGTTTCGCACGAGGATCGGTTGACGGTCGAAAGTTGGCCGACCCCAACGACCCGAATGAACCAAACATCCAATTGGCGATGGCGCGGTGGCCGGCTGCATAAGTGTCCCTCCATCCTGGCCACGGGAACACCAACAATCCGTAAAACAGCGCCAACTTCAGGGCAAAACCGTAAACACTTCTACGCCGGGGCATGACGCACGGAAGCTCCCTTTCTCACGGTCCGGACGACCCAAGCAACCCATAAGATGATGGGCAGGAGGATAAAAACACCCTGCCACACATCGACGTGCAACACACCGAATGCGCCCGGGAAATAGATCCCCGAATAGTACAGGCTGATGAGTCGGACAACGTTCATTAACAGGAGCACAAAGGTACCGATGAGGGCCGCGCGAATCCGCCTGGGCCAGGAAACCGTCACCGGCACGGCAAGCACCGCGATGATAAAGAACGCCGACGCCTGGATGCCATCGCATCCGGGCGCAACTGCCAGGGAAAACCGCGGCGAGCTGATCAACGTCCCCGTCGCCGTCGCCTGGTCTCCGAAGATGTTGATGAACGCTACCGAGAGTTTCGCGTTGAGATTCAAGTACGATCCGAACAGACTCTCTTCGGACACGCCTATATAGAAGAAAACATTGAACAGGATCATCGCCAAAGCGACGATGATCACGAATCGCCGGATGGGGTCTCCGAGGAGAAGGCGACGTGCATTCGGGGCTGACTTGCCCCTTCCGGATCCGCCGGGTTGTTTGACGCCATGCCGCTGTTCTGTGTCGGCGTTGCTTCGCTGTCGCGTTTTCTTTCTTGATCGACCCACGGTTTCTCGCAGCTCGCCACCGGGTTCTCGCGAGGATAAGGGTGCAACACCGCCATGAAAACAACGGCGGTGGCACCAAGTGTACCACCGCCGTCGGTCATGCGTCAAAGAACCAACCGCTGTGCTACAGACGTCTGCAACACAGGCTACATTATCTGACCCGGCACCTTGCCGACCGAGCCGGTCGACAAAACGCACATAGGCCGTGTCCTACTAGGCAGCGACCTGGGCCGCGCGGAAGCGCCTCAGCAGGATGACCGCAACGATCAATCCCAACAGAGTCACGAACACCAGGCCCCACTCGCTAAGCGTGGGAACCGGCGGCGGGTTCAAGTCGGCTATCTCGAGCACATAGTTGCCGGTGGATGAGCTCCAGCCGCCGACGTGGATGTAGTAGTCCACTCCGGCTTCGGACTGCCAACTCACCGCCGACTGTACTGCTCTTCCGCCACCCTTGTTGGGGGCGAAGTACTCCTTTCTCGGTATGAGACTGCTCTTCCCATCGCAGTAGTCGGAATCGTCGTTCCCGTCCACGCAATCAGTACCCGGATCGACGTCGCAACTTGTCCAGATCTGGATTTTCGTGTCGAAGTCCGACTCGCACAGCGCGGCGATGAGCTCGTTTCCGTTGCCCGTGACGACGTACCAGACACCTTGATTCACCGAGCTGGTGCCACAGTAGTCCTGAGTATCGTCATCGGCTCCGCCGTTGTTACCGCTGGCGCTACCGCCGATCGCAATTGGCGTAGCGTTCTCGCAGTGGTCATTGGGCGGTGGGCAGACCGTCGTTTCACAAGTGGTTGCATCGCCCATATAGAGGCCACCGGCGGCCTCGCACGTCGCCTGATCCGGCTCGTCCGTGCAGCTCTCGTCCGGGTGACAGCACGCCCCGCCAGATGCACACTGCTCGACGGTAAGCGTGAAGTCCGGGATACAATCCGGCGATGCCCAGGTATCGACCTGGATGAAATACGAACCGGGGTCAAGCGTCACGCAACCAGTATCCAGCGGATCCGCGGAGCTGTGATAATCGGCTGCCAGGCATGAGTCCGTCGGCGGGCATGCGTCGCCGATGGCCACGCCGGGATAGGTCGTGCCACCCGGATCGAGCAACACGCGGACGGTCATGGCCTCGGTGACGTCTAGCTCATAGATCATGTCCTCGCCGCTGTCATAGTAGTAGAGGCAGTGTGCCGTGCTGGAGTCGTCGTGGTTGTTGCCCCGGCCACAGTTGGAGTTCGCGTCGACGTATGGCAGGTCGGATACGCCCAAGGTGACCACCTTCGGATTGCCACAGCTGTCACCCGCCGACGGGCAGACCGTTGTAGCACAGGCAGTTCCATCACCTTGATACGCGCCGCCAGCGCCCTCGCACGTTGCCTGATCTGGCTCGTCCGTGCAACTCCCATCCGAGTAACAGCAAGCGCCGCCCGCGGGCAGTTCTTCACAGTCGAATGAAAAGTCGATTGCGCTGGTCGGAGCACTGTAGCAGGACCATTTGGAAACGAGGATCCAGTACGTCGTGCCCCCATTCATGTTCATTTCCATCGTCTGGGGATCGGAACATTCCTCTTCGGTCAGGGTGGCGCAGTCCGTTCCCGTCCAGACGGAGGTCGAGGTATCCTCCCCGACAACCGTGATCGTTGCCGCACAGCTTACAGCCGGGGTGTAGGTGTACCACACGCCCCAGCCTCCACCTGCTGTGCACGATGATGAGCTGTCACAACTCGGGTCGACGTTCCCGTCATCCGTTGCGGTCGGCATGTTCACGCCCGTGTCCTCATATGGGACTGCGGTGATATCCGTTGCATTGGCACACTCGTCGTTCGGTGGTGGGGGCTGCGGGCAGTCCGTTGTAGCGCACGTTGTACCACCACCCTCAAACGCGCCACCATTGCCTTCGCAGGTTGCCTGATCCGGCTCGTCCACACAGCTCCCGTCCGGGTAGCAGCAAGCACCGTTCTCCGGCGGGGCCTCGCAGTTGCCGGTACAGGAGCATCCGACGGGTGTGGTCCCACCCTCGCCGTCGGCACAGATCTCGAGGCCGTTGGTGTCGTAAATGTAGTAGTAATTCTCGGTGCTGTAACTGCCCGCGGTGTAGACCGTCGTGATGGCATCGCCCGTGGCTGCCTGGAACACATGGGATTCCGGGCCGTACCCGTCGTCAATCGTGAGTCCTGACAACACCGTGGTGGCGTTGACCAGAACGTCAACGGCGCCGCCGTTCCAACCATCACCGTATGAATCGAACAGCGTGATCGTGTGATCACAGTCTTGCGCCCACACCGGGCCGGCACACATCAACAGGCCGGCAAGGGCGAGCATTGTCGCAAACTTTTTCATTCTCTTTGTCTCCCAAACTTGTCGTGTCCGCACAAATGCATCTGTGCTTTCACGAATTCTCGCGTTCGTGAATATGGCTTACGATTATCTTGTTCGCTCGTTGTGCCTTCCATGCGCACCCGCGCGTGGGCTTGCGCTGAATCCCACGCACGGCGGCACTCATCTACGCCGGTGGCGCACGAGGCCGAGCTGGATTGCTGACATGAACCAGACACGAAGGGACTTCCAGCGGGAAGATCCGCCGCTGGGGTCCGTTTGAGCTGCGAACATAGAGCGACTTGCTGCCGTCGATGACGCGGCTCAATAGCGAAAGCACGATACCATTGATGAAGGCCAGAATGATGGCCACGCTGCCGTAACCGAGTAGCCCCTGCAGGAAGTAAAGGAGGCTCCCGTCCTCGTGCCCTTGCGTGCCCGCGAGGAGCCCGCCGGCAAGACCGAGGGGGGTTAGAGCAAGCTCGACACCGATCCAGCCGAATCCCATAGCCAGGGCACTGAATCCGACGCGGCGGGTCACGCAGGCGCCCACGTACGCGTAAAGAGCTGGGACAACGGTTAAGAGCACAAATGATTGTAGAGTCGAGGGTACGGGCGTCTCAGCGGCCAGCGCGGAAGCGACGAAGATAGTGGCGCCCCAGACCGCCCCGCACGCCATAGCCGACCAGGGTGCCAGCGTCCGAATCGAAAACAGAAGCGGCAACAAAGCAAACCACCCGATCCACGGGTAATCCGCCGAGCCGATGGCTGTGGTCATCAGTATCGCGCTGAGTACCAGCGATAGAATGAGCACTGCCGCCTTGACCATGTTATTGGTGGAGGTGCTTAGAGGACGAGGTGTCGGCAGCCGTGCACCTATGCGTTGGTTCGTCTTGCGCGTACGCTCGCCCTTCGGCGATGTTCGCCCTGTCATAGATGGGGCTGTGACGCGAACCACTTTCTCCCGCCGATAACGGAGCCGCCGCCGCACCCCCGGCGCGGTCCTAGCCTCCCCCTGGATCCCCCGGGTGCAACCCCGCGTATCCAATCGTTTTGATCGTACCGTGATCGCCAGACCAACACAAGAAAAAAGAGCAGAATAGTCTAGCTATGACCCCAACAAGCAGAATAGTCCAGCGCGTTAATCGTTACAGTACCGCTGAATGTCCGGGCACCGAGACGCGACAGCGGCGCAGCTTTCTATCCGCATCTGACCTGATACCGAATCTGCCCGGGGCTGGGAAGTCAGATTTCGGAACGACCTCTCTCATTCCGGTAACGCTCGGCACGTCCGCAACAGCCCCTCACCCACCGTGCCGTCGCTGGCACACCTCGGGACGACGATGGGGCACGTCCGAGTATTGCCGGCACGACGCAACGAGACGTCGGATTGCTCCAGCGCGGATTAGCGACAGGGCAACTCGTATTGGATACTCGGTGAGGGTTGTTATGACAGACCAGGGCAAATTCTCCAGGATCGCCATGGCGGCCGCGCGAGCGCTGTCCACGGATGCGACTGCGGACGTTGAAGTCTATTTGCCGACGTCGCAGAACGACGCCCCCGTCCTTTATCGGAAGTCGGGGGTGGGCCTGACCAGGCCCGACTTCGACAAGCTTCATTCCAGCGGCGTGCAATGCATCTACGTTCGCAGCAAAGACTTAAAAAGGTGCGAGGTGGTCCTGGAGTCCAAGCTCGGCGAGCTGCTGACGAGCAACGAGATTCGGACGGACGAGAAGACGAGGATCGTTCACCAAGTTGGCACGTCAGTCGCTCGGGATCTCACCAAAGGACCGATTCCCGCAGACGACATGCACCGGGCTGCCAACCTCGTCGACAACGTGATCGGCTTCGTTCTCGACGACCCCATCGTGGCCAGCCATATGCTCCAGATGGCTGCCCACGAACGAACCACCGCAAGTCACATGTTCGTCGTATCGACACTCGCGATCATCCTCGGCGCGGAATTCTTCGGCGAGGACTATGACATGCTCGCGTCTCTCGGGTTGGCGGGGATGATGCACGATATTGGCAAGCTCGGCATCGACTCGAGAATCCTTAACAAGCCGACAGCCCTTACGGCTGAGGAAGCCTTGCTGATCCAGCAACACCCCATCGAGTCCGTACGGCTGCTTGGTGATGACCCCCAAGCGTCGCCGGCGATTCGCCAGATGGTTGTCCAGCATCACGAATGGATCAATGGGGGCGGGTATCCGATCGGCCTTTCTGGACCGGACGTGCATCCCGGAACTCGAGTGCTCTCGATCGTCGACTGCTTCCACGCGATGATTGGTCGCCGACCCTATCGGCCCGCGATGGAACCACCCGACGCCGTCCGTGTGCTCAACACCCAGGCGGGTCGGCAGTTCGACCCTCAGATCTTGGGCCACTGGAACGAATTGTTCGAGCGCTTCTGGTCACAAAATGGCCAGCGTATTCTGCCAAGCGCCGGTGATGGGTGCGAGGAAGTCGCTTCTCGCCATGAGCACCGCCCGGTGGCGGAGAGACGTTCGGAGCGCAAGCGTCGATCAAAACGGTTCGACGTCGGTGGTGAGATCACCGTCAAGTGTGTCTGCGCGGGAAGCCTGAATGTGACCCTGTGCCCAGAGGAGTTCACCGCCCCCGTCCTGGACGTCTCCCGAAGCGGCCTGTGCATCTTCAGTTCAGACCCCATGTATCGCGGCGAAGTCGTTCACGTGCAGATGGAACAGGGAGGCCAGCAACTCTGGGTCCGCGGTGTCGTCGTTTGGTGCCGGCAGCATGACCTGAACGTGTATCGGGTCGGGGTGCAGTTCCTCCAGCGGATTTCCGAGGGTGAGGCACACGAGCACACGCAGGTCGCCTCCTTCGATTCCACGAACGGATTGCAGCCCAAAGCGCTCCCGCAGGCCGGCGAGCGAAGCCAACGAGACGACACCGAGCCGCGTCAACTCACTGAGCTCAGCGCTGAGGATGCTCTTGCGAAGCTGACCGCGATTACCGCCGTCCGCCCCATGCTCCCAAGCGGCGAGAAGACGGCTATCGCGCTCCTGGCATCGTCCGACCGCCGCGTCCGGCTCAAAGCGATTGACGTTCTCAAAGCAGCCGGGACCGACACCGCCCAAGGAGCCCTGCTTCGACTTGGTGCCGACCCGGACCCGGAAGTGCGCGATCGGGCCGTCGGGGAAGGGCGGGACGTCAGCCCCTCTACGATGACACTGTAATCGAGATCTCACCTCGTCTCGCGGGCGACTGGGCGATTCCCCCAATTCGAGCCGGGAGCGCAAGCGACGGGGGGGTTGGCAGCGGAGTAGGAAGGCGTTGTCGACCTTGAAGTCAACGATCGCGACAGCCTTCGGGGTAGCGTCGCGCAGGGCTTGGTCCATCAGCCCCCACAACATGGCGAACGGCCCGGACCAACGCGTTCTCTTGATTTGCCCCTGAAACCGTGTATAGGTTCAGATTCGCTGACTCACGCCCACACCACCGGGAGTCACGCTCGCCGGCAGACGCGCCCGCCACGGAGCATCGTTACGCCTCCGTCCGTGGGCTCGTCCGGCGTCCCGGGCAAACGCCGATGATGCGGCAGTGTCCGAGGCGCGTGGTCTGCGTGAGCCAGCTTCCGTTGCGGGCGTAGCTCAATTGGTAGAGCATCAGCCTTCCAAGCTGAATGTTACGAGTTCGAGTCTCGTCGCCCGCTTTGTTGAATCACGTTGAGTTGCGTTGCTAAGTGCTGAACTGACCGAAGGTTGCGAGCTTGGCGACCCCACCGTGCCAGAGCCCGTCACAGCGCACGCTCTTGCACCAGATTGAGTAGCTGGGCGCGTTTTTCCGCCAAGCTGGGCGCCAAGCGCTCCGCCCGCTTGATTGTAGGTCCCTGTCGCCCGCACGCGCTCCCGTGTCGGCTTCGGTGAAAAACTCGGCAGCGCCTCGAGCGCCGCGGCCGGGTGGAGTGCTTTCGGGTCGGTGTACACACCAAACGTCAACCGGATGTCCGAATGCCGCATGATGGCCTGTGCGGTACGTGGAGCCACCCCAGCTTTGGCGAGATACGTAGCTGTCGTGTGTCGCAGCGAATGAACGTCCACGCCCGTCGCGTCGATGCCCGCTGCTTCCAAGTCGCTTTTGAGGATGCGACCCAGATCACGTCGGACTTTGAACACCGGCTTCGTCGACAATGGGCCGCCACACTCTGCGCGCCACGCCCGAAGGTCCGCTGCAAGGTCGGCACGGACCGGTACAGCGTCTTCTCGACGGTTCTTGGCGACTGCCGCCCGAACGGTCAGCCATGCGTCCGGTGTGTCAATCGACAAGTCGCCCCACGTCAAAGCTGCCAGCTCGCCGCGTCGCAACCCCGTGAGCACAAGCGTGCGATAGATCAAAGCACGTTCATGCCCCGTCCGCTCCGAACGAGCGATCAGCGTCGGGTTGTCTTTCAGAGACTTCCGGGCGCGTGCCACGGACTCGGCCATGTTGCCGGGTGTCAATGCCGCTCTGCACCAGGTATCGCGTTTCCCCTGTCTCTCCGACGGTGTTTTGCGTACGGCTGGACGGCCATACTCGGCCAACGGTCGCAGCTCAGCCACGGTCACAAGCTGTATCAGTTCGTCTTCGCTCAACGCCCGTCTGTTACGCCGCTTGTCTGCGGTCTCGTCTGCTCTCCCGAGCGTGACCAGCGGATCGGCTGCCAACCGACGATCGGCAACGCACCACCGCACGAAAGCCCGCAAGCTGCCCGTGTACGTGTTCCGAGTCCTAGCGGACATTCCTTCCGACTCTTGCAGCTCGCACCACTTCTGCACGGGCTCTGCCTTTAGGTCCACGAGTCGAGCAAAACCACACGTCTCGACGATCACCTTGAGCCGTCGCATGGTCTCGGTTAGGTGCCAGTCCGACACGTCCGCAGTCCGCAGGTGCAGCCGATAGGCTTCGATATGCGTTTCGATGCCCACTCCGAGCTGCTTCGAAAGATTCAGACTTTCAGAATCGATGATCCCGGCCTTTTCCCGGTCTACGCGACGTTGCAGCTCTGCCGCATAGGCTTCGGTCGCACGTTTGTCGGTGTATCCGACCTTACGTCGCGGCCTGCCCGATGCGTCGACGTATTCGATGTACCACTTAGCGCAGGTCTTCGTGACCCGCTGCCCGTTCGGCAATCCCTTCGTGTACGTGTGTCGATAGACTCTCGCCATGATGCACCTACTCTCGCGCCCGCTTGACGGGTCGTAGCTCCAACCCGAGCACGCGACACCACCGCTCGACTGTGCTGAGCTGTGGATCGCGGTCGGCTGTGAAGAAAGCGTGAACGCTCGCGTACCGCGTGTCGCTCTCGTCTGCCAGCCGCTTGAGACTCAGACCGCTCTCGCGGAATGCCCGCCTTAGAATATCCGGCATGTTGTCACTCCGTTTCATTCGCATAATTCAAGGATATCACACAAGGGATAGCGTGTCAAACAAGATGTCAGCCTCTCGTCTAAATCGCCGTTCCATTATCAAAACACAGCTGTGACAAACACCCACGCCTTCTGTCGTCGCCGTGTCCCCCGTACGACCAGCGTTACCCCCCCACCCCTAGTTCCCAGTAGACTGGGGTATGGGGGAGAAAGTTTTTCCCATCGCGGGAAATTATTTCACCAGCTCCGTCCCCAACCGCAAACGGTCGCCGGCGGGCTCCAGTAAGACAGCACGGATGATCTCCGGTAGCCTGTTGGATAGAGTCCGGCGAGTCACACCGGCCCGGCGGGCGAGTTCTTTCTTGGGCAGCGGGATCGGTTGATTCAGGTCGTTGGCAACCGCCCGCACCGCGACCACACTGATAGTCTTATCCGTCGGACTAGCATCCTTTGTGTACAGAATTCGATCGATGACCTTGAGCGTCGCCACGTCGTTCGCCTCCGATTGATGATGATAATCCGTGAGCGCGTCTTCGGCCTCGCGAGCGCTTTGGATGGCTCGCCGAAACGTGCAGTCAAAGCCATCCGCGAGCTTGGTGTGCAGCCGTCGCGGGGACGCTCTCGTCTTCTACAGTCTGTCTCGGCTCGCCCGGTCCACCAAAGAGGCGATAGCGATCGCAGAGCGACTCGACAAAGCAGGCGCGAACTTGGTCAGCCTATCGGAGAAGATCGACACGACAACGGCAGCCGGCAAGATGGTCTTTCGGATGCTCGCGGTACTGGCAGAGTTCGAGCGGGACCTTGTATCCGAACGGACTACCGCGGCCTTGGCTGTGAAGCGTTCCAATGGCCAGCGGATCAGCCGGCACATCCCGTTCGGTTTCGACTTGGAGGGCGATGGGACCACGCTCGTCGAGAATGAGGCGGAGCAAGCGGTAATCCTTGAGATCCGAGCCATGCGGCAAGCCGGCCAGACGCTCAAGCAGATTGCCGCGGCGCTCACCGATCGGAAGGTGCCGACGAAAACCGGGAAGTCGGCTACGTGGACTCACCAGTCCGTCGCGCGAATCCTGGCGAGGGTGCCATAGCG
This sequence comes from uncultured Phycisphaeraceae bacterium, assembly GCA_964405925.1. Taxonomy (GTDB): domain Bacteria; phylum Planctomycetota; class Phycisphaerae; order UBA1845; family UBA1845. The sequence goes on along the minus strand of CAYOQG010000193.1, from coordinate 65 downwards.
GCTCCAGCCTGGGGAGACGCCAGTCCAGCAAACCGCTTGCCAAGGCTGAACGACCAGTATATGGC
>CAYOQG010000192.1:0-11372 GCA_964405925.1 uncultured Phycisphaeraceae bacterium | reverse complement strand
GCGTACGCCTCAGGAACTCCCGGTGGCGAGAGCATTGACGTTTTCGCCTGCTCGATCCACAGGGGAGGTGGTAGGCAGAAGACCTCCCACTCCGGCGCGGTGACGCTCCCTACGACGCTGGCAGATCCCGGGGATCTAAAGGAACCCGAGACAGCGGGATCGTCCGGTATCGACTCGGGGTGGGATTCGCGCCCTCGAATCCCGTTTCTTCCCCATTGATTCTTATCAGAAGGTGACGACGCACAACATCCGAAGAGCAGGAATGTCGAGATTCGAATGCGACCCGCCCGTCGCCGCGGTTTTTTTGGCTTGCACGGCGTCGGCCGTCTCCGGTTTTGCCTTGAAGCCCGTTTTTCCCTATCCTCAGGCTCGCCATGCGGTCTAAGACGGCAGCCAAACACGTTGTGGATCGAGACAGCGTGCACAGTCACACCGCTCGCTGTTGCAAGGGCGGCTGTGAGGACCGGCCCGACATAGCCAGGTTCTCATGAGGTGTGTCGTTGTGATGCGATCGGTGCGTCAACTCACGTGGTCGCCCGCAGAGCAGACTGGCAGTGTCCGTCGGCATGGACCTTGGGACAGGAGAAATGAAATGCTCAGGCATTGGACGCGACAGCGAACCGTAAGGCTGTTTATGGCGATCGGACTGGTCGGGCTGCTCTCCGTTCCGGCGGGTGCGGATCCGCCTTCCAAGAAGCGAGCCCAGGGGGCTGAGCCTCGCTCCAAAAAGCGGGTCGTGACTGAACCGGCGGCGCCCCGGGGACCCCGTGTCGTCCCCGTGGAGAAGCCGCGCCCGCGTCGGGTGCGGCCCACAAGGTCGTATGTTCGGACCCGCCGGGACTTTGGTCACGTGCAGTTAACTCGGCGCGATCGGCGTGCGGACGGAAGGCTTCTGATTAGGCCGGCCCTTGTCCGCAGCATGCGGGTCAGGCCGGTGTTGCTGGAGCGGTTTCAGGATCGCCGGCGTGATCAGGTTCGGCTGATCATCCAGCATTTCCGCGCCGGGCAGCGAGCGCGGGCCCTCGAGGTGTGGCGGACGTTCGTGGACGGTCTGGTCGAGTACCAGGAACCGATCGACCTTGACGACGTCATGCTGTACATAGCCCGAGAAGGCTGTTCCCAGGAGAATGACACGTTTATCTTCCATGCCTCGAAACTCGAGTTCTTACAGGAATCGAGGGAGCGGCTTGAGGATTACGTGGATCTGCTGTACGAGCAGCGTGAAGCGTGCGAGCGCGGTATGCGCCCGTGCTCACCCACGACTCTGCGAGACATCGAAACCGAGCTTGCCCGCACGCGGGCGGATCTCAACATCCTCGAGATCGAGGAGCGTGCGGCCAATGACGCGTTCGAGAGGGTCGTTGAATCCTCTCGCGACTACGAAGCCCGGTTCGCAGCGGTGTTCGATGATATGTACAAGGAGGTCGAGGTCAGGATTACTGTTTCGCCCTGAGGGCGGATCGAAAAGTCGAGACGTCGAAAAGTCGAAACATGAAAATACGAACGTTAGGGTTGTTTCGACGCCTTGGCATTTGTGCATTTCAACGCTCGTTGTTGCGGGAGGAGCGCATGGTGGCTGGAACAGGAAGACAGGTGTTAGGCGCAGTCTTTGGCGTGTTTATTTCCGGGGTGGCTGTCGGGCAAGGCCTCCCCTGGGTGCAGTATGTGGACTCGGAAAGCGGCTCACTCTGCGACGTGGTCAACGCCACCAACCTCGAGTTGGTGGTTCTTGACACGACCGGGGAGCTGGCCTCCATCACCGGAATCGACGTCGTATTCGTCGACACCTTCGTGGACGAGAGCGGATCGGTATATTTCCAGGGAATACCGGCTGGCTTTATCGATTTCGCCGAGGACGGGGACGGGTTCTGGACGCTATGGTTGTTTTCGCCCTTTGGCGACGTGGCCAACGTGGACCGATTTACCGGTGAGCCGACGCCGACCGGTCTGCTGCCGATCGACTTTGTCGACGTTCCGTGCGATGCCTGTATGTTCTGGGACGAACCGGAGGAGTGTCTCGACTCGGACCTTGATGGTGTTGCGGATGCCTTCGATTGGTGTCCCTATACGCCCCTTGGGGAGATCGTGGACGACCTTGGGTGTTCATGTAGTGAATTCGATGATGATCAAGACGGTATCGATAACTGCATAGACCTCTGTCCGAATACGCCGTTCGACCTGATTGCCGAAGCCGATGGCTGTGCGTGCGAAGAGCTCGACGACGATCTCGACGGCATCAACAACTGTTTTGATTTCTGCCCGGATACACCGTGGGATGAGTTGCCGGACATCGATGGGTGCTCATGCAGTGAGCTGGATGACGACGGGGACGATGTAAGCAACTGCATCGACCTGTGCCCGGGAACGCCGACGACCGCCAGGGTCGACATTCTTGGCTGTACGATCGAAGACTCGGACGATGATCATGTTGTCATCAACTTGTGCGGCAGCTCTAGCGCCGCCATCTTCGCGGTGATGTTGTGCGGGCTTGCGGGGATGCGCTCAGGTCTTAGACGCCGTACGTTCTGAGGACTCAAGGCCGAGCATATACGAACCCTCATAACACCGGCCTATCGCTTGGCAGTTCGCGCAGAGTTCATGCTCCGGCGGACGGTTTCCGCCTGCTGCTCAGCACTGAACGTCTCGGGCTATTCCCCCGGCGTCGCATGTAAGAGGAACGAAATGAACCGGTCGTACGCGAGACTTGCCGCATCGTTATCCAATGTCTCCGGCGATCGAAGCGCACGCATGAAGACTGTCGTTGACGCTCTGTGGGAGGCCTTACACTCCACGGGCGTGTCCTGGGTCGGCTTTTATGTGCACGAGGGCCGCGACGACCTCGTCCTCGGTCCACATCGTGATAAGTCTGCCTGTTCGCCGATCCTCCTGCACGGGGCCTGTGGGCAGTCGTTTCTAAGTCAAGAACCGCTCGTGGTACGGGACGTGGCGGAGCTGGGGGAGAACTACATCGCTTGCGACGCCCGTGATCAATCCGAGGTCGTGGTTCCGCTGTTTGACGAGTCCGGCGGGTGCTGGGGCGTCCTGGATCTAGATAGCTATGACGTCGGATCGTTCGATCAGGGCGACGTCGAGGGGCTGCGGAGCGTGCTGAGAGCAAGCGGTCTCACGGCTTCTTGACGATGTGGAAGCCAAAGCTCGTTTTCTGCTGCGGTGTTGATGGTCGCCGCCTACGGGCGTCGGCAATCACGGTTCCACAAACCAACAACAGCAGCGCCAAGATGACCAGTGCCCAACGGGCGGACCGGCCGCCTACCCCCGTTCGAGAGGGACGAGGACTATGCAGCCTTCGAAGAGGTGCTGGACCAAGCCCACGCCCGATCGCCGATGCGTGTAATCGCCTGCTGCCTGATGCCCGACCATGGGCATCTCGCCAGAAAAAAGTAAGCCTGACCCCCATCTCAGCTCACACACGCTCGCTCACATCGACCCTGCGGACGCGGGTTTTTGACAAGGTTGGGTCCTATTGTCGCCGTCCGCTTATGATTCCTCCTTGACCAGGCTGATCACGGTCTGGCCGGGACGCCGCTGCTCGTCGCGATCAGGGGTGATGATGAATAGGCGCCTCTGCTCATCGATGAGGAATAGGGGAACACAGGACTCGCCGTAACGGGCTAGAAAGGCGTTGTAGTCGAATGTTTCCGATAACCGTGTCGCTTTTGCCGTAAATCCTTGGGCGATCCGGCGCTGCAATGTCGAGTAGGTTGCCTCTTCACTGAACAGCCAGCGACCGTGCAGATATCTGTGCCTCTTCTTCTTTGAGGCGTCCTGCTGCGACGGCAACTGATAGCAGTTTGCTCGCCCGAAGATGCGTTCGAAGCGCTGGACGGCCAGTATGTTCACCCAGTCATTGGGCGTGACCGCAAGTAACCGGCCCAGGCCGCCTAGATCAATCTCATCGAGCGTGTGCTCTGCCAGAATGCTGCCCGTGTAGGTGGGAAGCTGGGCCATGCGTGCGGCGTAGGGGTGGTTCCGGTTACTGTCAACCATGAGCACGCGAAAGCCCTCTCGTTGCAGCAGCGAAGCGATTTCCCGACTCCAGGCGTCAGCGCCGACGAACAACAATCCCTGTGGATTTGACTCCGCGACGCCAAGTTTGCGGGCGACGATCGATGCTGTCAGGCCGTAGATGGCCACCGTGGCGATGATGGTAAAGATCGTGACCGACGCCAGTTCGTTCGCACCTTCATATCCCAGTGCTTCCAAGCGGATGGCAAACACGGAGGATACCGCGGCGGCGACGATGCCGCGTGGTGCCATCCACGCCAGGAAGGCACGCTCGCGTGCGGCGAGCTTCGAGCCGAGCGTCGAAAAGAACACACTCACGGGTCTGCCGATCAGAACGAGAACCAGTACGAATAAGAGGCCCCTCGGAGCAAGCTGGGCCAGGCCTGCGACATCCATCCGAGCAGCAAGCACGATGAACAGGCTCGAGATCAGAAGGACGCGCAGGTTCTCCTTGAATTCCACAAGGTGCTCGATGTCCACCCACCGCTGATTGGCCAGGGCCAGGCCCATGACAATAACAGAAAGCAATCCCGATTCGTGTTGAAAGTAATTGGCCACCGAATAGACGGCGATCACGAGCATCAGCGAGACCCCATTCTCGAGATGATCGGCGATCCAATGACGATGCGATGCCAACGTGTAGACACCTGCACCGGCGAGACCAAGACCACCGCCGATAAAGATCGTCTTGAAGACCGCGCTGACGATGTGCGACGTGGCCCCCTTCACTTCGCCGCTGAAGATCACCTCGAACACGAGCACGGCGAGCAAAGCCCCGATGGGGTCGATGACGATGCCTTCCCATTTGAGCACCGGTCCGACGGGCCCAATAGGGCGGATTTGACGCAGGAGTGGAGCAATCACTGTTGGACCTGTCAGGACAAGCAGAGCACCCAAGAGTACCGACAAGGCTATGTCTAACCCCAGCAAGATGTGAGCGGTGACTGCCGCAATGGCCCACGTCAACAAAGCGCCGATCGATACGAGATTCCGTATAACCGATCCAACTTGACGAAGCTCAGAGAGTTTTAGGGTCAGTCCCCCTTCGTACAGAATCAACGCGACGGAGAGCGACACGATTGGGGCGAGGAGGTTTCCGAACACGGCATCCGGCTTGAGCCAACCGGCAACCGGTCCCGCGATGATCCCGAACACAAGCAGCAACAGGATGGAAGGCAGCCCGACCCGCCAGGCAAGCCACTGGGCGGTGATGCCCAGAACAACGATTCCGGCAAGGAAAGGTAGCAGGTTTTCAGGCAACGATCGTCTCCACTCTGACAGAGCGGGATTCTAACCGAATCATAAGGATGACACATCTGTCGGCGAATTCGAATAGTTCGGTGGTCCGTGTAGGTTTGGCCGAACATGTCCGTTGCCCGCACATGGATCACGTGACTCCCGCGAGTCACCGCACGGGGGAGCTTGGCTACCCGGATGTGCTTGGATTCTTCGATCCGTGGGAGCTTTCCTTCTGTATCACCGTGGGCCTCTTCCGCTTCTTTCAGAAGCTGATAGTACGGATCTTCCCCCTCAACGTGGTCCATCGCGACCCATTCCCCATCCTCAACCGCGCTCGAGCTGACATCGATTTTCTCCGTGAGTTCGACGATCCAACCCCGGCAGAACGCGGTCTTGCCGCAGATCGACATCGCCCTCGTGAGCAGACCACTGTGGCGGATAACAAGAGCATTGCCAAGCTCCTTTGTAGCTTGTTGGTCTTCTCACCCAACCGGGGGGGAGTCTGCTTCACTGCCCCGCCAGTGTCAAGAACGCCGAAAGTGGAGACGATACCCAGCGGGGCGGGCACACCACCTCTGCGGTCTCCAATTACTTCAATAAGGGTAGTGTTGACTGTGGCTTGGAGAGAAACTCGCAGCCATCCTCGGTCACGACGACCATCTCTTCCAGGCCCAAGTAACCGTGATCGCCGATGTTCTCGATGCCGAGCTCCAGCGTGAAGACATTGCCTTTCTCAACATGGTGTAGGGGAAGCTCTCCATACCGCTCCCACTTCGGAGCAAGGAGAGCGGCACCGTCATGTGCACTGCGGCCTACCTGGTGCCCGGTTCCATGTTGATACTCGGTATAACCCGCGTCGACGACCACCTTCCTCGCGGCTGCGTCCACCTCCCAGCCAGCGACGCCCGGTTTGAGAACCTTTGCCGCCGCCTGGATGGCGCGAACGACAGTGTCAAAGGCTTGACGCACTTCTTCCGGCGGCTGCGCCTCGCCCGCACGCGGCACATACCAGCATCGCTGCAGGTCGGCACAGTAGTCGTCCTGCTTGACGCCAAAATCGAAGTGCAAAATGTGCCCACGTTCGATGGCGATATCCGACGGGAGCCCGTGTCCGATCATCGAGTCCGGACCGGTGTTGACGATGGGACACTGCTTCGGATCCCAGGCGAAGCCGACACCGTGCCTGTGGACCCGGTCGTGCACGGCGTGGGCCACTTCGCGTTCGGTCTGGCCTGATATGGCATATTCGGGTACCGCGTCGAGGATCTGTAGTGTCGTGGCGATGGCCTGCTTGATCCGTCCGATTTCACTGGGCGACTTGCGCCCGCGCAGCTTTCCGATCAGATCGGACGCGCTGACCAAACGATCAACGTAGGGCGTATCCGCCAGGTGCTGATTGAGCAGGAGGAAGAGACCGTGAGCGAGACCATCAGCCAATACGTCGTCGCGAGAGTAGTTGATCGCCAGCTTCTGCGGATCGATCTGTTTGAGTGCGATACATAGGGGCTCCTTGACGCTCTGCACGTAGGGGATAACCTCTGCCCACACACCGGTGGACCTGACCGCTCCGTCCTCGAACTTGCCGACGATGGCAATGCGCTCACCCGTTCGTGTCAAGATCAAGGCACTCTGCCAGGTCAGATCCTGCCCGAGGATAAGTGGGAGGATGGGGTCACCGCCTTCGCGCGTTTCGCGGACAAACGTGAGCCAGGCGTCTATCCCGAGCTCGTTGAGAATGCCAACCGCTTGTTCAACTTTCTCTGCGATAATCGAATCCATCATCCGTCAGCCCTTCCTTTAGACCAGACTCCGTTTTTGTGTAGCGTCACCCCTTGTGGGTGACGCTCAACATGATTCGGGCGCCGCCCACAAGGGGCGGCGCTACATCCGCTACACAAAGGCCGAACCTGCTCTAGCCCGCAGGGAGATACCCGAACATAAAGCAGCCGCCGGCAGCCTCGCAAGACCACCGGCGGCAGCGAAACAGTCAGAATCGGGAAATTGCCAAAATCACCCGGTGTGTGCCCGCCAGGCCAGGAACCCCCCCGGAATAAACTCTCCGTGTGAATCTACGCAGTCACACGACGACGGTGACCAAAGTAGATCTTGCCAAGAACGGCCAAGAGCAACGCCAACACCGCCAGACCCCACTGTGACATCGTCGGGATGCCGCTGAAGCAGTCATTGTCGACGTCGTACTCGCATCCTTCCGGACAGCAGCCGTCGTCATCGATGCACTCTGTGATGACCACGTCAGCCGGGCAGGCAGCGCCCGTGCCGGTGCAGGCTTCCGCCGGGTCACAATCCCCGGTCGAGGCCCGACACTCGGTACCGGCTGCCACGAACTCGTCCGTCGGGCAATCCGGCGACATGCCGTCGCAGAACTCCCCAACGTCACAGACACCCGCAGCCGGGCGACAACCCACGCCCTCGGACACGTACTCATCGGCTGGACAATCCGCCGATGTGCCGTCGCAGGCTTCCGCTGCATCGCAGCCACCTGCGGCCGGGCGGCACACGGTTCCGGTGTCGAAGAGGCACTCATCGGTGCAGCAGTCACCGCCCTCGCACTCCTCGGAGCTGGGATCGACCCAGCCGTCACCACAGCCGTTGCACTCATCGGGAATGCCGTCGCCACCTGGCGGGATGTCGTCATTGCCCTCGAGCTGACACTCGTCGGGCACACCATCCGGCTGGCAGTCCGGTCCCGTACCGATCGGCGGCACGTCGCACTCGTCGGGCACGCCGTTTTCGTTGCAGTCGTTGGCTGGTGGGCCGGTGCTACCTTCGATCAACACGTCGTCGATGACACCCAGGTCACCGTCCAGGCCGTAGTAGCGGAACCCGACGCGGAACGGTGTCGAAGGCGGATTGAGGGCAAACACACCCTCTTTCCAGGTCTCAAAGTAGTCGGTCCACAACTCGTTGAGGTTGCCGACGAACACGTCATCTCCGCCACCTGGATCACCGATCACGATCATGACGTCGATGTCGTAGTAGTCATCCCACGCCTGACCGTAGCTGCCGATCGACCAGACGCTAACCGTACCGGAGGTGATGGTCAGCTCAGGCGTCAGCAGATAGCTGTCGGCAGTATCCGGCGTGCTCCACGGGTGGACCGCCGACTGGGCGCCGGTGTGGACGTAATCCAGGTTGGTGGAGACGATCCACGGCCCGTTGACGTCATAGGCGATGTTCTCCCAACCGGCTGGCGGGAACGCACCCTCGAAGCTCTCGTCGAGAACCACGTCTCTCGGGGCTCCACCGGTCAACTGGCACTCATCCGGAATACCATCACCCTGGCAGTCCGGGCCGGTACCGATCGGCGGAACGTCGCACTCATCCGGGACACTGTTGTTGTTGCAGTCGTTGTCGACCAGCTCACAATCATCCGGGATACTGTTGCTATTGCAATCGTTGCCATCCAGCTCGCACTCGTCGGGGATTCCGTTCGCGTTGCAATCCAAACTGGTGCCGAAGTACAGATCGCAAACGTCCGCATCCCCGTTGGGCTGGCAGTCACCGTTGCAAGCGGTGCCCACGCCGAGCCAGGCGCCAGCGCAGTCACCCTCCTCGGTGTCAGCACACCCGGGATCCGTGCAGCACGCGCCGACCGGCGGGACGACACGGACGGTGTAGTCCTCGACCTCGCCGTAGCTCGTCGTTCCGCACGGTGCAGCAACACCGGTGTACTGCAGGCGGACACGCATCCGTGTCTCACCGAGCAGAGCACCCGCGGGCGGTACGATCGCAGCCACGTACGGACCGGAACCGGCCCAGGCGATGGTGACGGTCTCATCCGCATCGTCGAAGTCGAGGTCCTGGTTCCAGTCGACCCAGAGACCACCGACGTCCGAGCTGTACGCGTTACCGATCGTCACGATGATGTCGGTGGACGCTCCGACGGCCATGTCGGTCGACAGCGCGGTGAAATCGCCGTAACCCTCACAACCACTCGTGTTGTCGATCGTCCCACACTCGACCCGCTCGATGTACTCATCGCAACCACCAGAAGCTGGACAGTAGGTGCACTCACCGATGTCCTGGACGTACATCGTGAACGGTCCAGGCGTGGTCGAGGTGCTATAGGTACCGATGCTGATGTAGTAAGTGACACCGGCCTCCGAGCACCACTGAACTTTGGACTGCAGTGCCTCGGGGTCTCTGAGCCCCTTCTTCCCCGCTGCGAGAACAGCCTTCTTCATATCACCCGCGGCCAGGGCCACCGGCGACGACACCGCCACCGGCTCGAGACCACGCGGGACATATGCCAAGGTGTTCGCGTCGAGCGTCTTACGACTCCGAGCACACGGGTCGTCGTCGTCGCCACCCACGCAGTCGAGGGCCGAGCAATCACCGGTAAACACGCTTAACCGGGTATCGAAGGACGCGCCACCACACGTGGTTGCCTCCATCATGTTGCCCGTGCCGGTCACCGTGTACCACAGGTCTTGGGCCGGGGTACCGGCAGGGTTGTCACCACACGCCGGATTATCCCCGGTGGTCGCACCGGTGAGGTCACCAACCACCGTCGCAGGAACCGGGTCAACGCCCACTGCGGTCTGGCATATATCGTTGCCCGACGGGCAGGTGACGGTCGCACAGGAGGTCCCATCGCCCATGTACAGATCCAGGCAGAACTCTTCGCCATCCTCGTCGGTGCACGTGTCATCCGGATGGCAGCAAGCACCACCAGCGGGGCACTCCGCGATCGTCAGCGTGAAGTCGGGGATGCAGTCCGGTGACGACCAGGTATCGACCTGGATGTAGTAGGTACCCGGGGCAAGCAGGACGCAGCCCGTGTCCAACGGCTCGGACGAACTGTGGTAGTCGGACGCCAGACAGGAATCCGTCGGGGGGCAGGCATCGCCGATGGCGACACCTGGATAGGTCGTGCCGTGCGGATCAAGCTGGACGCGGACGAACATCTCTTCGGTGACGTCGATCTCGTAGATCATGTCCTCACCGCTGTCGTAGTAGTACAAGCAGTGTTCCGTTGACGGATCGTCGTAGACGTCGCCTCTGCCGCAGTTCGTGTTGTTGTTCACGTACGGCAGGTCAGCCACACCCAGTGTCACCGCCATCGGGTTGGTGCAGTCGTCGCCGGGGGATGGACACACCGTGGTCGCGCAATTCGTTCCGGGACCCTGGAATACCCCCGTGCAATCCGCCGGAATCTGATCCATGCAGCTTCCATCCGGGTAGCAGCAGGCACCCGGAACCTCGCCGCACGGCGGATCCAGATCGTCGCAGAGCGTGTCCGCAACGAACCGGCCAGTGCAGTCGATGATCTCGACATCATCCTCGCACGTGCCCGTGTTGTCGTCGCAACATGCACCGAACTGCGGGATGTATTCGCCGGTCAGGCAGACAGCCAAGTCGTAATCGTGATCCGGTGGCCCGCAGATAATGCCTGTTCCATCGTCGAAGCAGTTGGAGGCGTCGCCGTCAGGCGAGCCCGCCCACAGGAACCAGCAGTCGTTGTCGCCAAGACCCTGGATCGAGACCCAGCCATTGAACTCGGTGACGCATGGTGAGAGCGTGTCTACGCTCATGTAGATCATCTCGAACAGGTCGCCAAAGACTATCCCCGTCGGGATCATCGTCGGCGTTACCGTGTAAGAAGCCACTTCGGCTCCTGGGGTGCCGCCGGCATCGGCGTAGAACTTGATCGAGAATGACGGATCGCTGTCCGAGCAGGTGTACCAGCTAACCCCATCGAACCATCCGAAGATTCCCCACCAATGGATGTCGCAGATGTTGCCGAGCACGCTGTAGCTCTCGTAACGGAGATAGCTGGTGCCATCCACGTCAGCCTCGCTCGTTCCGAACGACCAGGAGTCATCCGGGCCGAACGGTACCTGACCAAAAAGCGTACCCGTGGGGCACGTGGCGATCTCCTGCGGACACACGAAGTCGGCGCAGTCCTCGAACATGAACCACTCGCCACCCAGAGTCGTGCACTCCTCCTCATAGTTCGTCGCCACGCACACGCCATCCACACAGCAAGCCCCGGTCGGCGTGACGCAGCCCTCACCGATGAAGCTCACCGTCTCCGACGCGCCGAACTCGCCGCCCGATCCGACCAGGCCACCGTTGTAGTAGAC
>CAYOQG010000191.1:0-11437 GCA_964405925.1 uncultured Phycisphaeraceae bacterium | reverse complement strand
GTACGGATGCGGATAGGGACACTCACAGGTCCCCGTGAACGCCTGATAGGGTAGATATGACTCCGGTACGGCACCGCTGCCACCGCAAGGGTCTCGGATCCCATCGCAGGACAAAGGCGAAAAGCCGCCATCCAATGTCCCCCCGTGGCAGCTCCCAGGTGTACAACTGACCAACCACTGCTCGGAAAGATCGACGGTGACCCCCTCGTTGATCAAAAGCGCGTATTCCCAGCATGCCACGGCGGCAAACGCCCAGCAGGAGCCGCATCCGGTTTGATCCCTGATCGGCAGGACACCGGCTGAATGGCGCCAATCGAACGCCGCTGGAAGGGGCAAGGACAACTTGGCGGAGGATGGATCGCCATGTTCGCCGATTCGTCGATCGCCCGATTGAACCAAACCACACAGTTCGTGCAGCGGTCGGCGCGTCGCCTCATTCTCTGCGACAGAAAACGTCCATCCCTCGACTTCACCCTGCCGGCGAAGGGCCGCGATGTCCTCCTTCGTCAATTGCGCTTGAATAGTCCCAGCAGCCCCAAACACCGCGGGAACCGCAGCGAGAAGCAGCCGCCCGGTGCGATGGCCTAGTGCGGTGCTCCGTCTGAGCACCGGACCTGCTTTACGAGTGAAACCCATTGCTGATGGCGACCTCAGCATAACCTCCACGAGCCCATTCGTCGCACGTCTTGTCGGCTTATACCAGCGCCCAAGCTCAGACTTCCTTGACCCTTCCGCGGCGTCCACTCCGCCACAAGCGCACTTCTGTGTATTGAAACACGGATTGGTGCAAGTGCATTCCCCGCCGTTGGCTGACTGTAGTGCCCTGCCTGGCAAATACGCGAGCACGTCGATCCCGCGACCGCCGGCCTTCGCCGGCCGTCGTTGAGGAGCCCATTCGTTCACGTTCTTGAACATGCGCCCCGGATGCGGCACAATCCTGGTACATTGCTTTCGGTCAGCGAAGTCCTATCCTGGAGGGCGAACTCATTTTGCGTAATGCTGTCGTTTTAGTGTGTGCCGTGCTTGTGGCGGCGAAGGTCCAGGGTGAGGTCGTCAACGAAACCGCCACGGTTGCCAACCCGGGCAACGCCGCGGAGCCTTCAGGCGAGTGTATTCCCGGCGGGTACGGTCCTTGTTGCGAATGCGGCGCGGTGGACTACTCCTGCCAAATCGGCAAGTATGAGGTGACCGCGGGCCAGTATACGCGGTTCCTCAACGCCGCGGCGGCGACGGACACCTATGGGCGGTACTCGATGGAAATGACAGATCCGTGGTGTGGATGCAACGTTCAGCGCGGCGGCTCGCCAGGAACCTATAGCTACTCCGTGGCAGGTGACTGGGCCGAACGTCCGGTGAACTTTGTCTCCTGGGGCGATGCGGCCCGGTTCTGTAACTGGCTGCACAACGGGCAACCAGTTGGTCCCCAAGACTTAGGCACAACGGAAGACGGATCGTACTACCTAAACGGGGCAACAAGTAACGCTGCGCTGATGGCCGTCGTGCGTGAGGAGGACGCCACGTGGGTGATCCCCGTCGGTTTGAGGTGGGCCGCCTTGGACCGGATAACGGGCCGCATAGCGCAAAGATAGCGCTCTGCAGGAGCATACCCACCCCTGATTCCCCTTCCAGCTTGCGGTTCGCCGTTGTCAGAACGTCCGTCCGTCGCTTTGCTTTTGTCCGTTTCCTCCATTCCTCTTACAATGGAATCAATCGGTTTCGGCTGGACGCCGTTTCCGCACGGGTAGGCCGCGGATCATTTTCGAGCGACCCACCCACAACCGTGGATCAAGGTCAAAAACCCATCATGGCCAGACGCGTCGGCAGAATGTGTGCATTCGTCCTCACATCCACCCTCGCCGTCAGCATCGCATGGGCGCAGGATCCCGTCGACGCCTGGGTTGCCGAGGCCGTCAAGCAGCTAGCCCACGAAGATGTACGGGTCCGAATCCGTGCCGCCGAGACCCTGGCAAGACTCGGCAGCAAGGCCAAGGCCGCCGTCCCTACCCTCATTGAGGCGTCGAGGGACGAAAACGACCTCGTCCGTGCGCACGCTGCCATGGCCCTTCGAGATATCGGGCCGGAGGCCAAGGCTGCCGTGCCGGCGCTGATCGAGGCTCTGAAGGACGGCGATCCCCGCGTCCGCCGGGCCGCCGTTGAGGCGCTTGCCAGCATCGGCCCAGAGGCCAAGGGCGCCGCCCCGGCGATCACCCAGGGCTTGAAGGACGGCGTTCCCGCCGTCCGTTGGGCCGCTGCCCATGCGCTGGGCAGCATCGGCTCGGAAGCCAAGGCTGCCGTGCCCGCTCTGATCGAAGCGTTGCAAGACGATGAATACCAAGTCCGTGAGGAAGCTGCCAGGGCACTACGGGGAATCGGGCCAGAGGCCAAGGACGCCGCGCTCGCACTCATCGAGGCTTTGAGGGACGAGAGAAGTGTCATCGGTTGGCATGCCGCCGAGGCTTTGCGGAGTATCGCCCCAGATCCCAGGGCCGTTTTGCCCATTCTCACCAAGGCCTTGAAGGACGAAGATCGCATCGTCCGTCGCCGGGCCGCCTGGACGCTGGGGCACATCGGACCAGAGGCCAAGTCCGCCGTGCCTGCTCTCACCGAGGCGTTAAGGGACCGTCGTATTGACGAAGAAACGGCCACGCAAGCTCTTCGCAAGATCCGTGGAGAGGGCGACAAAGAGACATGAAGGCAATCTCTGCTTCCGTTGGACCTTGCTTTGTGCTTTGCTCCGGTTCCATTGAAGTGCCTCTTCGTGCATTCGTGTCACCGTGCAGGTTCCGTCCTTTGGCCGGACAAGTTCAACCAGCGGCTGTCCAAAGCGCGCAAACTCTTGCACACATTGCCTCGGACTGTGCTTACCCCGATAATCGTTCGGATGAGAAAGACGGTCTCGCTCCCCGTGTTGATGCCCAAGATCCCCGACCAGCGATGGTCTTGCCATTCCTGTGGCAATTGTTGTCGGACGCTTGTCGGGCACCTCTTCGACGACGAATGCGAACGCGTCGACCGCCAGGGGTGGAAGGACAAGCTCGGGGTCGCCCCCTACGTAAAGATCGGCCGAAACAGGGTCCTCAACAAGCGAGAGGACGGAGCCTGCGTATTCCTGGACGAAAGCAAGCGCTGCAAGATCCATGCAGAATATGGGGAGGATGCCAAACCGGTGGCGTGCCGGATGTTCCCTTTCTCCGTTCGGCCGATCGGAAGCGGGTGGCAGGCTTCACTGCGATTCGACTGCCCCAGCGTCATATCATCAAAGGGTCAGCCCGTAAGCCACTACCACTTCTTCCTGACGAACCTGGTCAAGAAGCTGGACCACAAGGCCCCGAGCGGGGACGAGGCACCACTGCTCCAGCGCAGGCTGCGAGCGACGGCTGACGAGATCGACACCGTCATCACGCGATTTCGTCAGTGGCTCCGTAGCCACGATTTATCTGTGAACCAGCGGGTGGTCGGATTAGCCCGGATCACCACAACGCTCGAGGGGGCATCGTTTGCCAAGGTGCGCGGCCCGCGCTTTGCCGAGCTTCTCGATCTGCTCTTCGGGGTACTGCCCAACGAATGCCGAAACGAGCTTGATCCCCCCACGCGACGGCAGCGGGGCATGCTCCGTCAGGCGGCGTTCGCCCATGCCGAACACGTGACACTCACGGAGATGCGGGCCGGCGTGCTAGGTCGCTTGGGCAAGCGGTGGCATCAACTGCGCTGTGCAAAGCGGTTCCGCATCGGCAGAGGATTGGTACCGCAGTTGCCCGGCTTTGAAGGTTCAACCATGTTTGAAACAGTCGAGTCCGTCAAGCGACCGACCGAACGCACAGAAGAGATCGACGAGCTACTTCTTCGCTACGTGACCGGAAGACTGGAAAGTCGCAGCGTGTTCGGTCATGGTTATTACGGCTGGCCGGTGCTCAACGGGCTGGGCGCATTATGGTTGTCGTTGTCTGTGGTCGGTTGGCTCGCCCGCTACGCCGCCGCATTGGAGGGAACCGAGGCGGTCGCATTCGATCGCGTTGGACTGGCTCTGGGAATTGTCGATCGGGCTGCGACACGCCTGCCGGCACTGGGCACTGTGGCTGAGCGAATGCGTTTGACCTATCTGTTGGGCGATAGCGGTGTTGCCCGCTTGTTGCACGAATACTCGGTTGCGGGTGACCAATGATAAACCTCACCGCACAGGAAATCGCCCAACGCATCGATCACACGTTGCTAAGACCGGAGACAACTCCGGATCAGATCGACCGACTGTGCGATGAGGCGTTCGATTACGGATTCGGTGCGGTTTGCGTGAACCCCGTCTTTATACGCCGGGCCCGTCGTCGGTTGGACAGCGGCAGAGTCGCTGACACAACAGCGCCTGCCCCAGCCTTGGTCGGCGTCGTCAGCTTTCCCCTTGGAGCCTCAATGACAGCCACGAAGGTCGACGAAGCACGACGCACCATCGAAGATGGAGCGACGGAAATCGACATGGTCGTGGCGTTGGATGCCCTGCTTGTCGGAGACCGCTCGGCCGTCACCAAGGACATTGAGGCTGTAGCAGATGTCCTCCACAAGAACATGCAAGATGGCCAGCTCAAAGTCATCCTCGAGACTGCCGCCCTGACGACGGAGCAGATCATACTGGGCTGTCGCTGCTGTGTGGACGGTGGAGCCGATTTCGTCAAGACATCGACCGGCTTCCATCCTGCCGGTGGTGCAACGGTCGAGCATGTTCGTCTGCTCAAGCGTTATTCCGCACCATTACTCGTCAAGGCGGCGGGCGGACTTCGATCAGCCAAAACCGCCCTCGCAATGTTAGAGGCTGGTGCTGACAGACTCGGTACCTCTTCCGGTGTCGCTATCCTCAGCGAGCTGAACCGTTCGCCTTCTTGACGCCTGCTCAGCGTCGGTGGTAAGATATTGGAGGTATGGGCAACAAATGGTAAGAGCGGTGGTTGTGGAGAGCAGTTCTGATGAGCACCGAAGAAGTATTACGCACGTGTGATGGGTGTGGAGCCAGCGTCTATGAGCAACATCTCAAAAACGGCATTGCCCGGAAAATGAACGGCAAGCTTCTCTGCGGTCACTGTGTGGCGGAGCTGAAGGACGCCCCCGGTGGCGGCGGTGACGAAGCCGATGATGATGAGCTTGCCCCGATCGAGTTCGACAACGACGAGGGCCACGCCACAGCAGAGATGACCAGCACGCGGATTCACAAAACGGCTGAATCCGCACTCGGGGCGAAAGCCTGGGACGACAGCAAGTACAAGAGGCCTTTGGACCCAAGAGGGGTCGGCGCCTCGCGCTGCCGGACCTTCCACTGTCGCATCAGCCAGGGGGCCGTCGACTTTCTGAACGCCCAGATTAACGAGTGGCTCGACGAGAACAAGGACATCACAATCAAGTCCTCCAACACGGTGATCGGCATGTTCGAGGGCAAGCATACCGAGCCCAACTTGATCGTGACTGTGTTCTACTAATCCCGCGTCGCACCAGATTCTTCCAACGTGCCTCCACCCGAGCCGCGGGCTTTAGCCCGCGCGGACTGGCTGCCCCAGTAACTTGTACCGTGCGCCTGAAGCTCCACTCATCCGCTCAGCGCACGGGTTTCATCCCCAGCCATAGCGAACACCCGACGGTGAGCAGTCGAGATCGACAATCGCTTCAGCCCCGGGATCGTGCTCCACCGAAGAGAAGTTCGCCTTCGCCGGCAGCCATTCAGCAACACCGGGGCAACGTACACGTGAAACACGTACAGCCGGTGCGTGAGCTGATGCGACACGGATCCGACACGGCGAGGCCTCTCACCAATCGTAAGATCGAACCGCTCCGCCACCCCGCGCAGGTCCCTCACCCTCGGGCGACCGTTCTCGAGTTCGGTATTGGGGAACTCCCATAGGCCGGACCACAACCCGCCTTGCGGGCGACGACGCACCAGAACCTTGCCTTCGTGTACTAAAATGCCGACAAGGCACGGGACCTCTGGGATGCCATCGCCTGATCTGCTGCGTCGAACGGGAAGCGATTGTACGCGACCCGTAGCTGCAGCCACGCACACCGATTGCAGTGGGCAGCGTCCGCAATCGGGGGACTTCCGCGTGCAGATCGTGCTTCCCAGGTCCATCCAGGCCTGGTTGAAATCACCAGGACGCATCAGGGGTACAAGCTGGGAAGCCAAGTCGCCGACGTCGGCTTTTCCTGCTGACGAGAGAACGTCATCCTCAATACCGAAGAGCCTGGCGAGCACGCGGGCGGTGTTCCCATCGACGGCCGCCACTCGTTCGCCTCCTGTTATCGAAGCGATCGCAGCCGCGGTGTATTCGCCGATCCCCGGCAACTTTCGAAGCCGACAAGCGCTGACGGGCACGTCGTGACCGGATTTGTGCAGCGCTTGCGCGGCCCGGTGCATATGAAGTGCCCGCCGATAGTAACCCAAACCCTCCCAGTGTTTGAGGACCTCATCGTGCCTGGCAGAAGCGAGTGAACTGATGTCAGGAAAGCGGCGCAAGAATCGGTCATAGTATGCGACGACGGTCTCCACCCGTGTCTGTTGGAGCATGATCTCCGCCACCCACTGGGCGTACGGATCACCTGCTCGACTCCGCCAGGGCAGGTCCCGCCGGTTGCGATCGTACCAGCGCAGCAGACATTTCCGAAATTTGGCCCGATGCGGTGGAGGTATTGTCGATGAAGTCGGGGCGGTTGGAGCGCACCATAAGTCCACGCGTGGTTTAACCCCCCTTCCTCCCCCCCTTGGTAAGGAGGGTACCACCGTGCGATGTCGCAGATTGCTGTAGGCGAGCGATGGCCTGGTGTCACCTTCCTGGCAGTCGCGTGCCGCACTGGGCGCAGTAAACGGCGGGATCCCGGTTGACCTCATGACAGCGGGGACAACGTCTTGCCGATCGGCGTGTACTCGTCGCAAGAAAGACGATGACCATCACGACAGCGATGCAGACCAGACCGTCGAGGTTAAAACAGAATGGGTTGGCCAGTATGAGAGCTAGCACCCGTCAGCACCTCGACCCATGCCCCGTTTCAAGTGGCGCATACCATCCAACACCCGCCGCGTCAGTCATATTCCTGACCGACCACGCGAGTCAAACCGCACGATCCATGCGGGCATCCTTGGCAAAACGACAGAGCGTATGATCAGGCGGAAAGCAGAACTCCGACCTGCTACGCTCTGTGTGAGTGTGCGCAACGTTTTTCCCTGATGCGCTGATCGTGCCGAGGCGACGATCGCGGTTTTGCTCCGTTCAGCATCCCACGCCTCAGGGGCCGGGGCTGTCGCACTCCCATGCTTCCCCGTTTTCCGGAAGGAACTCGGTTGACGCTCCCCGGCAACGAGCGTCCTGGGCACCGGCATGCCCACCGCATTATAATCGATCAAAACGCGGACTCCAACCAGTTCCGTGTCTCAGGCATGGTCACAACCGCCAAATGGGAGCACGGCCTGCTACGCCAGCAACCCTTGCCCTTCGATTTTGACGTGCGTCGTGTCTCGGTGGTTCCCAAACTTGGGTACACCCCGCACTGGAATTCGGGTGGCGGACCCACAGGTCCGGAATCGTACCTTCCTGCAGGCGAGAAGCGCCTCCGTCGCGATACCGCATGCTGCCTCACCCTAACGCAGCGCGTCCGCCCCTCAGACAACCGGGTCCGCTCTTCTCACCGCTTGGCGGTCGCCCTGGGGAGGCTGAAGCGGTCGCGGGTAGTACAGTAGTCATCTCCGCCGAGTCGCCCGATAAGGTCCAGCTTCTCGATGTCCGCGCTGTCGTCCTCCAGCAAGTACCCGCTCGCAACGTGGAAGCAAAGAACCTCGCCGACGCAGATGGAGGTTGACAGAGGACCGTCACCCACAGGAACAATCTGAACAAGCTTGCATTCCAGGTGGATCGGCGACTGTGCCACACGCGCGGGTCGCACAAACCAGCTAGGTAAGGCGGTTAGACCGGAGGCATCAAACTCGCTCACGTCCCGAGGGTACGGATATGAGGTCTGGTTCATGGCCTCCCGGATCGCGTAGGGGACTACGTTAACGACGAATTCACCGACCTCGCGGAGGTTTGCGATCGTGTCTTTCTGGCCCCCGTCACGTCTCGTGGCCGGGGCAAACATCACCGCAGGAGGATTGGCGCACACGCCATTGAAGAACGAAAACGGCGCCAAATTCAAGATCCCATCCGCACCGATCGTGGAGACAAGTGCGATCGGTCGTGGAACCACGCACGATATCAACGTCTTATAGTTGTCGCGAGGCTCGCGCTCGGCCGATGTCAGCGTGGTGAAGTCGCTATAGGTCATCATGCTTCGTTTCTCTGTGAAGTGCTGGCGAAAACGAGTCAAAGATCCAGCCGCATCGGGCATTGGGATCGAGGCCACAGAATGCCGACATCAATGTCCTGCACCGATCAATCGATGGTCTCCTGCAGCTTCTTGCACTGTCGATAGTACTCGAGCGTGCCCTTGATATGCTCCCGCTCTTCGCCCTCTGCCAGAGCAGCGGCATCCTGCTGCAGGGCAATCGCTCGATCCAGCACCCCGATCTGATAAAGGGCCCGTGCGTAGACGGCAATCGCTGCCGGTCCCGGCCTGCTGTTCGTCTCATAGGCTGCTTTCGCCGCCTCCAACGCGAGATCCGGGAATCGATGGTTCAGATCATTGATCCCCGTCAGCGTTTCCGCAAGACGCCGCATGACCAGGGCATTCTTACGATGCTCATTGATGTGCGAGCGGGCCCACTCGCGGAACTTGTCATGGCCGTCCGTTTCCAAAGTCGTAATCACCAGTGCACCCATCGCATCCGCATTACCGGGGTCCAACTTCAGAATCTCGGTTAGCCCTTCCCAGACCTGCTGCCATTCCCCCATCTGGGCCATGAAGTCGAGTTTGCTCATTATCGTCGCAACCTTCTGTCCTGTCATGGCCGTCTTGATGTCGTACTCGCCCGAGATGACCCGCGGAAGGATATCTTCCAAGGCGGGGTTGAGCGGACTGCCCTGCCAGAGGACCTTGCGGTCCTTGCCGACGATGAAGGCATACGGGATGCCGACAATGCCGGTGGAAGGTAGGTAAGCTGCCGTCGTTTTCCCGGACTTGTCCATCGCGACTGTGTAGCTCATGTTTAGACCTTGCTGCTGAACAAATCGACGGATTTCGCGGGGCGAATTGGAACCGGCATCCGGATCGGTCACCCCGATGATCACAAGGTCCTTCGCATACTTCTGCTGGTACTTGGAAAGCAGCGGGACACTCGCTTTGCAAGGGGGACACCAGACCGCCCAGAACTCGATGATGTGGACCTTCTTGCTCGCGTCTTTCGCGAGATCCACCGGTTCGCCCTGGACCCACTCCTTGATCGTCAGCGGTGGTGCGGGGTCGCCGATGTTCAAGTCAGCCGACGCGGGCGAACAGGCCGACACCATGAGCCCCAGCATGATGCTATGCAACATCGTGTTCTTCATTCTGCAGCTACTCCCATCACATTTCGCATAATCGGATCGGGAACCTCCTTACAACCTTTGACAACCCGGCTTACACAAGGCTGCGGCGAGCGGTCTTATTGTGATACGTCGGAAACGGCACGCAAGGTCGGTCACGCTATCCCCTGAGCCGCCGCAGCCGCCGGCATGCCTCCTCCAAATCGGGCATTTGCTTCGCATAGCAGAACCGCAACTGGCTCTCGCCATCGGCAGGGTTCCGATAGAATGCCGGTCCGGGGACGGTGGCTACCCCGACGCTTTCGAGGATTGCCTCCGCGGCAGCGGTGGCGGTCGGCCAGCGGCCTTTCTCAAAGGATGCCAGCAAGTAGTAGCTCCCCTCGGGGACAAACGGGGTAAACCCGATCCCGCGTAAGGTGTCGACCAGCAGGTCACGCTTCGCCAGATAGTCAGCCCGCATCTGATCGTAATACGACTCGCCCAAGCCGAGACCGGGCGTTACGCCGTGCTGCAAGGGGGCGGGTGCGCAGATGTAGAATAAGTCGTTGACCACCGCGATCCGCTCGATGATCTCAGCCGGTCCCACCGTGTAACCAACCCGCCACCCCGTCACCGCGTACGTCTTGGAGGCCCCGCTGATCGTGAGCGTCCGACCTCTCGCTTCGGGAAACCGACCTACACTGATGTGTCCACATCCGTAGGTGATGTACTCGTAAATCTCGTCGGTCACGATCCAGGCGTTATGCTTGTTGGCCAGCCCTGCAATGTGCGTCAGCTCCGCCTCGCTGAACACCTTGCCCGTCGGATTGCTCGGTGTGCACACCAGAATCATCTTCGTGCGGTCGGTGAACGCGGACTCCAATTGGGCGGGATCGTAAGACCAATCGGGCGGCTTCAGGTCGACGTATCGGACGCCCATGTCGAGTAGTGCCAATAGATTGACGTGATAGCTATAGAAGGGCGAGAAGACGATGCACTCGTTGCCGGTATTGAGCGTCGAAAGTACGGCACAGGCGAAGGAGCCCGCACTGCCCACGGTGACCGCGATCTCGGTTTCGGGGTCGCACTCGATGCCATTGAAATCGTGCATCTTCCTGGCGATGGCCCGCCGCAGCTCGATGATCCCCCGCAGATTGGTGTAGGTTGCGTGGTCGTCGTCGATGGCTTGCTTGGCTGCGGATTTCACCTCGTTAGGCGCGGGCTGATCGCACACCCCTTGCGAGAGGTTCACCCCGCCCACAGTCGCACAAATGGCGGAATATCGTCGAATATCGGACTGACGGATCGACCGCACCCGCTCCGCGATCGGGTTTCCCACGACCATACTCCGGATTGGCCAAGCGCCTCATGTCCTCGACGGATCGACGGACCCACGTCGTCAGCAGACCGGTCCACTTGGCTGCCCAAAACCGGAGCAGTATAGCCTATTTTGACAGCCTGCCAAGCGGAGATAACCCGGTCGGCTACCTTGGAACGGTTGAACCCGCGGCGGACGCTCGGCCCATTCACCTCTTGGTCTCCACGTCGCTCGGCTGTTTCGTCGCTCGATCGCTTTATCGCTTACCCCGCCGCGCCGTACCTGTCATAGCACGGAGTGGCAGCGCCACCTCTGAAGCACTTCGAAGGCGCCACGAAGTCCACAAGGTCAAGCTGACTTGGCCATTCCGACCATTCAGCTTGTCGGCCAGAATTTGGGCGCCGAGAGTGACAAGGTCGTCAAAGGATGCCGAAAAGGGCTTCAATAGATTCGCATGATCCGGACTAGTGGAACGTCAACTCCAGACCTTTGGACTAGGTGTGCCATGCCCAACCTCGGCGCACGCGGGCGCGGGCATGTTGTTGTCGCGGCATGGCCGCGCTTCACTTAGCCATGCCGCCCGAAAATCCAGGAGTGGGGGCGCATTAGCTCCCGCTCCCCTCCGGCCCTCCGCCCCCAGCGACGCCCCCGGGTGCGGCGCGTTTTTGGGCCACCCCCCGCGGGGGAAAGAGAGAATACAAAAAGGAAGACCCCCACC
>CAYOQG010000190.1:0-11445 GCA_964405925.1 uncultured Phycisphaeraceae bacterium | reverse complement strand
ACGAAGGTGTGAACGAGCCGAGCCCCAAGCGCCAGCGCGGGATGTGGCCAGGATGGCGAATGGGGAATTGTGAATGCGGAATGCTGAATCAGTACCGCGAGTGTGAACGAGCGGTCATCCCCATCAGAGCCGCGACCGCCTGCCCTTGACGACGCGCAGCGCTGTCAAGGGTGAGGGAGCGGAAAAAGCATGGCGGAAAAGACGTTAATCGCAAAGGTTAGACTGGACGACAATGACTCGGAAGTCCTTGTGGTCACCTCGCCCGTGGTGGGCATGGCTGACGGAGCCCCGAAGGCCGGGGTTTTCGTGAATCCGCTGGACCGCATCACCACGATGAAAATCCTCAACCAACGGTACGTGCTCCGCATGCCGCTGGACGTGCATGGCCGGGTGATCGACGTCTGTATCCCCAACGCCTTCACACCTCTCGCCTACGGGCAGCCCATCGCCCGTGTCGACCCGCGAGTATGGCAGCCCGACGCCGCCGGGGCTGCTGGCGTGACGGGACATACAGGGTCATCCGGTGATGGTGAGGACGCGAACCTGATCACCATCAAAGCCCCGTCCGAGGGAATCTTCTATCGCCGTCCTTCTCCCGACGCACCAGCCTTTGTCGAAGTCGGTGCCTCCGTCTCATCGGGCACTACGCTCGGATTGGTCGAGATCATGAAGTGCTTCCACCAGATCACTTACGGTGGAACCGGCCTGCCCGAGAAGGGCGAGATCGTCAAAATCCTGGCCGACGACGCCGCCGAAGTCCAATTCGCCCAACCGCTCTTCCACATCAAACCGACACTATCGAGCGATAAATCGCCACACGGCAATTTGTAGATTGTAACGCGGGCACTTGACCGACGTCTTTGCTCAACGCGTGTGCCGTGCCCGCGTTGGTTTCCGCTGCGTACAGACCAACGTTCCCGAGCTTAGCACGAGAAGTGTCATCACAACCAGCCCCCACTCGGAGACGGTGGGGATGTCGATCAGGATGCATTCGTCGCCGGTGATGGGCCAGATGCCTTCGTCGTAGGTGGCTGTGCCCGAAAAACAGTGGTCACCGAACACGGCCGGCGGGGTGATGTCGTAGGTCACAAAGTCGGGAATTTGCCCGCTTCCGAAGAACGGTCCCCATTTCACCTTGTGGTTCCCGGCGTCATAAACGCCGCTGTTACTGATGTTGTCGATCGTCGTCCACCCGGGCGGCGGTGCGTCCTCCAGGATGGCGAAACCTGGTTCTGGATCCTGTGGAGGATCGAGCGTAATGGTGACCGTGAACGGCGTGCCTACGCCCGAGTACTCCGACAGATCGCGTATAGCTCCCTGACCAAATGCCGCCGATGTCGACAGCCCGAATGCTAGTAGCATCAATGCCGAAGTCAGACTCCGGGACTGTGCGGAAGGGCGCGGGCAGACCCCCCTTACATCCCCCCTTACCAAGGGGGGAAGGCTGCGTGTTACATCCCCCCTTAATAAGGGGGGAAAGAGGGGGGTTAGCCGATTCGCAAGAGCGGAACATACTCGAAGAGGAAAGCTAACGACGGTGTGCTCCCGGCGCGGCGTCACGTACATGCCTTATCCTCCTCCTTTGTGCGAGAGGCAAGATGTATCAGAGCAGAGATACCCCGGGTCGGGCAAGTCATCTGATCATCCTCTTGCCCGACCCGAGGGCCACGCTGTCTGTCTATCGCTTGACGACGATCGGCTCGTTGTGACCGTCGAACGAGATCGTGCCGGAGAATCGACCTACGACCGGCTCGCCCGATGAGATACGGGTCGGTCTGATCGTCGAGGCCGCGGTCGAACGAGCCTGGAGCGTGATCCTCCGCGTGAGATCGTCGTAGAACGGTCCCCATTTCACCTTGCGGTGAGTCTCGTCCCACTTGCCGTCGTCGCTGATCGTGACCGGTTCCCAGCCCGTCGGGAGGGTGAAATCCAACGCCATGGCTGACGCCACATCGGGTGCCTCGGTCACAATCACCACCTTGACCTCTTTCGCCCGGCTGTGCCGACCGTCCAGACGAGAGAAACGCAGGTACGCGACGGCACCGCCCGACTCTGACGGGTCGACGTCGCCGGGTCCGAGGTTGGCTGACCCGCAGATGCCCGAAGACGGTGGCGGACAGTCGGTCGGGAACCAGTTCTGCTGCACCTCATGCCAGCAGTAGCACTCACCGTGCCTCCAGATGTACGCCGCTCGGGTCAGCCCCGCCAGGTCGTCGTTGCAACCCCTAAGCCATGCACACGCGTAGCCAACCAGCTCACAAAGCGATATCCGCCAGTCACGACACGCACCGGTCGGGGCAGGAGCCGGGCAAGTCGTGCAGTCACCGACCGGGCATTGCGGACAAGGCGGTTGCGGTGTGTCGGCGGCCATGAACGGTGCACAGTGCGGCTCGATGCACGCATCACCACAGATCGGCTCGTTGATGCCGTCGAGCGAGATCGCTCCTTCGAAGCAGGCAACCGCATCGAAGTCGAGTGGTGGAACCGCCACATAGCTGACCGAGCGGGGCAGCGTATCTGGGAAGAAGGGTCCCCACTTCACTTTCCCGTTTAGCTCGTCGTAGAAGCCGTCACCGCTGACGAAGGTGACCTCCCAACCGGCGGGCGGTCTGTCCTCCAGCGCGTATGCCGTGACACCGGATCGTGGTGACAAATGGATCTGGATGTGCTTCGGGACACCCGGGCAGTACGTCAAATCTGGAACTGCCAGATCGCGCCTTGCGGCACACTCTTGGCACTCACCGAAGTAGGCAATCGACTCGGCGGCCATGTCGGCAAAGCACTCGTTATCATAGGTGATACCGTCGCAACCGCAGACGGGATCGTAGACCTCGGGGCAGGCCTCCGGAATCGGTGTGCAGGCACCTGGAACCGTGAGGTCCTCACATGTACCCGGTGGGAACTTGCAGAACTCGTCCGGGAAGCAAGCCACAGCAGGATCGTCCCTGAAGCAGATCCGTCGGCACTCACCGGGATAATCCACGCTCATACCAGCTCGTGCCGCTTCGCACGCATTGGGGTAAGTCACACCATCGCAACCGCACACCGGGTCCCAAACGTCGGGGCACACCTCCGGTCGCGGCATGCACACACCCGTTTCGGCCGCACAATCGTGGAAGAAGCAGTACTGATCCGGCTCACACATGTCGTTGGACCAGCAGAAAATCGGCGTGCACTCGCCCCAGTAGGCGATTGACACGCCGGCAGCGTCCGCTTCACACTCATTGCCATAAGTCATACCATCGCAGCCGCAAACCGGATCCCACACATCAGGACACCCGCTCGGTATCACCGTACATGTTCCGAAGATGTCACCTTCGCCGCAGGTGCCGGTGGGGTATTTGCAGAATTCGTTAGGATCGTCACAGGGGATCCCGGCGATCCCGCCGCAGACTTCGCCGCAAGTAACGTCGGTACACGCTGTTCCCGGTCCTTGCGGCACGCCGCCGAAGGCGGCGCAGCAGATGGGGTTCGTCTCCACGCAATAGCTGACCCCGCCCCACGTCATGCAGCAGGCTTCCATCAGTTCACACCTGGTTCCGACACCGGCAAAGATGCCGCCCTTCTCCTCACAATCGCGCTGGGGCGCCTCAATGCAATGCGGTAGCGGCAGCGGTCCACCGGATATGTCGAAGCAGCACGCCCCGATCTCGTCGGAACCGCATTGGGCCATCAAGTGGTCATCGATCCCGTCGCCGTCTAAATCGAGGCCGACAAGTTCGCAAGTATTGCCGTCGGGGCAGAAGCCGACGGGTACAGGCACACCGCCTATGAGCTCGACGTGACAGATGTTGAAGTCCAGGCACTCGCAGACTGCGACCAACGGCTGGGTGCCAGGCGAATCGATGCGCACCAACGTCGATATGCACTGCACCTCGGGTATCGCCGAGTCACAGGGCGCATCCACGCAACCCATTCCGTCATCAGTCGGTCGACACTCGACGAGCCCGCACTCGCCGTGGTGCCGGATGGAGACACCGGCTGCGTGAGCGTCGCACTCGTTGCCATAGGTTTGTCCATCGCAGCCGCAAACGGGATCCCAGACATCAGGGCAAACGCTCGGTCTCGGAACGCACGTCCCGGGGATTCCATCCTCGCCGCAGGTCCCCGGTGGGAACAGGCAGAACAGATCAGCGGCGGGGCAGTCCGCGTTGCTCATGCATTCCCCGCATCCCGGGATCGGTATGCCCACACAAACACCAGCCGTGCAGACATCCTCAGCGGTGCATGGGTTTCCGTCATCGCATACCGTCCCGTCGAGGAGGGGCTCGTACTCGCATAGGCCGTTGTTACAGAGCCCGATCGTGCACGTGTTGCCATCATCACAATCGGCATCACTCGTGCACTGCGGCCCGCAGTTGACAAGGGCGCACGGCGCTCCGGGAACTGGAACACCTCCGACCGCGATGCAATAGTCCGCCCACGTGTCAAAGCAATCCCCGTCGGGCATGCAACACGCCCAGAAGTATGGTGCGCATAGTTCAGCCGGGTCGGCTGGACAGGTGGTGCCGATCCCGATGTGGGTCCCGCCCTTCGCGAGACATTCCCCCTGGGTGACCTCGAGGCACGCGAACTCGCCGGCAGGGTCCCTTATGCAGCACGCACCGACGTCGCCAGGCAAGCACTCGCCATAATGAAGGATCGACACGGCCGCCATGTCGGCGAAGCACTCATTGCTATAGGTGACCCCGTCACATCCGCAGACGGGATCCCAGAGGGTGATACAGTCCCCCGGAATCGGTGTGCAGATGCCGAGAACCGTTGCATTATTGCCGCAGGTTCCGACAGGGTATTTGCAGAACTCGTTGGGGTAGCACTGTGGATCCGGTCCCATGTGGCCGCAGTAGCGCACACATTCGCCGGGGTGCCGGACGGAGACACCGGCTGCGTGGGCGTCGCACTCGTTGCTATACGTCTGACCATCGCAGCCGCAAACGGGATCCCAGACATCAGGGCAATCAGTCGGTCGGGGTACGCACATCCCGGGAATGCCATCCTCTCCGCAGGACCCTGGCGGGAACAGGCAGAACGGATCAGCGGCCGGGCAGTCCGCGTTGCTCATGCACGGCCCGCATTCCGGAATCGGTGTGCCCACGCAGACACCCGCCTTGCAGACATCGCCAGCGGTGCAAGGGTTCCCGTCATCGCAAAGGGTCCCGTCGGGGGCGAACACATACTCGCATACGCCGTTGACACAAAGCCCGATCGTACACGCGTTTCCGTCATCACAATCGGCATCGCTCATGCACGGCAGCCCGCATGCACCGTAGTGGTCGATCGACATGCTGGCTGCGTTCGCCTCACACTCGTTGGCGTAGGTCACCCCGTCACACCCGCAGACCGGTTCCCAGATATCGGGACAGCCACCCGGAATCGGTGTACACATGCCGAAGTGGTCAGCCCACTGGCACGTTCCTATGGGGTACCTGCAGAACTCATTGGGGTTCTCGCACGGGATCCCAGCGAACCCGCCGCAGATCTGACTACATGGGTTCTGGCTGGGATCAACCGCACACGCCGAACCCGGTCCGAGCGGGATTCCTCCTGTGAGGATGCAGCAATGGTGGTTCAAGTCGGCGCAGAAGGATTCCCCGGCAAAGGTGAGGCAACAAGCTTCGATCTCTGAGCAACCGGTGTTGACCGGTACGAAGTACCCTTTGCAACTGATCTCGTCCGTTTCCATACAGGTGTCGAGTCCGACGGGGCCATCGTCGATATCCATGCAGCACGCACCGAACCCCGATGGGACGCATTCAGCCGCGAAGTGGTCATCGAGTCCGTCGCCGTCCGTGTCCCAGGCTGCCACCACGCAGGGCTGGCCGTCCGGACAAAAGCCGGCGGCGTGCGGCGAGGCGTTGCCGAACTCGATGTGGCATCGATTGAAGTCAATGCAGTCGCAGGCGATCGCGCTGATTGCCCCCGTGGCTACATCGAGATGCAGTACAGTGGCAAGGCACTGCTCCTCGGGTATGTCCGAGCAAGCAATGGGGACGCAGCCCCCTGAGCCGTCTGGCGCGGGTTGGCAAATCTGCCCGTGCACCGTCGCGGGCCAAACCGATGCCGTAAACATCACTGCTAACGCATTGGCAATCACTCTTTTGGAACTCATGGCATGACTCCCCCAAAACATCCACCCAGCACCGTCACCGATGATCCGGAGTTGATACGGGTAGTGTAACGCGCACCGAGCCACGGGTCAATCCAATCCGCCTCCATCGGAGAAAGGAAACTCGGATTGCTGGCTCAGAATTGCGGGTAAGGTATAGTACAGCCGACACACCGAGGTGCGGCCGGGGGCATGGGCTGAACCATGCGCCCCAGCCGCGCGGATCGACACAGACGGGTCTCAGAAGGCGGGTTTGGAGTCTTGAAGCGTACCTACGACGTTGTGGTGGTCGGCGGCGGACACGCCGGCGCGGAAGCAGCCTGGGCGGCCTCCAGGCTGGGCGCCGATACCGCGCTCGTCACCATGCAGCACGACGCCATCGGCCGTATGTCCTGCAATCCAGCCATTGGGGGTCTGGGCAAGGGGCAAATCGTCAGAGAAATCGATGCCCTCGGCGGAATCATGGGGCTGGCAGCCGATCGTGCGGGCATCCAGTTTAGAATGCTCAACCGCAGCAAAGGGCCGGCGGTCTGGGCTCCACGGGCACAGGCCGATCGCCAGGGCTACCCGACGGCTCTTCAGTCGCTCCTCGCCGAGGCCCCGTCGCTTGAAATTCTTGAAGGAACGGTTGAGGACATTTCGACTCGGACCGGACCACGTGACGACGCCCGCCCGCGTGTGCAGTCCGTTGCGCTGCAGGACGGCCGTGTGCTTGGGGCCAATACCGTCGTGCTGACCACCGGGACTTTTCTTCGAGGATTGCTCCACTGCGGACTGGATCAACGTGTTGGTGGGCGGCTTGGGGAGCCTGCCGCCAGGAGGTTGAGCGGTGCGCTCCAGAGGCTTGGCTTCGAGCTGGGTCGGCTGAAGACGGGAACACCTCCCCGGGTTCACCGGGATTCCATTCACTACGACCGTTGTGAGGTGCAGCACGGTGACGACGTCCCGACACCGTTTTCCTGGATGACCGATGGCGTCACTCAGCCGCAGATCGCGTGTTGGATTACGTGGACCAACGAGCGTGTCCACGAGCACATCCATGCCAACCTGGATCGAGCGCCCATGTACACAGGTCAAATTCAATCGACAGGTCCGCGCTATTGCCCGAGCATTGAGGACAAGGTCGTCCGATTCGCCGATAAGCCCAGACACCAGGTTTTCCTGGAACCGGAGGGCTACGACAACGAACGCCTTTATTGCAACGGCATCAGCACCTCTTTGCCGAGGGACGTCCAAGACGCGTTCCTGCGCGAGATTCCGGGCCTGGAGAAGGCGCAGATTCTACAATACGGGTACGCCATCGAGTACGACTTCGTACCCACGCATCAGACGAAGTCGTCCCTGGAGAGCAAGCTTGTCCGTGGGCTTTTCCTCGCAGGACAGATCAATGGCACCAGTGGTTATGAGGAGGCTGCCGGACAGGGTCTTGTCGCTGGCATAAGCGCGGTGCGCTTCCTTCGCCGTGAAGACCCTTGGGTCCTCGGTCGGAACGACGCCTATATCGGTGTCATGATCGATGATCTCATCACCCGTCCGCCAACGGAGCCCTACCGGATGTTCACGTCGCGTGCCGAATACCGACTTCGTCTCCGCGCAGACAACGCTGACCAACGGCTGACACCGATAGGACGTGCGCTCGGCATGGTGGACGATCGGCGATGGGGTCGGTTTCAGAAAAAACGCCAGGCAATGACCCTTATCCAATCCCTATGTGACAAAGGACGCATCAACGGAACGGATCTTCGAACGTGGATGCGCCGACCTGACGCGGACGTGGCGACGCTGGCGGACGCCCTGTTGAGACCAGGCGGCCGTCCGATCTGTGCCGATGCCCTCCAGCAGTTGCTGATCGAAGCCAAGTACGCCGGCTACGTCGAGCGACAGGATCGTCAGGTGGAGAAGTTTCGGCGACTCGAGTCGCTGATTATTCCGGAGCAGGTAGACTACACTGCGATGTCGGAGCTTCGTTTGGAAGCCCGAGAGACGCTGGTCCGCGTCGCACCACGAACGTTGGGGCAAGCCGCCCGGGTCAGCGGGATCAGTCCGGCTGATGTCACCATTCTCCACGTTTATCTGACCGGGGCGCGGGCCATCCCGCGGCGGTGATTTGCCTCGTAGGGTCGAGCGCCGTCCGCAAAAACGCGGGTCGAACGTGGAGCCGGTGCGTGACTCCGACCCCTGGACAAACGTCCTCTAACATTTCAGTTTTTCTGTTGACGGGGAATTGTGCGGAATGTAAGGTGTAGGAAACATGGGCAATATGGACAATGTGCGGTGAATCTGGCATGGAAGGATCGCGGGGTCAGAGGTGCCTGTCATGGTGGATGATCGAACAAAACAAGTGTTCACGACGGGTGAAGTGGCGCGGATCTGCAAGGTTAGTCAGCAAACGGTGATCCGCTGTTTTGACGCTGGCAAGCTGCGGGGTTTTCGTGTTCCCGGTTCTCGTTTTCGGCGCATCCCTCGCGACGCGCTCATCGCATTCATGAAGGAGAACCATATCCCGCTGGACCAGCTCGATAGCGGGAAGAGGAGAGTCCTGGTTGTCGACGACGATGCCGCCATTGTCGAGATGTTCACCGATCTGCTCGAGCGGGACGGGCGCTTCGAGTTGAGGACGGCCTCGACAGGATACGAGGCTGGCATCATCACCGAGCGATTCCGCCCGGACATCATCTTGCTCGACTTCAAGCTACCGGACGTTAACGGCAACACTGTCTGCCGGACGATCCGATCGAACCCCAACTACGAACATATGCGGATCATCGCGATCAGCGGGGTGGCGGACCCGGATGAAGTTGAGGAGCTTCGGTCGGCCGGTGCCGATGATTTCATCCGCAAGCCGTTCGACATCAACGCAGTGATCAACCGGATGTCGGAACTGCTCAGCGTCACTTAGGTCCGCTTTGGGCCTCCCGTATCTGCGAGCGCAAACATCATGAAAGCTGCCCCCGCGTCCCAGCACCGCAATCCGCTTTCGGCGCGCGAGCGAGTGGAGTTGAACCTGAGTCAGTTGGATCGACTTCCGACGCTTCCCGCGGTCGCGGCGCACTTGTTGGCGGCTACCACCTCTGACAGAACATCGGCACGCCATGTTGTGGAGCTTATCGAATCTGACGCGGCAGTGACCGCGTCCGTCCTCCGATTCGCCCGGCGAGCGGATCTTGGCATTCGTCCCCAGGCCATAACCATCCCACGTGCCGTGACACTTTTGGGCTTCAACACCGTCCGCAACCTGGTCCTGTGCGTGCAACTTTATGAGGCATTCAGAAAGCCCGACGAGAACGACCGGGCGGCGGAGATTCGAAGAGGACTTTGGCTGCACACTTTCGCCGTGGCCTGCACGGCCCAGATGATCGGTGAACATGTGGGCGATTCGAAGCTGGGCGGCCAGGCCTTTATCTGTGGCCTGCTGCATGATATCGGCAAAATTGCCCTGGATGCCTGCATGCCAAAAGGCTACGCGAGGGTCGTCGATCGCGTCACCCGTAAGCGCGTGTGTATCTGCAACGTCGAGCGGGAGACATTCGGGTTGGACCACACGATTGCAGGTAAACGCCTGGCAATTCGTTGGGATTTGCCCGAGGCCGTGGTGGAATGCACGTGGTTGCATCATCAGGCCCCGGACGCCTTGCCGACTGGCGTCCGCTTCCCACAGCTCGTCCGGATCGTTCATCTGGCCGACAACCTGATCCGCCAGCAGGGGATCGGCTTCTCCGGATACCAACACATCGCTGACACTGACAAGCTGTCGGCCGAGCTTGGAGTCAGCACAAACGACATAACCGAGGCACTCAATCGGTTGCCCGAGGTGATGAGGCCTTTCAGCGAGCTGACCGGCCTCGATGACCTTGGCAGCCGAGCGGAGTACACGCGATCGCTGATCGCCGCGAACAAGCAGCTTGGTCAGCTCAATGTGAAGCTGGCAGAAGCCCTCCGGCGACTCGAGGTCCGGGCGGTATGTTTCGCAGCCCTGGACCAGTTGGTCAGCGCCCTGCGCGATCAGGATCGGATAAGCGACGTCTGCGTGACAGCCGCTCGCACGATCCAGAAGATGCTCGGTGTCGAGAGCGGACTGTGTTTCTTTGCCGAACCCTCCGACCGCTGTGTCCACGTGGGCTATCTGACCGCGGGAGCCCCAGATGGGACAGCCACCGTCATGGACCTCGGCGAGTCCTGTGACGAGCTTCAGTTGTCCCTAAGCTCTGCCAGAATACCGTCACCCGGCTTCGTGAAGGCACCGCCGGGCCTGCTGGACTTGTGGCGGCGCTGTCTCGGATCGCCGTCATTGGAACCTGTGTGGATGCTACCTGTATTGGGTGGTCCAGGTGCCTTGGGGGCCGTATTGACCGCTGCCGGGGAAGAGGCTGTCGGTCGGACCCGGTCCGCCCAAAAGGAGTGTGAAGCGCTCTCCTCCGCCATCGCGTTGGCTTTGACCTCAGCAAAGGCCCGCATTGGCACCGAACGGATGGCCGAGGAACTGTTGGATGTAAACCGTCGACTGCAGGCCGCCCTGCGAGAGTTGGTCAAGACACGTTCGATGTCCATGATTGCCGAGATGGCCGCCGGGGCTGCCCATGAGTTGAACAACCCCCTCGCGGTCGTCTCCGGGCGAGCGCAGATGGCGCTTACCGCGTGTGAAGATGAAGAGGGCGCCCGGGCTTTCCGCATCATCAAAGAGCAAACGCAACGGGCGACCGATATCGTGGACGAG
Source organism: uncultured Phycisphaeraceae bacterium (assembly GCA_964405925.1). Taxonomy (GTDB): domain Bacteria; phylum Planctomycetota; class Phycisphaerae; order UBA1845; family UBA1845. The sequence goes on along the minus strand of CAYOQG010000190.1, from coordinate 625 downwards.
CTTATGCGCTTCGCCAAGCCGGACCCGCCCCAGCCGACGGAACAGCCTCTTGTGGAACTGCTTGAACCATGCTGCCAGCATTGGCGTCAACAGCCCGATTGGGGGGGCGACGCTCTCAGTGTCACGGTGGCGGATCCAACGGCAACGATCTATGCCGATCCTGCACAGGTGCGGCGTATTCTGGACGCGATCATCTCCAACGCCGTGGAAGCTACGCGAGGCATGACCGCCCGGGTGGTTGTCAACTCGCCCTCCCACGTTTCCGATGAAACAGTCCGGATCGTTGTCGAGGACAATGGTGTGGGCATGACACGAGAGGTGTTGGAGAACGCAACCGACCCGTTCTTCTCGAGTCGGAAGGCGGGACGAGGACGAGGGTTGGGACTCTCCCTCGCCTACCGGCTGGCGGAGATCAACAACGGTCAGTTGCGGATTGAATCGATGCCGAAGGTCGGGACGACCGTGACGATCGAGCTCCCCGCCCATGCGTCACCCTCGTGACGCACCACGCACCGTTCCACGTCAACATCCTACCTGTTGCTCCGTCACGCAGGAAATGATGGGTGGCATGGGTCCGCCATGGGCGGACCCGTGTTGGCGCTCCGCCCCACGGCCCCCCCTTTGG
>CAYOQG010000189.1:1096-11481 GCA_964405925.1 uncultured Phycisphaeraceae bacterium | reverse complement strand
AGTCACCCCTCACCCAACCTCTCCCCTCGAGGGGAGAGGGGGTTTCAGACACCGCCTAGTGGTCGATCACACTGCGGAAATAGTCGACGGTATGGATCAAGCCATCTTTGAGTGTGACATGCGGTTGCCACCCGAGACGCTGTTTCGCTCTAGTGGTGTCAGGCTTGCGGCGGACGGGGTCGTTGGGGGGGAGGGGCAAGCGCTTGACATCGAGCTTCTTGCCCACGATTTCACCGATACACTCGACGATGTCGTTCATGGACCGTTCGTCGCTGCTGCCGATATTGACGGGCTCAGCCGCGTCCTCGCCCTCATACTGCATCAGGGCTGTCATCCCCTGGATCAGATCATCAACATAGCAGAAACAGCGTGTCTGCGTCCCGTCACCGTAGATCGTGAGCGGCTCACCCTTGAGCGCTTGCACGATGAAGTTGGAGATCACCCGGCCATCACCCATCGCCATCCGCGGACCGTAGGTGTTGAAGATGCGGATGATGCGGATGTCCACCTGGTTCTGCAGGTGGTAGTCCACCATCAGCGTCTCCGCCACCCGCTTCCCCTCGTCATAGCAAGACCGCGGACCGATCGGGTTCACATGACCCCAATAGGTCTCCTTTTGCGGATGTTCCTGCGGGTCGCCATAGACCTCACTGGTAGAAGCCTGGAGAATCCTAGCCCTTACCCGCTTGGCCAGCCCCAACATGTTCAACGTCCCCATCACCGAAGTCTTGACCGTCTTGACGGGGTTATATTGGTAATGGATCGGCGACGCCGGACACGCCAGGTTGAAGATCCAATCGACCTCCAACAAGATCGGATTGACCACGTCATGGCGGATGAACTCGAAGTCGTGTCGGTCGAGCAGGTGGGCGATGTTGCGTTTGGAACCAGTGAAGAAATTGTCCAAGGCGATGACCCCATGGCCATCGGCAAGGAGCCGGTCGCACAAATGGCTTCCGAGAAACCCCGCCCCACCCGTCACCAAGACTCTCATGCCTTACCTCCCGCGCCAACCGAGGGGCGATTCCACAATCGCTACGTCGTTCCGCGACCCGTCCCCGCGGTCTCGACAGCTCGGCCCGAATCCGACGCCTGGCCACCTGGCGAAACACCATAGAATTCGTGAATATACGCGGACACGTATTGAACATCGTCGTCGGTCAGCATTGGATGACACGGTATTGACAGTATTTTACCACAGATCTCTTCCGTGATCGGAAGGGCACCCGGGCGGCATCCCAAATGGGCGAAGCATTTCTGCAAATGGAGCGGCACGGGATAGTAAATGGCTGTCCCGATCCCTTTATCCTTCAAGAACGCTGCGAGCTCATCGCGATGATCGCAAAGAATGGAATACTGATGGTAAACGTGCCCCTGATGATCCGGTCTGTACGGTGTGGTCACCGGTGCATCTGCAAGCAGGGTGTCGTAACGAGCGGCGTTCATGCGCCGCCGTTTCGTAAACTCGTCGAGATGACGGAGTTTCACGAGCAAGAAGCCCGCCTTCATCGTATCAAACCGGAAGTTGCCCCCTACGCGCTCGTGAATATAACGCGCGGACTCACCGTGGTTGCGAAGCTGGCGAATGATTGTTGCCAGACCGGCGTCACCGGTAAGCACCATCCCGCCCTCACCGAACCCTCCCAGGTTCTTCGTGGGATAGAAGGAAAGGCAGGCGACGTTACCCAATGCACAAGCCGGCCGACCATGATACGTCGCCCCGATGGCCTGGGCGGCATCCTCGATGACCTTCAGCCCGTAGCGTCGAGCGATCGCGTTGATCGCCTTCATCTCGGCGCACTGCCCGTACAGATGGACCATCATGATGGCCTTCGTGTTCTCGGTGATGGCAGGCTCGATCTTGGCGGGATCGAGATTGAAGGTGCGCGGATCGATATCGACGAAGACCGGCTTAGCCCCCACCCGATGCACCGACCCTGCCGTGGCAAAGAAGGTAAACGATGGCAGGATCACCTCATCGCCTTGGCCAATCTCCAAAGCCATCAGCGCACAGAGCAGGGCATCCGTGCCGCAACTGACCGCAATGGCGTGTGCTCCGGCGCACCGGGCACCGATCGCCTCTTCGAGTTCGGCGATCGCTGGACCACCGATGAAGTGCTGGCTGGTAAGCACCTCATCCGCAACCGCTCGAATCTCGTCTGCGAAGAGATCGTACTCACTCCGCAGATCCAACATGTCGACTTGTCGCATTGTTCACCTCGTTGCTTAATCCGGCGAGCCCGGAGAGGCTCGCGGGACGAAGACCGCGCACGCTCCCACAAGGATGTGACAGTATAGGATGCCGCTTCGGACCGGGCAAATACAACGGACCGCCTCAATCGAGGGCAATGCGTTGCACAGCAGGCAGGTCATTGCACCGCTATTCGATCGACGCAGACGAACCGGATTCGCCCGAGACGGGCTTTTTATCCATAGTGGTGATCGGTTCCGCCTCGGTTTGGTACTCGTAGTATTTTCGGAGTTGCTCACGGAAGTAGCCGCCCCGTCGGACGCGAGCGGCGTTCAACACGACACCGAACATGTGCGTTCCGACGTCGGCGAGCAGCGTCGTCGCCCGTAAGGCAATACCGCGTGAACTCACATTGGCCCGCAACACCAAGACCACACCGTCGACAGCCGGGGCCAAAACCAACGCGTCCGTCGTGAGCAATACGGGTGCGCTGTCCAGAATCACCTGATCATACCGAGACATCGCCTCTTGCAGAACCTTCTGACAAGCCTCACTACCCAACAGCTCGACCGGATTGGGTGGAACCGGACCGCTACCCAGTAGATCGAGTCGCGGGATGCCACTCTGGCTGATACGTGACGACAGAGTTCCGTCAGCGAGTAGGAGGTTGCTCAAACCAGCCCTCGGGATCTTTTCGAATGCGCGGTGAAGGCCAGGCCGACGGAAATTCGCGTCAATCAGCAGCACCCGCCGGCCGCTCTGGGCAGCGGTGATCGCCAGATTACTCGCCACCGTGGTCTTACCATCCTCCGGCTGTGGACTGGTCACCAGCAAGGTGCGTTGACGATCAACCGGCGAAGAGAACTGCAGATTCGTGCGAATCTGCCGAAACGCCTCCGCCACCATCGAAGTTGGTGTGCTCGCCACCGCCGTTTCGACATGCTTGATTGCGACCTCCTCGTCGTCGATGTCCGGGACGGCCCCGAGCACAACCACGTCCGTATACCGGATTACATCCTGCGTGGTGCGAACCGAGGTATCCAACATCTCCAGCGTCAATGCGATACCCATAGCCAGGAACAGAGCAACAAAGACACCGATGGGAAGCAAAACAAGGCTCGGGCTGCTCCGACCGAGGGGTTCCGTCGCCTCCTGGGCTACGTTGACGTTGATAGCGGTCCGTTGCGCCTTCACCCGAGTCAAGCTCTTGATGTAGTTGGTCAGTTCGAGTCTATAGTTAATCTTCTCCTGGATCTCCGCCTCCAATGTCGTGTACTCAAAAAGCAACCGGTCTTGATCCTGAAGGGCGGCCTCAGCCTTCAACAGGCTCTCCTGGGCCAAGAACAACGCGTGCCGCGTGCCTTCATAGGCTGTGTTTACCTGCTCCTGAATGTCAGCCCGGCGCTCCTGGAGCCTTTCAAACCGAAGCTGGGTGAGCCTACTCTCCAACGCCTCGATTTGAGCATCGATCTGCCTTAGCACACTATGTCCGGCCCCGTAGACCTTCGCATCGGCTGCACGCTGCTGTTCAAGCAGGAACGAGGCCCGAGCCAGCTCCGCCACCTGCGGGTCCTGCTCGACGATCGCCCGGTCTTCTGCAGTGGCTGCCAAGCCTTCCGGATCGTTGTAGATCGCTCGATACTGCTCCAACAAAGCCAGCTCCAGCTCATGGACCGCGACCTGCTCCGCGTATTGCGCAGCCTCGTGGCTGGTGATGTTGTTGACGGGGTCCTGTCGTGCCCCGGCGGGCAATCGCTGGGCGATGCTTCGGAGTCGGCCGCGACCCTCGGCAATCTCCCGGTCGAGTTGCTCCAATTCGCGCTGAGCCGCGTCGAGGTTTGTATCCACGAATTCCTCCGCCGACCGCCGCTTGACCATCTCATACCACTGGTCGACCACGGCGCTGACGATGATCCTTGGGTCCTCCTTCTTGTGGCACTCCATTGAGACGCGCAGGAAGTTAGTCCCCCGGATAGGCGCTGCCGTCAACTCGTCAATGAGCTCGATCAGATGTTCATCCGGTCGCTTCCAGCGTCGGCGATCAACGGATTTCCACCACTCGGTCTCTCGCACGACGGTGAGCTTGAGCGCTTCACTCAACACCGTGGGGCTTTTCAGCAGCCGCGCCTGGGTCAGCACGAAGCGTTCATGCTCGTCCTGTCGAAGGCGTTCTTGTTCCGGCGTGAGTTCGGCTTGCGGAATGTTGGAGATACACTCGATTAGGGCCTCACTTTGGTAGCCCGGATACTGTGTCCACCAAAGGGCAAACCCCCCGATAGCAAGAGCACCGAAGAACACGAAGAGAACGGTGATGAGGACCGCGCGTCTTCGCAGCATCGCCAGCAAATCGCGGGCGCTAACCGCCGTCCCGCTCTCGCCCCACACCCCCTGAACAGGGTGTGGCAGCGAGACCCGCTCCTGCGCTGTCGGGGCATGTGATGTCATGAGCTTATCCTCATCTCCGGCCCTACCGCGTGGGTATCCCGCCCACTCAAGCGGGATCAGGCTCCCCTTTCTCGCTTTGCTCTTCTACAAACAAACGACTCAGCACGAAACCCGTCAGCGCGAAAAGCCCCAACGCGATGGCGAACATCAAAATCCCGAGGACCTGATGGGCGGTCCCTTTGGCCAACTCCGAATGCCCGTGGACGTAGAGCAGCCCGGTTACGGTAACGCGAATGGCGTTGCAGAACATCGCGATCGGTATGCATGCAACCACCATCACAAGTCGTTGCCAGGTCGATCGATCACCTAGATAGGCCCATGCAACACCAAGCGTCACAATGGCCATCGTGGACCGCATACCGCTGCAGGCCTCCTCCACGTTGAGCGAGCCTGGTTCCATTCCCGGCATGATATAGTCTATCACGACCGCTTGCGGTTCGGTCACCAGCCCCGGGGTCACTACGGGCATCACCGCCGCTGCCACGGCGGAGACGAGTTTTTGCTGTGGCATCGTTAGGTCAACGTAGATCGACTGAGGAAGCGGAACCGCCAACACCAAGAACAGAATCGGGAACCAAGCAACCCGCATGATGCTCCACCCGCCGATCGCGAGCGTCAGTCCGAAGATGGCCCCAACGATGGACAAGGCCTGCGGATACGCCATCCGCAACCTCCACGCACTTATGAAATAAGCCGCCAAGGAAAGGGCTAGAATGACGGCACCCCAGTAGCTGGGCCGGGGGCGACACCGGGCGAGCTCATCGCGCCTCGTACTAACAAAATACAGGCTGAACAGGGGGATCAGCCACCCATGAGACCAGTTCCCGTCACTAAGCCATCGACCCGCCAGCGTGTATCGGATCGGCGCCCAATAGGCGATAAGGAGCAGCACCACAACCACCGTCAGGCGTACACGCGTACGCATGGGAATGAGCTCGCTCCACGAGTGGGGAAGCGCGACACCAACTGAGCCGGAACCTGTCACGCCAACCTCCTAGGGGAACAGTGCCGGGAAGCGATCCGGCTCGTTGTGCGGGTTGAGCCTCGCAGAATACGAATCGATATCCGCGTAGTTGCGTGCATAGGTGAAACTGTAGCCCGCGTTGTTGATCGGGTTCGGGAGGGTCCACGCCCGAATCCGCTGCAAAAACGGTGCGAAGGGGTGAGTCCCGACATTGATGATGTCGCCGCGCCTGATGAAGAAGTCGGGATCCTTACCTGCGAAGATCCGGTCGAGGTCGACCTGGATCATCTGCTCACGCTGGCCGACGCGGCGATATACGGTGCATCGGTCCGGCCACGCAAGCCCCGACAAACCACCCGCCGCGGCGATGGCTGCCTTCACCGTTATCGGCTCCGCGTTGAACGCAAACGCGCCGACGCGGTTGACCTGACCCATCACGTAGTAGACGCCAATCTCCCCGCTGACGATGCGGATGACGTCTCCCGCCCGGATAATAATGTTGACCTCCGGATCACCGGAGCGGAGAAGGTCAGCCGGAATGCGGATCACCCGATAGGCGGTCTCACCTGCGATCCGAGCCCAATTGATCGCTGGCATGACAGTGTCGAACGATGGCAGGGTGGGCGGTGATTCAGCATCTAAAACGGCAGCCTGATACGCCGGGTTCTCGATAAACGCACCGTTCACCCAGATGAAGGGCTGCGTCGGCTCCGGTTCAAGCGACTCCACCACGTCTTCCGCAGGCGACGCTACTTCCGGTGTCTCTTTCTCGTCACTACGTACCACGGCCTCGATGAGCTCGTCTTCCGGGGCGTGGGACAAGATGCCTTCGGCATCTTCAACGGTCTCGACGTCCGTTTCCGTACCACGCGAGACCCCAGCATCCCCGGCTGGGATTTCCTCATACGGGCTTGTTACGGGAGTGTCTGTACCGGGGGGGTTGTCATAGCGGAATACGTACACCTCGGTGATAAACTCGTTCAGCCCACCCACAAGGTTGATCGCCTCCAGAACATGCAGGTCTGGACGTCGGATCGGGAATGTCCCTGCCCTCAGTGGCGCGTCGTTCGCTGCACTGACACCAATGCCGAAGATGGAATAGGTCGCCTTCTGAAGGAACATCGGGTTCACTGTAACTTCGGGATTGACCAGAACGTTCTGCTCCTGAAGCTCGTCCACGAGGGCGGCCTCAAACCCCGGAACCGTCAACCCGGCTGCCTGAACACGCCCTATGACGGGCAGGTTCACATAGCCCGTCATTGACACGACGGCCTGCGCCTGATAGGGGATAAGCCGTTGTCGAAGCTCGTAGATTTCGACGGCGAGTGTGTCACCAGGGGAAATCAGATATTCTACGGGTCTGACCATGAGGTCAGCAGGCGAGGGATGAAGAGCCCCGGGGATACCCGGTGGAGTATCTTCGAGCGTCAGCGATGTGCGAATCTCGAGCATGGCCGTTCGGTCGAAGGCACCCAGCGTCGTTGGGTCGAGCCAACTGTTCCTGATCGCGTTGCATCCGGCTGAGACAACTACCAAACCCACAAGGGTAAACCCTAAAACGAAGACGGCGAGGTAGGATGACGAATACGATACGAAACGACGATATGAGAAGACACCCACCAGATCAGTCATCCCATTAGAAACGGTCGATTGATACGCGGCTGGAAGCGAATCGACTGCAACCAATCACCCAGCACGCATCATGGACGCTCGCCGGCAAGTTATCGGCTCGCCCCGGACACCCGGTTTAGGCCGCAGCGAGCGTGAACCACAATAATGCCAATCGGCCTATCAGCACGAGCACAGCAGCACGCGACACGTTACCGGATGCGTACCGGTTCGTCACCTAGTCCCCAGCCGAAGCGGCCTCGCGCACCCCCGTCGGACCGATAAGCGAGCTTAGGCTATTTTATTCAAATAGCTTATGGAGGACTAAGCGTGCGGCGCTCGTCGTGACCGAGAAACGCCCGGACCCAATTGCGACATCGGCCCCGCGTACTTCCGACCAGGAAAACCCAGTGTGCTTGCCGCTGGACCGGGCACACCGCACAGATAGCACCCAGGGCATTGGCGACGCCCACTTTCTGAGCTAGCATCGCCTCCCGAGGTCGGGCACCGGGTGTGTGATGGCTCTAAAGCAAAGGGGGCAAGTCCCATGGTTCGCATAGCCCTTATTATGTTGCCATTCCTCGCGTTCGCCGCTCTGGGTACAGGGTGTGCGGAACTGCAGGTTATCCTCCAAGCCATTCTGGACGCGTCAACCGCCAACGGCTCGAGCGAAAACGGTGGCGACGATGCCGACGGCTCTGCCATTCCAGCAGTCACCCTCACGGTCTCAAACCCCACACCCCAGTTGAACGAGGAGGTCATTCTTCTATGTTCCGTCGTCGGCGACGCTGATGGCCCGCTGGCGTTTGACTTTCAACCTGATGATCCGCGCTTGGTGGTGAATCAGAGCGCTGGAACCGGCTCCTTTGTCGTCCAAGAGACCGACATCGGTGGAGCCGGTTTCGCCTTCACCTGTACTGCAACGACCAACGCCGGTACCAGCACGCCATCCAACGAAGTCGTCATCATCCCGACAGGTTTAGAGTCACCGCCTCAACCCTAGGCTACCGGGTTGTCCTGCACCAACCGAGACAAGCGCCGCTCCATGACAACACGGAGGCAGGATCGTCATTGTTGACCAAGCTTCTCACCGGGGCCCCACGGCCTTGCTTCACTCATTCCTCACAGATACTATCAGACCTACCTGACCATACGCCCTCCATGCCAAGTACGGTATGGGACCTGCAGTCAGGCCCAGGGGCTAAAAACCGACGGGGGCCTCTCCCGAGGGGTGGAGAAGTACGGTGTCCTGGTATGTCTTTTATTGGTTCTTCAGACGGAAGGCCAGGATTGCCTTCCTGACACTGATCACTTACGTGGCGCTTTGTTAGGCGCACCGGGGTCGCCGCGCCGTTGCACACGCGCTGATTGTCCTCGCGAGACCAGATCGACCTCAGGTGCTTCTCGCTCGTTTCAATCTTCTCAAACGCGTTGGCTGCTGGCGCCCCGCATCAGCCAATCTGTGCTTCGAACCTGATGCGTCGAGCAAGATCTGCTCGAGCCAACGCCCATCTACCCCCGCCCAGCAGAAAGGCCGGTGTCACGATGCACCGGCCTTCGTTCTTGCCGAACCTAGCCCGGGCGAACCCAGGCGCTTCCACTCGCTGCGGCTAGGTTAGCAAAGCCTTTACATCTTCGGGTGTAATCCTGCTCGCTTTCTTTCCCAACTCTCGACTGAGCCAACTCATGACGTCTGGTCGATACGGCGGCTCGCCTGCTCGAAGGGCCGCAAGCATGCGAGCCCTTCGCCGCAGCCGCTCCTTCACTTTGACAGGCCGGTTCCATTCTTTCGTCTCTGCGGCGTCCGACCGACAGCGACGTTTCAATGCGCTACGATGCATTCCCATGGCTCTTCCTCCGGTGCAAGATGCGTGAAAGCCGGGAATTGTCGATAACAGCCGTCCCCCGGTCAACCCACGGCGCCACAGGAAAAAAGCAAGTGGCAACCTGCGTGCCGGACGCCGCACCTTTGGCGGTGGACCTCTAACCTATTGAGATTGTTGACTTTAGGGGCCGTGATGGGCTCGTCGCTCCAGGTAGCGCTCTGCTTCGGCGACAGCGGACAGCAGTTCGCCACCTTTGACCGGTTCATTCCAGACCCCGTAGGGCAGAAGGCCGGCATCGATACATGTCTTTAAGGCGGCGCGGCGATCGCCCAATCCGGTCCACGCGGCAAAGACCTCCCCAAGGCTAAGCGACACACCACAGACACTTCGCAACATATAGGCGAGCGTGCCTTTGTCGAGAAGCTGCCCCCGTGTCAACCTCCACGACCGCTTTACGGCCTCGCGCTGCCGCAAGGCTTCATACCGCTCCTCAAACGTGCGTAGCGACTCTTCGTCACTCACCAGAAAGAGCATCGCCCGCATACCTTCATCCACGGTGGCAACAGGTACGGTGGCGAGATAATGCAGAAAGGCAACGTCCGAGAGCGTGTCCGGACTTTGTACCGGCTCAAAAGCCCGTAGAGCTGCCACGCCAGTAGTGCCTACGCCGTGGCAGCCGCCAATGAGTAGTGTAGTCTGCACGACAAGAGCAGCAACCGGTACCGTTGCCAATCTCCCTTGCTTCCGCCATCTTGCCTCACATTCCAAAGCGCATAACACGGAGTTGCACATCGTCAGAAGCTCCAGGTGAGTCCAAACAGAAAAAACATACGTGAGCTGCGATCATCAAACGCGTCACCGGGGAAGAAGATCCCGCATCGCGCCGTCCACGCCAAGTCGGCTGCCACTTGCCAATTGGCGAAGTAGCTCATCTCCCAGCCCAGGTAGCCTGAACGCAACGTCGCCGTCGGGTCCGACACGGCTCCTGCCCGGTGGTGCTTGTAGTACAGATACCAGTTGGTGCCAAGCTCGAGGCGTCGCAAGCGACGGTGCTCGGGCCAGGGATAGAGCGATGCCCCCGCCCGCCACATGTGCAAGTTGCTGTATCGGGGTGCGAACGACAGACCGGTGTCACGATAACCGAAGCCGACGAAGCTCGTGTCCACGAAGTCACCAAACGTCCCGGGCACCGTACTGGTCGGGCTGCCCCATCGATCGGCGTCGCCGCTTCCAAACAGGTATTCCACGGATGCTCTGGCCTTTTTCGGTCCGGGAAACAGATATTCCAGCTCAACCAAGGCCGCGTAGGCGCGGATGTCGGTGGCTTTTACAAACATTCGCTCACTGAAGC
>CAYOQG010000189.1:0-1086 GCA_964405925.1 uncultured Phycisphaeraceae bacterium | reverse complement strand
GCTGTGACCACCCTCGTAGACCGCCTCTGCCGTGTAGCGCAAGCCCTTCGCGAACTCGCCCGTGGAACCGAGCCCCAGATAAAATGAGTCGTAGTCGAGTTTTCGGAAGAATCGCCGGGCGGACTCCCGGTTTCGATCCCTCTGCCAAAGGGCGTAAGCGAAGGGCTCATGACGCTCGAGCCCAGCATACTTGAATTGGGCACCAAGAAAATCACGACGGGTGCGTTTGGCTGTGCGATACAGATCGAAGTCCTGCGTACTGCCTACGGTTCTGCCCACAAAAGCATCCACTTCGAACTTGCGGTATGTCGTCCGCAAGGAGATATGATCCAACGGGGTCGCCAGCGTCATGCCCGTCCCTACGTAGACCAGATCACGACCGGCCAGAAGCGACGCCTCAAAGTCAATTGCCTTCCTTCGATAGACCCGGAGAGCCTTGGCCAGGTCGAATCGGTAGTACCCACGCTCCAGGTTCGGGCCCTCGATGTCGTCATCGTTGCCGTCATACGAATCCCCACTGTTGAAATCGAGCAGGCTTGCTCGCCCTCGGGCGTACCACTCGTGAGCACCCTCGTCGAGCACAAGACGACCCCAAAAGCGTAGGTCATGACGGCGGAGCGTGCGGGTGGTCTCAACACCGTCATCGAAAATAAACAGATAGTGGCTATACCAACCACCCCAGTCGAAAAGCGCCCGCTGAAACCCTGCGGCCTCGGACTTGAACGCTTCACGGACACGCTGCTCAACCGCACGCTGTTGGTTGATGAACGAGTCGGGGCCGTGGTTTGGCTCTGGCCTCTGCCCAAGGGCTGGCGGGCAAACGAACAGCAAGGGCAAAAGCCCGGCGCAGCGCCAATACGACCTGTGTTTGCCTGTCTGTGCTTTGACCACGCCACATACTCTCGGTAGCGGAGCATCCTGACACTATCAAAGCGAAAGATCAACAGGGTAATCTGCGACCAGCATCGGCCGGAGCCGCCGCGGTTGTACGCGTAGTGGATGCTCCGGATCGGAGTGGTACAAGGACCAAAGGTGAAGGATGAGAAAGCGCCGGGATAAACCGGCATGGAGTAGCGGATGAAAGAG
>CAYOQG010000188.1:0-11573 GCA_964405925.1 uncultured Phycisphaeraceae bacterium | reverse complement strand
GGGGTAGGCTTTGGACAGTTCGCGGAGGGCGTCGACCAGCTCGTTGTAGTTGTATATATGGTTGAAGGTGAGGTTGACACGACTGGGGTGGAACTCCTGCGCCAAAGAAGTGGGCGAAGATGCCAAGAGTATCGTCACTGTGACCCCCATAACAACGCGGCGTATATGACTTGCCATCATCATGACCCCTCCCCTTTCTCCTCCGCCCCCTGCGCGCCGTCCGAGGACATCGGGATCAACGCCACGTCCAGTCGAGTGTCGCCATATTTCTGCGAATGGATTTTGATGGTCAGGGTGCTACCCGGCTCACCCTGGACGACCCAGCGAAGCCGGTGGCGTCCTGCGCTTCCCGGAATCGACCACACCTTCACAATCCGCCGGCCACCAAGCACGCGACTCGGTTCGACGTCCAGTGAAACAACGATCGGTCGGACACGTCTGTTGAGCTCGGCGATCGCAAGCCCCGACGGGAAGTAACCGCTATTGACAAGCTCGGTTTCGATCTCGTACACCGTGTCAGAAAGTCGAGTGACCTTGGGTGGCACGGTCGAAATATCAGGGAACCGGCCCGCAAGATCTAACACAAACGCAAGCTGCTTTTGACCGATAGTGTCCAGCTCCGAGGGAGGTGGGGCAATTCGGAAGAACGGAGCAAAGCCGCCGATTTCGACATCGCCGAGTTGGGGATGTTCAAACGGAGCCCACGGTACGAATCCCGTACCGTCACGTTGCTCATCGCTGTACTTGAGCCAGGCAGCTGCCTCTTTGTCAGCGGCCTGTTTCTCCTTTTCGTTCCCCTTCTCGTCCGTGCGTGGACCTCCCGAATGTCCTTTCTTAGCATTTGTCGAGCTGTCGTCTTCGTGCGTGTCCGCCTGCCGACGAAGATCTTGCGTCGTAGGCTGGTCCGGTTTTGCATCTTCGTCAGCCGACGCGGACTGAGATTCTGGTGGTTCAGCCTTGTCTGTCCCCTTCGTTGCGTCGCCGGCCTTACCTTCATCTTCGCTCTTCGTTTCCCCGTCCTTATCAGGCCGTGTCCAGATTCGGCAGGCAAATGAGGGGATGCCATATTGTGCGTAAGCCCACGCAAACACTGCACCGTCGGCAGGTTCTGGTGGCACTTTCTTGATTCCCGTGATCTTCCGATATTTTTCACTGATCTGTTTGTAGATTGACACGTCGTCGCCGTGCAGTCCTGTCGGCGCTTTCTCGGGTGCGCGGTGCATGTCTTCGAACATCATCATCCGCCGTCCGCCGGCGCCGTTCCTGTCTGATCCGGAATTCTTGCCCTCGGCACCAGACTTATCGCTCGAGGATACGTCGACAATGTTGTCATGCCGGCCATAGAAGATGGCCATGGCAATGCGGGGATGCTCAAGGAAGAAGTCAATGAGGGCTCTCGATTCCGGCTCGGAAAGCTGATGCGGACCGACACCGGGATCGTGCTCCCTGTACTCGTGCATGAAGTTACGGTTGAGGTCGACACCGCCCGGTGCGTCCTCGTTGTATTCCCCATCCCCGTCGTTATCGATCCCCTCGACCAGAAGCGCATAGATGGGCTTCTCACCCTTGGCCGAGTCGGCTTTTTTGAGAAGGCGGGGTTCGTTGGGATCCGGCAGGTACATCGCCTCGAGATCGGAAAGGTTTCGGGCCTCCAAAGAGACTCGCATCATGGTGATGAGACCGTCACCGTTGAGGTCCTCGGGCCCGTCCTCATCCATCAGACCGTCACGATCCTCGTCCCAAGGCCGAAGAGCGAACTGCTGTTCGTATCGGGGGTCGGAAAAGAACGATTCCATGCCATCCGGGTTGACACGGGGAATGATGTAGACGGTGTGCTCTGCCAGCAGCTTGAAACCCGGTTCTACTTCCGTCGCCGACAAGAGCGATTGTGCGACGTAGACAGCCGTTGCCGTCGTGGCAGGGTTGTTGCCGTCGATGCCGGCCACAATTGCCATTCCCAACCGGTCTGCCTTGTCGTCGCCACGACCGAGTGTAAGTACCCAAAGCTCGCGGCCCTTGCGGCTGGTCCCCAGGGACGATAGTTCGCACGCATCCGGATGTGCGTCGGCCAGTTCTTGCAGGGTCGTGGTGAGCGTCGCATGGTTGACATAGGTTCCATCGCCGGCGCCAGCCGTTGGTTGGCTCACTGCACGGGAGACGGCAGAGGCAATGAAAACGACCAAGCCGAGCCGTGCAATGACCAGGGTTGCGACTATCCTGCGCAAAGCCAATCCCTCCGACCCCAATGTGGGTGCAAGGTAGAAAACCCTCCGCGACGACAGCCGTTGTTTGGCTGAGCGCGAATCGAGGCGCGATCGCCCCGCAACACCTCCTACCCCCCCCTGCTCCGGTCAACTTTTCGATGTTTCGACGCTTCCCCCTGTCCCTCCGCCCTGGCGGACTCGTTTCTTGGTCGCCCTTGGCACCTTTTAGAAGGAATAGTACGCGTGGTAGTGGTCGTGGATGGCGACGTCGACATCGAAGATGTAGGCGATCAGCGCAGCCCGCATCCACATCCCGTTGCGAACCTGCGCCCAGTACTTCGCCTGCGCGACTGCGTCGAGCCGCTGGTCCAGCTCATGACGGCGTGGGAGTGGATGAAGGATCGCCAGGTCCGGCTTGAAGTCCTTTGCCATCTCGTAGGTGAGCGTGAAGCGATCATAGTCAATCTTCTTGGATTCCCCGGCTGTATCCCACTCATCCTGCAAGCGGGTCATGTAGATCGCGTCGGTCTCGCTGACGTGAGCCCGAAGATCATCGCTAAGCTCATACTCGACACCGTGACGAGAGAGATACTCCAGGATATCTTCGCCAATCTGGAGTTCCGGCGGGGCGACGAAGACCTGTCGTGCACCGGGATACCGACACAAGAGGTACGCCAACGAGCGGACAGTTCGTCCACGCCTCAGATCACCGACGAAGGTAATCGTCTTGCCTGCAAACACGTCGTGCGTGTAACGCCCCGCGAGACGCCCAGCCGGGCGGTCGTCACTGGTTCCGGTATGCCTGTCTCCCCGCCCGGACGATGGCAACGTTTCCTCAGAGGCGAAGCACCGCGACAACGTGTAGATATCAAGCAATGCCTGCGTGGGATGTTGATCCTTGCCCGACCCGGCGTTGATTACCGGGATGGTTCGAGGCATTTCGTTCAACATCCGGGCCACGTGCTCGGCGAACCCCTCTCTCGGGTGGCGCATGATGATCAGGTCGAAGTATTGGCTCAGGACGCGGATCGTGTCCTCTTCCGACTCGCCCTTGATCTCCGAGGAAGTTGAACGCTCGCGAACTTCGTTGTGCGGCATGCCCACGACCTGGCACGCAGCGGTGAACGACAGGAACGTGCGCGTCGACGGCTGGATGAAGTACAGCATCGCCCGGCGATGGTTCAACAACGTGCGCAGAAACTGCGTCCCTTGCCTCGAGCCGCCGATCGAGCGGATCATGTCCGCCAATTGACAGAGCTGTTCGATGGCACGGCGATCGAACTGCTGGGCGAGCACGACGTGGAAAGCTTTGTCGTTGCGGTTGAGTGCGGAAACACGATGGGCGCTATCGGTCTGCCTCGATTGCTCAAGCCCGGCGTTGGTGCTGTGCATCCTCGTGTAGCCCGGTTCCTCGCCCGCCCACGGCCGACAGCGAGCCCCAAACTCGCCAAGCCGAATTCGCTACTCGCCTTGATCGTGCTGACTAGTAGACATGGTATGGCGGCGCGTGTCAAACAACGCCCTCCCCCACCCCAGGTCACGCTGCCCGGTGTCAGGAAGGACCGTCGCCCGGTAGATGCAGCCCATATCGTCGCACTCGGCTGCCTCCACGTATGACGAATGGCGACAGACACGCCCGCGGGGGTCCCGACCAGGCTGAGATGGGGTCGCGGCTTTGGATTCTGCCCCTTCGTCCCCACCAGCGTCGGCCAGTTGTCGACCGATGGCGCCGGGCACCTGTTCGCCCGCCGCGCTGGCTCCGTCATCCGCCGACTGCGATTCCTTGGAAGAAGCCAGACCGGTGTCCGCCCCAGGCCAAGCCGGGCCGACAACACGCCGCTGGTGAGTTGGCGAGCCCGCATTTTCGGCAAGCCGCCGGCTCGGTTGGCCAACGAACATCGAAATCCAATATAGTCCGAACCCCAAAAGGATTGCCGCGGCGGCGGCGTAACTACTGTAGCGAAGCCAAACGCTACGATGATGCCCGCCTACCGCCGGTCCGACTCTCTCGGGCTCCTCAGGGATGGTAACCCTTCCCGTGAATCGCACCCCGTCAGCCAGAGCTTGTTTCGCCTGGGCATCAGCCCGGGCGAGCAATTCTGTGCTTGGATGAGAGTCCGATAAGGCGCGGACGGCGTCGGTAACTGTCTGCAACCGGTCTGCCAGCGCCCGACACGATGGGCAACGTGACAGATGAAACCTCAGGCCCTGCGGCAACGTCCCGGCTTCATCAAGTGCTTCGTCATCCGAGAGCGTCAGCATCACCCAAAGCCGCTTCGGGCAGGTGGCCCCCTTTTGCCCCTCAGGGGGTTTTGGCTCCTCCGCGTTCATTCCGCTGACTCTCCGCCCAGCAGCTCCGCGAGTTTCACAATCGCGTGCCGGCGATACACCCGCGCAGTCGCAGGTGCGATTCCCAATGTCTTTCCAACATCCTTATACGACATCCGACTCAGATCGCGTAGCACTATGACGTTCCGTAAATGCGTTGGCAACCGACCGAGTCCCTCTTGGAGCTGAGCGAAGGTTGCGTCGTCTGCACTTTCGACCCCCGAGGTCTCGTCCGGGCTGTCGCCGACCTGGCTGTGCTCCTTGGCGATGGCGGGCCGATGGGCTGACTGTCGCGTCCGAGTCCGGATGATCTCGATGGCGATGTTCGCGGCGGTCCGATACGCGTAGGCTCGAACGTTCGCCAGGTCGTTCCGGTCTCGGCAAGACGTCAGCTTGCAGAAACAATCCTGATAGGCGTCCAGGACATCCTGTTCGCGACCCAGGACCCGCCACAACAACTGCAGAATCCCGGGCCCTTCGGTTCGAATCAGGTGCTCGACCCAACCGTACTCCCGGCGAGCCGGTGTACTCTCCGCAGCCTCGACGGACTCCTGAGTTGTGCGCGGAACAGACACACCGTGGCTCGTCACCGTTACCTTTGACGGCTGAGCGGGCGGTGCGTTAGCGCTCGGTTTCGACATCCTGTGCCTAATTTCCACCGCAAACCTGCCTTACGCTCCAGCCAACTCATTCTATCTGGACGCGACCGGGTCCGCAGCCCGGATTGGCGGGAGAATCGATGCCTCCAAGCGGTCGACCCACTGCAGCCACCCGGAGATGTCTCGGCCAAGGGGCGTGTTTTGCTCGTTGTCCGGGGCGGACTGTCCTAACCAACGCGGGTCTCTCGTGTCTGACTGGACGGCAAGCGATCGAACTTCGTGTGACGGTGACCGCTGCGCTCAGATACTTGAAGCGAGAAACAAAATGGTTGGCCTACTACTTGCGACGTTGATGGTTCCCGGACCGCTAGTGGCTGACGCTCCGCAGCCACCGGTCTGCGTTGTACGCGCCGTAGCCAGCAGGCCCACAGTTGCGGGTACCCAACCGACGGCTATCGGCATTGGGCATCCCCCTCCGCACATGCGAGGTGCACAGGCCCGGCTGATGGCCAAGCGGGCAGCTGAGGTCCGAGCGGTGCGAAACCTGGCCGACAAGCTCGGCCGCGGTCCGCGAACCACCATACGCGGGTTCCGTTACGTCACCACCACGTACCGCGCTGACGGATCGATCAGGGTCGTCGCCAAGTACGCAAAACCGCGATGCTCGACCCCACAGTCAATCATACACACCAGCTCAATCCCACGCGGTTTGCACCACCACCGTCGGAATCGATAGTCTCAACACCGCCGTTTCGCAGCAAGCGGGTGCCCCATCCCTCGCCCCGTTAGCTCGGTGTCACATCAGTGTCTCATACGACGGGGCGAAGAGTAGGGGACCGACCACACACCGTTAGACGCACGTGTGCCGCTGGGTTCGCGCAATGCAGGCTGAGCGAGCCTGCTCCGCGGTTGCAGCCATTCGACTGGCTCGCGTCAATCCGTGCCGATCAGCAGAGTCTCTTGGCTGCACCGGTTCGTGGAGAGGGCGTACTGGTACGTCGGACCGTCAATGACACGAACGTGTCGCTTCACGTTCCGGAGCATGTCAGCCAGCTCAGGAATCGAGGGAATCCCGTCACTTCGATAGGAAACGACAAGAATGCTGTCGCGAAAGTGGGTGAACAACCGGTGGAACATTTCGCGGCACTTACGCGGGTCGGACCACGGATCGTGCTTACGAATCAGCCGGCGGTGCCTGGAGGTGAAGTCGACCATCTCGGGCCAGTCGTCGTAATGAAGCATTCCCTCAAGGAAATGGTAGAAATCGCGGTAGTCCACGCCCATTCCCGATTGGCTGATGTACGGTGTATCGATGTACACGAGATCGTAGTCCGCTGCCACGTCGAGGGCGTCGCAACAGATCGCCCGGCACATACCACCGGAATCTACCAAAGCATCGTTCGCCATCTTGGCGAAAGCCTTGAAATGATCCGCAAACTTGCGGTCCCAGGTCACTTTGTTCCCGAAGCTGCGAGGCACATCCGCGGTTCGCATGTAGAGGTTCTTACGGTGAAACAGGTTGTAGGGTCTTTTAGCCATCGCGGATTGGAATAGTGCACACCACGCGATGGCCCGTTTGTAGCGATCCGTGATCCGGCGGATGTTTCCAACGGCTACGTCCAGCCAACGATTCTCCTCGTCCGTAAAGTAGATCCCCTCGAAGGTTCGGGCGATGAAGTCACCGTACTCGACGCCGGCCCACTTTACTCCGATGGTTTCGATCTCTGCGTTGCCGAGCCGCACCTTGTCGTTTTCGATCAACGCCAGACCGATCTGGTGGTTGGAGGCCAGGTAATCGTTATACGTCGCCCGCTTTCCCGCGCACTTGAAGGCATAAGAGACTGCGCCCGTACCTCCAAACGCATCCAGCACGGTGGCATGGTTCAGGTCTCGAAGCTGGGCGAGGATCGCCCCAGCGAGCTTCCGTTTGCTGCCCTGGTAACGCGTCGGTGGGAAGCGGTCCCGACGAACGTCGGGATCTACAGTTGCCTCGCTGTTGACCGGTGCGAGCGTCATCAGGCTGACGTGGCTGCAGGATCGACGGAATCAGTATGAGTTACCGCGCTCGACGGGTGCGCTTGCCCGTCTTGGACCCGTATCCCCTTGTGTTCGAGGGAGGCTCTGACCAAGCCCACAAACATCGGTTGCGGGCGCAGGGGACGAGAAGTCAGCTCCGGATGCGCTTGCGTGGCGATGAAATAGGGGTGCTCATCTCGCGGCAGCTCGAGTACGTGCATGATCGGATAGCGGGGGCTTTTGCCGGAAAAGATCAGACCCTGCTGCTGCAAGGTCTCGACATAATCCGGATTCACCTCGTAGCGATGCCGGAAGCGAAGCCGGATGAGCTCCGCACGGTCAAACAGGTCGGCTGCCATGCTATTCGGTGTCACTACTATGTCGTAGCCACCCAGACGCATGTTCCCGCCCAAACCTTCGAGCTTCTTCTGCTCGGGCAGGAGGTCGATCACCGGCTCTGGGCAGTCCGGCTCGATCTCGGTGCTATTGGCGTGGGTCAGACCGCAAGCATGGCGAGCATATTCGATCACCGCAAGCTGCATCCCGTAACAGATGCCCAAATAAGGAACCCTGTTTTCGCGGACATACCGGATGCAGTTGATTTTACCATCGACGCCGCGAGTCCCGAAACCACCGGGGACAATCACGCCGTGTATGTCCTCGAGGTGCTGGGCCACGTTTTTCGCGGTGAGGTCGGAGCTGTCCACCCATTCGAGCCTCACTTTCGCACCCAAGTGGGCACTGGCGTGCTCCAGTGCTTGGATGATGCTCGCATAGCTGTCGCGCACCGATCTGTATTTCCCGATGATTCCGATTGTGACCGTGTGGGAAGCATTGCGAAGTCGTGTGATGTAGTCGTACCACGTATTGCGAGCGTCTTCTTCGGCTTCGGTGTCGGTGTGATCGCCAATGTCCAGCAGGTCGATCACTGCGGTATCGATCCCCGCGCCGCGCAACATCTCCGCCACCACATACACACTGTCGCAGTCGTGCATCGAGAAGACCCGCTCCATGGGAACGTTGGCGAAGAGGGCGATCTTCTCACGGACCTTTTTGGTCACCGGCGCTGACGCCCGGCACGCGATGATGTGCGGGTGGATCCCGGCAGCGTTAAGGAGTTTCAGATTGACCTGTGCGGGCTTGGACTTCTGCTCACCGAGAATCTGCGGCTCGATCACATAGGTCAAAGCCACAAAGCAGAAGTTCTTCGGTCCCTCCTCGTACGACATCTCCCGAATGGCTTCGATAAAGTAAGCGTTCTCCACGTCTCCAACGGTGCCGCCGATCTCGACGAACACGACGTCCGCTTGTGCGGTCACCGCCAGCTCGCGGAGGCGCAGCTTCACCTCCCCGGTGACGTGGGGGATCATCTGCACGTCACGTCCCAGATAGAGTCCCTCGCGTTCCTTCTCCAGCACCGAGGAGAGAATCTGGCCGCTGGTCGCGAAGTTCAAGTGGGTCAGATTCTGGTTGAGCATCCGTTCATAGGTGCCCAGATCCATGTCACATTCCATTCCGTCGTCGAGAACGAATACTTCACCGTGGCGGTAGGGGTTAAGCGTGCCGCTGTCGCGGTTGAGGTAGCCCTCCAGCTTGATGGGGGCGACGGCCATCCCCTTGTCTTGGAGGATCTTCGCCAGCGAGCTGGAGAAGATGCCCTTGCCCAGTCCGCTCATCACCGTGCCGAACACGGCGACGTACTTGGCTTTGCCCGGTTCGTAACCGGTCGGCATCGGTGTAAAGAATTCGGTGTCGTCCGATGCGTGCCGCAGATTGGAGAGGATGCCTTCAGAACCCATTTGCTCGCCCACCTATTCGTGTGCCCAAAGATTGTCTCATCAATTTCACTTATGCGTTCTGTGACCCCACCTTACTTCCACACCCCTCCGTACCACTCCGGCATAGCTTGACAAACGCTGCATAGTCTTGGGGTGAATCGACCCCGATGACTCGATGTTCCACGATGGCTACCGCGATGGGAAAACCGTGCTCCAACCACCGAAGCTGTTCGAGCGACTCGGTCTGCTCCAAGGTGCTTCGCGAGAGTTTGCCGACAACGATCGACCGCAGCGTATCCGCTCGAAACACGTAGACGCCCAGGTGAAGAAGCCACTGCGACGGCTGATCGACCGTGCCGTCATTTTGCCGAGGATACGGAATCAGGCTTCGCGAAAAATACAACGCCCACCCCTTGTCATCCACGACGACCTTCACACAGTTTGGGTCGCACGGTGAACCCGATCCCTCATGGGGACCCTCGTCGGGGAACCGCGTCGCCAACGTCCCGATGCGGCAGGCCGAGTCCGTGCTTTCCATCAGATCGATCAGGCGATCGAGCGCGGTGGAGCTTATCTGAGGTTCATCGCCTTGCACGTTGAGCACCAGATCATCGTCCGCCAGACTCAACCGCTGGCCCACCTCCCCCACCCGATCGGTTCCCGTTCGATGGTCGGCGCTTGTCATTTGGGCCTCGCCACCGAACGACTCGACGGCTTTGACGATCCGATCGTCGTCGGTCGCAACGATGACGCGATCGATCCGGCGGCACGCCCGCACACTTTCAAAAACGTGCTGGACCAGATACTTGCCAGTCTGTTTAGCGAGAGGTTTTCCAGGGAGTCGAGTCGATGCGTAACGAGCCGGGATGACCGCTACGGTGGTCACGCCGGGTCCTCCGCGTTGAGATCATGCTTCAGGTAGCGGTGCATCGGCCTATGTTACCGAGAACCCCTGAAGGCGTCAAAGGGTGATGCATCACGCCAGCAGGCAGGGTGACCGCCACCTGTGAACTTCCGACCTCACGTGGTTGGCACACCTAAGGTGGGCCACTACGATACCGGCCATACGCCAATCCTCAATCGGTGGCGTCCCGGGATGCGGCGTGCGGTCTCGGGATGGACGCGCGGAACGTCGGACCATGCGGCTCAAGCTTCATCACCAAATCCTGATCGCCATGCTCCTCGGTGCCGCCGTCGGGCTGCCGCTGAACATCCTCGCGGAAGCCGGGCGAATTTCCGAGATCTGGCCCCGCACGATCGCGAAATACGGCAACGGGATCGGCCAACTCTTCCTCCAGTTGCTTTCCATGATTGTGGCCCCGCTCATCTTGACCTCGCTCGTCACCGGCGTCACCGGAACCGGCAGTCTGAAGGGACTCGGCAGGATGGGCGGGCGGACCCTCGTTTACTATATCTCCACAAGCATGATCGCCATCATCACCGGGATGATCGTGTTCAACATCATCAATCCGGGCGCAGGTTCGAACTTCGCCGACCTGGTGGCGACAGCCGAACAAGTCACACCTGAGATCCTCACCGCCGAGAAGAGCACGGCCGACATCCTCTGGGAACAGGTCTTCAACTTGATCCCCGCCAACCCGTTCGCGTCGCTCGCGGACGCCGGCAACCGGTCCATCCTGGGTGTGATTTTCTTCGCCATCATTTTCGGGGTCTTTATCAGCGTCGTCGGGGGTGAAACAGGGCAGCTTTTAACCAAGGTCTTTGCCGGGGCGTTTCAGGTGATGATGCGGATGACGATGTTCATCATCCGCTTTGCACCGATCGGGGTCCTTGGCTTCATGCTTTACGCAGCCGCAGGCAAGGGGCTGGAGGTGTTCAAGGCCCTGGGCTGGTATGCCCTAACCGTAGCGATCGGTCTGACCATCCATGCGTTTATCACCCTGCCACTGCTGTTGCGGGTGCTCGGCGGACGTTCGCCGTGGGAGTATTTCCAGAGTATGTCCCCCGCGCTGCTCACAGCCTTCAGCACAGCCAGCAGCAACGGCACCCTCCCGCTTACCATGACCTGCGTCGAGGAGCGGGCGGGAATCAGCAACCGGATCAGCTCATTCGTCCTGCCGCTCGGTGCGACGATCAACATGGACGGGACTGCCCTCTACGAAGCCGTCGCCGTGCTCTTTATCGCTCAAGTTAGCGGCAATCATCTGGCACTGGCGCAGCAGGTTGTGGTCGCGTTCACCGCCTTGCTCGCAAGCATCGGGGCCGCCGGTATTCCCCATGCCGGGACGGTCATGATGGTCGTCGTATTGAGTGCCGTCGGCTTGCCGATCGAATATGTCGGTTTGATCCTGGCTGTCGACCGAATCCTCGACATGTATCGCACGTCCATCAACGTCTGGAGTGACTCCACCGCCTGCGCCATCGTCGCCCGCTTTGAACCGAAAGACACCTGACACTTAACCGTCCCCCCTTTTAGGGGGGACTAGAGCGGGGGGCGTCGTCCAACCACGGCGAGCATGTGTGGCACGGCTCTGTCATGGGTGGCACGGGTTCGCCGTAGGCGGCCCCGTGTTGTCAATTCCGTGTCCACCGTCGAGACTTCGTAGGGCGGGCTTTGCCCGCTGGCGGGTGAAACCCGCCCTGATACCACACCCGAGGTTAGTCACAGACGAGCCGAGCAGCCTGCA
>CAYOQG010000187.1:0-11631 GCA_964405925.1 uncultured Phycisphaeraceae bacterium | reverse complement strand
CCTTCGTCGTGATCGCAGCCTACAACGAGGAAAGCAGCATTGACGAGGTCGCCCGCGAGGTCCGGGCGGTCTATCGCAACGTCGTTGTCGTGGACGACGGCTCGACAGATGCCACCTATGAGGCAGCCTGCCAAGGCGCTACGTACGTGCTTCGTCACCTGATCAATCGAGGTCAGGGTGCAGCCTTGCAGACCGGGATCGAATTCGCTCTCGGTCATAACGCCAAGTTCATCGTCACGTTCGATGCCGACGGACAGCACCGCGTCGAGGACATTGAGCCCATGGTCGCCCCGATCGTCCGCGGTGAGTGCGACATCACCCTCGGTTCGAGGTTCCTTGGAGATACCGAGGATATGCCGGTCTCGCGTAAGTGGATGCTGTGGCTGGCTGTTCTGTTTACCCGCGTCGTCAACCGCGTCCGAGTCACGGATGCCCACAACGGGTTCCGTGCGTTCTCCCATCGCGCCGCCCGACGGATCAACATTACGTTGGATCGGATGGCCCACGCCAGCGAGATCATCGATCAGATCACAGCCTCGGGACTGCCCTTCCAGGAGGTTCCCGTGCGCATCCGGTACACAGCCTACTCGATAAGCAAAGGGCACGCGTCGTGGCGGGGAGCGCTGAAGATTCTCTGGCAATACTTGTTAGGAAGGGCTCTGCCATGAATCTCTTTCAGGTGATTGCCTTGTTCCTCCTCGCCTTGCTTCTTGCCATTACCGTGGCATCGACTATCCGAGGACGAGCAACGCGGAGAGAAGGGGTCGCTTGGGTGCTCGTGTGGCTCGCTGCGGGGGTAGCCATTGCCTGGCCAAACGTCACCACGAAAGTGGCCCATCTGCTTGGCATACGACGTGGTGCGGATCTGGTTCTTTATTGTGCCGTCGTTGTCATGCTGGTGGGTTTCTTGATGGTGTTCGTCAGGCTTCGTCGGTTGCAGCGCGAGCTCACCCTGATCGTTCGACACCTGGCCATACGCAATGCCACGGATGCGTCGTTCTCAGAAGCTAGGACCACTACCGCCAAAGACGCAGAACCGTCCGACGACGCCACGTCTTGCCAAGGTTCGCGGGAGGGAAAGGATATACGCGACTAGGCCACTCGCGGCGCCATATGGCGCTTGCGACCGGACCGCGTCATCTTTGTGCTGGTCGAGAGATCGCCTATTGTACGGTGGCCGAGACGGTGAACTCGGGCGTCAACGTAAAGGTAAAGACGATCTCATCACCACAGCCGAAGTCGTCGCCGTCCCGGAGCACGTCGCTGCTGGTGTCGGGGCTGATCCCCGGGAACAGCAGCAACTCTGCTTTGTCGATGATGATCGCCTGGAGGTCCTCACACGACTCCGTGATGACCACGCGATTGGAACCAACGGACAGGCTGAAGTCGACCTCCGTGGCGAGCACGTCGTTCGTGAGCAGGTCCTCGGGCATGTCCTGTTGATCACCGTAATAGAGCGTCCCCTCGACGGCAAAGCCGGTGTTGTTGACGAGCCTTACCCTCGTCGTTGTTGGCACGAACATGTCAAAGATGCCACTAAGCGAATCGCAGCCACCCAGCGTTAGCGCAATGAGCCCCGCCCCTATGACAGTACCCCGATTCCTCATAACTCGACCTCCGTGCATTAGACGATTCTCATATCCTCGCGCCCGAAACGAGCGGCTTTTGTTCCGCGCACTCGTCTCTCATCGGCATGTCTCCAAGCAATGGAAAGTGTCGAAGATCGTGGACGAATCGTCAACACGCCGAACGATCACCGGTTCGGTTCAATCTCACCTTGTCTACGGTTCACGACATTTGAGTCCGGGCCCAAATCGTGCCCGACAAGTTCTTACGTGCTTATTGGGATCGAGAGCGAAGATGCAAGAACGTCCACGTAGCTTCGGTGTTCACCCCGAGCCGCCGGCCTGGCCACCTATCCCACGGTCATGGATCCATGACAGCGTCGTCCGCGACGCCTGCAGTGAGGCGCGACGAGAGCCTCTGGTACAGCAGGGAGGCGAACAACAGGAGCACGCCGAGCACGAGGAAGGAGATGATCCGGTACAGAGTTTCCAGGCGACTTAAGTCGAAGAGGAAGACTTTGACCACGGTGATGGCGAACAGCCCAAGTGCTAAGTGCCTCAACAAAGGCACTTTTCGCAAGAACCCCAGGATCAATACCACCGTCGCGTTGAGGCTCCAGAGAACGGATAGCGCCACGTGCATGGCGAGCCGTGGATCGGCAAACCGCTCCCGGAACGGCTCGAATCGGAAGATGCGGTTGATCTCGAAGGTCGGTATCCAGGTAACCATAAGGACGATGACCACCAGCAGCGCTGTCAGGATGTCACGCCGGAAAACAGGAGACTGTCGAGCCATGATGGGGCGTCGATACCGCCAGTACGCGAGCAGCCCCAGACCGATGGCAGACAGCCCGATGATGAACGTGCGGTTCGTACAGATGCCCGAAAGCTCACTCCAGCGACCCGTCGTGGCGCTTCCAAGCGTGTCGAACACGATCACTCTCACCATAGTTAGCCACGTCAGTACCATTGCATAGCCCGCAAGTGCAGTTCGGTTCGGCCGACAGATCAGCCACATGGACGCCGCGTTGACCACCCAAAACGCGGTAATAAAGATGCCCTGGGCGTGATGGGGGTGTTGGAAACGCTGCAGGACCCACTCGTCGAAGCGAAACGTTCGCAGCACCTCGAAGGTGCCGGTCCACGTAATCGTGAGAGCAATCACGATCGTTATCGCGGGGCTGAGCCTATACAACCCCAGCGACTCTTTGAATCGACCCGGGATGCGATCAGCGAAGGGTCTGACCAGGCCACCGAAGCCGGCAACCGCGATGCCTGTGATAACCGCCCGATTCAGACCAGGAATCGGTCCGTCGATCGTTCTCCAGAATCCTGCGATCGCAGCGTGACCGGTGTCCCAGAGGACGAACTTGAGGAAGGCCGCCAAAACCAGCGCTAGTGCCATACCCCTAGCGATAGAGACGCGCCACCCGAGGATCCACCAGGCTACACCCAATCCGATCCACCACCATGCGGCTACATACCTTTCCCATTGTGCAGCAAAGATACCCAACAGGACGAGTGTCCCTAAGACGACCAATCCGATTGCCAGGTCCTTGTCATCTTTCGGTGCAGCACGTCGCACAGCGAGGACCGCACCGGCAGCGTGGGCACAGAGTCCGACGAAGACGAAGCACATAATGAGCCACGACAGGTGCCAGCGTCCAATTTGTACTAAGATAGTTGCAAGCTCGCTATCGTTGTACTCGTATGCCAGCAGATGCACGGTAGCGGCCAGGAGGACGCCTGTGCCCTTGAGGCGAAGCCACATACGTGGCACTTTTCGACAAAACCACAGGGTCACCACGGCCTGAACGGCCCAACTCACGCTGACCAGATATCGGTCGAATTGCATGGGGGCTGCGAGGGCGAGCATGGCGGCTCCGTCCAGCCAGAGCGACAGGCGAGCTCGCGAAGCCACGGTGTGCCCGCCGCACAATCGCCAGGCGGTAAACCACTGCAAACCGGCGGTCAGGACGGCAAACAGCCCCATCCACTGCGGAATCGCCTCACGAAGCAGAAAATAGACCGAGCCAAAAAATGCCACGTTGTCCGCGTGCACGATGTAGCCGATGAGTCGCGCTGATAGGGTCGATCTGAGTCGGAGGCACACAACCGCTTCTGCATGAAAGAGAAGATAGAACGCCAGCACAAAAGCGGCCGTCACCCATCTGGCAGTCTCGTCGTAGAACTCAAGATACCAGGCGCCAAACAGCAGCAATGTGCCGAGCCACGACAAGACGCGAAGGGCGTCCCACTTCCGAATCGATGCGCTGACCAGAAAGCTGACATCCAGCGCCAAGACATAGACGAGCAACGCCACCTGCTCGTTACGGCCGGTGCTCAGCACGATCGGCGTCGCGTATCCGCCAATGACACCGAGAATAGCCACCGGCAACAAGCGACCGTGTACCGAAACGGCAACCGACAGAGCTGTGACAGCCATGTAAAGAAGCGATGCCGCTTGCGGGCTGATCAGTCTGTAGAGTCCGTGGGCGCCGTAAACCGCCAGATAGAGAACACAGATCGCGCAGCCAAGCAAACCGGCAGCGAAGTTGCGCATGTCACGGTGGAGACAGTACTCTCCCACTGCCGCCATGCCCAAACCGAGCACGCCTGCCGCGATAACCCGCATGGCTGGGCTGATCCACCCCTGGTCGAATG
Source organism: uncultured Phycisphaeraceae bacterium (assembly GCA_964405925.1). Lineage (GTDB taxonomy): Bacteria > Planctomycetota > Phycisphaerae > UBA1845 > UBA1845. The sequence continues at coordinate 7,402 of CAYOQG010000187.1, read as the reverse complement.
AGTACTTTGCGAAAAACGCGATCGCCAGAAAGAGGATGATGGCCCCTGCCCGATTGAGCCAGGTACCTCCGATGCGCAGCTCAAGTCCTTCACCCGACGTCTTCTTCTCGGATGGCGGCGTGTACTTGTCCGGCTCCTCGTTTCTGCCCGACACCAAGCGTCTGACGAACTCGCCTGCGTCCTTTCGAACGGCGCTGACATGCGGCTCGCCGTGAGCTTCGAAGGGCTGGTCGACCTGATCATTGGGGGTCGGAGACGGAGCGGGCTGCGCAAAGGGCGGAGGTTCTGTCGGCACGTCAGATGGCAGAACCACAGGCGTTGTGGGCGGAATCGCTTCAGCACCGTCCGGCGTGCCGGTCACCGCCTCGGGCGTCTCCGCCGCATCCCGCAGCGCTTCGAGCGCGGAAATTCGCTCTCGAAGCCGGGTGAGCTCCTCATGCAGTCGGGCGCAGGTCTCAATGAGCTTATTTAGTTCGTTATCAAACTGCGAGTCCGACATGGCATGTCAATCGAAACCCGCCATCTGTCAACGACGCCATGAGCCGTGGCGAAACTGAGCCGCCTGGGCCAAAAAGGAGGCCATCCTGAGCCCCAGTGCGTCACGTGCCACATCTGCAAACGCCTTGTACCTATCTGCGTCAGGTTGGTCAACCACGGGACACGGCGTTGGGCCGGACGCTGGGCTTGTCACCTCCCGAGTACACGCCGGAGTGAGCCGACGCGCGTCCGCACACCTGATCGCGTAGCCACGGGAGGATCCGCCTGCCAGCGGAGCGACAGATCCAGTGGCCGCCTTACCTCGGAGGCAACCCGGGCAAATGACCTGAAACGCAAGACTAACGATCCAACCGTCTCGGTCTGGCGAGCTGTTTGCTGGCAGCCTCCGCGGTGCTGCGCAGGAGGATGGCTACGGTGACTGGCCCGACGCCGCCGGGAACCGGCGTCAGAACGCTTGCCACCTGCTTCACTTCGTCGAAGGCGACGTCCCCTACGATTCTCTTGTCGCCGCCAGGCTCCACGATGGTATTGATGCCAACGTCGATGACGATGGCGCCGGGCTTGACGTGCTCTCCTCGGATCAGACCGGGCTTGCCGGCCGCAACGACGAGCAGGTCGGCGTCTCGTGTATGTTTGTACAGATCACGCGTTGCAATGTGGCAGCAAACCACGGTCGCCATCTCCTTGAGCAGGAAAAGGGAGACGGGTCTGCCGGCGATGCCCCCTTGCCCAACCACGACGGCGTCGAGTCCGCGGGGATTGACGCGAGCCTCTTTGAGAATCTCCATCACCGCAACGGCTGTGCACGGCGCGATGATCGGGTTGTCGTAGAACAGTAGTCCGATGTTGGCGGGGTTGACGCCCTCGACATCCTTGTAGGGATCGATGCAATACTGCGTCGCCGGCGTGTCGATGCCGGTTGGTAGCGGTAGGTTGAGCAGAATGCCCGTCACGGCTGGATCGTGGTTGAGCTCGCGAATCAGGTTTCGGATGTCAGCCTCCGTGGCATTATCACCCAGTGCGTGTAAGCGATACTCAATGCCGATGTCCTGACATCTTTTCTGTTGAGAACGTGCGTAAATCCCACTCGCCTCGGCGTCCCCGACCATGACCGTATCCAGGCTCACGCGGACGCCCTGAGCGCATAGACTGCGGACGTGCCCGGCCGCCTCCTGCTTGATGCGCCGTCCCAGCGCTCTGCCATCAATTACTTTCGCCTCGGTCATTTGCATTTGCCGGTTCCAAGAAAAAGGTCCGGTGGTTCGCCCGCCTCAGGAGACCCGTTTGATACCGCGCGTGACTACAGCACGCCAGCTTCCAGCTTCAAAATCGCCGGCTCCTCAACAACGGTCCAGTAGCACACCGATGCGGCGGCACCGACCAGGGCGACGGTGAGTATCGCAAATCTCACAATCCTCAGTAGCCGATCAAACTGAACCGCTCGACGTGGATCGCCCGCCAATGAGGCCAAGAATCGAATCCGACTTCCAATCGACGAATGACGCCAGCTTCGCTCCTCATGTGGAATTCCGTTCAAGACAGCGACACGATCCAGGGCGGAGGCGAAAACCGCGACTCCCGTCGCACACACCCGTCCCGTGCCGGGCAGTGAGGTCCCTTCGTCTGGATGGACGCTGCAGGGAAGCTTGCAGTCTCTCGCATCCGGGGTGACGCAGCGGGCGCCGAACAGGTCGGCGTGTCGCTCAAATCGCCGTGAAAGCCATCCAAATCCCAGCGTCCAAAACAGAACAGTAGCCACGAGTCCGATCCCTTGGATCGTTCCAATCGAAAGGCTGAACGCGGAATCGACCGAACTGGTCGTCCAAGCCAGTAGCTCCATCAAACCCGCGACCAGCAGCCATCCCACAAACGCGAAGAGCAAGAAGTTCTGGATGTGGTGCTTTCGGACGTGGCCGGCTTCGTGGGCGAAGACCGCTTCGATCTGGCTTGGGGTCATCGTCGTCAGAAGAGCGTCAGAGAGTAGGACATACCGGATTCCCGGGATCACGCCCATCACCGCGGCGTTGATCATAATCCCGTCACTTTTCCATACCAGAATGGCACGACAACGCAGCTGAATGCGACGACAGACCTGCTCAAGCCGCTCGCGCACCGGTCCGGCTTCAAGTGGTGCTGTCCGCCAGATCCTGGTCAACATCGCAGGGGCAACGATGAACACACCCAGGGCCACGGCACCAAGCAGACAATCAGGTGTCCAGATCCACCCGCTCCAATCCTGAAGCAACGAGTCATATCCACGGATCACGTTGGCTGCGAAGAGGATCAGGGTCATCGGAGCTGCTACGACCAAAAACTGGTGGCGCAGGTTAAAGTCCAGGTACGTTCGCAAAGGCCACCTCTGCTCGCCGTCGCCGGCTGGGTCATCGGCCCACCCCAGCGACTGCCCTCGAAGGGCAGCCTCCAGTGGATAGGCTGCAACCCATGTTGCCATCACACTCGCCAAGAACGGCGAGAGCACGATGAGGTCTCCAATGATCTGTAACGTAGGGTGAACGCGACCGAGATCGAACAGGTCAGGCCAACCAGTCAATAGCACCGCAACGGCGAACCCGGCGACCAAACCCACGCGCAGCCAGAGCGTTGCCCAGTGGTAGAAGAGTTGGGCGATCTGAGGGGCATGAGGTTGGGCTGAAAGCAGCTTTCGTGTCCTCCGGGCGGCGAGTACGCCCAATGCCCCAAACAGCGGAGGCTGAACGAGCACCACCAGGAGAATCCAGCCGATCCGGTCGCTGCCAAGAATCACCCAACCCCCGGGGTCTTCCGCCCGCCAAAACAGAATCGCAAACGCTAGAATGGTGTATAAATGCATGTTCGGTCGCAATCTGGCGGTGGAGGCCGTTGCCCTGATCCCGACTGGGGCCAGCCTCCGACGCACGCCACGGCGGGCAACCCCAGGGGACGGACCCCTCCGGGCGGACGGATAGAACGTTGCCCATTTACACCATTCCCCAAGGTCGGAATGGGAGGGCTTGTGAAGAACCCACGCCGAGCTTTACCATAATAGCGGGCCGCCTGTGTGGGTAACCGAGAGCGATTTTGCCAGCCGAGCGTCCGGTTAAGCGAACCCATCGGGGGGTGCGATCGATTCAGCCGGCACAGCCACGGTCCGCGACAGACGGACTTCTACCAGGAGTGTATTGAAATGAGAAGAGCATTCAGTTTACTCGGACTTCCAGCCTATCTTCTGGGACTGGCGTGCGCAAGTGTAGCTACGGCGCAGGACGAAGACCCGGGAGCAGGCGACGAGCAGTTCGATCGACAGGTGCAGGCCATCACACCTGAAGAAAACCAGGTAGGCGAAGAGGCGGCAGAGCGTCCCCAGCGGGCGCACCGACCGCGGTTTGAGCCAACTGTTAGCGGCGGCGGGCCAAGGCACTTCGGCCGGCGCCTTGAAAGACTCCACGAGGTCATGAAGAAGGAGCTGTCCCTGAGCGGCGATCAAGAGGAAGCGATCGACACGCTTTTCAAGGAGCATATGCGGGCCTTCGGGGAAGGCCCCGGGCATCGAGGCCCCAATCTCTCACCGGAGGAACGAGCGAAATGGAAGGAGTTGCGGGATAAGGCGGTTAAGGCGCGGAAGGAAGGGGATCAGGCGGCGATTGAGCAGGTACGCGAGGAGCTGCGCGCCGCCATGAAGGGTCGGCGCCCGACCCAAGTCGCGTCGCCCGACCACCTTGTGGACGCGATCGAGAAAGAGCTTGACAAGAGCCAGATTCCGAAGTTCCGCAAGCTCGTTCAGCGGTTCCGTATCGGAAGTTACGCCGATCGTCCCACGGCTGCCCTCCGCCGGATTGCCCAGGCGGCCCGCCGACCGGACGTCCGGCTCTCAGCGGAGCAGCGGCGATCCGTGGTCCAGGCGATCCGCGACGCTCAGGGTCAACTGGACAAAATCGAGGATGACGAAAAAGCCGCCAACGAAGTCGTGGAAGACGCCCGCGCCAAGGTCCTGGAACTCATGTCACCGACCCAGCGGGAACGATTCGAGGCTGCCCTTCAAAAAGTTGAGCTGCAAGATCAAAAACGACAATTCCTGCAGCGAGAGGGCATCGACGAGGACCAGCGCGGGACGGAAAACATCGAGGGTGGTCAGGAATCTGCGGCTCCCGGCGACGCCGCTGTCCCCGACAAACCTGAAAAACCGCAGCGGCAAACCGACGACGGTGGCGGGTAGGAACCGCTCGGAAGACGCCAATCAGTTTTTCCCAGTATAGTGTCACCTCTTGTGGGTGACGAAGGAAGCGGGTTGATGTCCGTCCACGAGGGTGGCGATCGTCTTATAAGGAGTGTTAACCGAGGTTCTCCTTGATCCACGCTCGGGCCTGAGCGAGTGCGTCTGGCAATCCGTTAGGGTCAGTTCCGCCCCCTTGGGCCATGTCGGGTCGGCCGCCGCCGCGACCGCCGACGAGGGGGGCGATCTCTTTGATTAGATCGCCGGCTTTGACGCCTTTCTTGACCACGGCTTTGCTCATGCCGGCGATCAGTGTCACCTTGTTGTCTTTAACTGAGGCGAGCAGCACGGCTGAGGCGTCGGTCTTGTTGCGGACCCAGTCGATCGCGCTACGCAAGGCGGCGGGGTCAGCCGGTGGCACCTGACCGACAACGATCTTGACGTCGTTCACCACCTCGGCCGATTCCAGAAGCGACGCGACCTGGTCGAGCACGGCGTCGCTGGTCGCGGATGCGGCCTTCTTTTCCTCGGCCTTGGCTTTCTTCTGAAGCTCGGTGATTCGGCGTTGCAGCTCCCGACGAACCAGGATGGGTATGACGGCGTCGTTGACCTTCTGCTGGAACGCCGTCACCTGGGTGCTAAGGTCCGCCGATGTCCGCGCGGGCTTAACCCCTCCTCGCCCCCCCTTACTAAGGGGGGGATGGGGGGGGTGCCCCGCGTCCGGTTCATCTTCCGCTCCCTCACGGTCGGGGGCCGCCCGTCGCTTGCGCTCCGGGCTCTGCTCTGTGTCCGCTCCCTCACGGTCGCGGCTCGGAATAAGGGCCGCGGCGCCACTGCTCCCCCCCTTACTAAGGGGGGGATGCGGGGGGTGTGTGGCGTCGCCGGGTGCCACTGGCGGCTGGTCCGCCAGTGCATGGTCACCGGGTGCCACTGGTCCCGGCGCGCCGGGATCGCGGCTCGGAATAGGGGCCGCGGCGCCACTGCTCCCCCCCTTGCTAAGGGGGGGGTGGGGGGGGTGATTCTCTCCGGTGCCACTCGCCAATGCAGTCGCCTCCGCGAGCAAGTCCTGGCCCGTTGCTTCCGCCTGTCGGGCAGCGTCTGCGGTAATGCCCACGACCCGCCGGACACCCTTTGCTACGCCCTCTTCTAAGATGACCACGAATCGCTCAGCCTCCGAGCTTCGCTTGAGATGCGTGCCGCCGCAGAGCTCGACGGGATATTTCATCCACTCGGGATCGTCCGGCCGTCCGAGCATGGCCTTGATGTCGCCCCCGACGGACACCACGCGGACGGGATCAGCGTACTTCTCGCCAAAGACAGCCCGAACCGTCTTGATCTTGCGAGCGTCCTCGAGTGGGACCTCTTGGGTATAAACGAGCAGGTCCTTTTGGATCATCTCATTGACGAGCTGCTCGACGCGTGCCAGCTCGTCGTCGATCAGTGGTTTGTTGTGCGAGAAGTCAAACCGCGTCTTCTCCGGATCAACCAGCGACCCCTTCTGCTGCACATGATCGCCCAACACCTCACGCAAGGCCCAGTTGAGCATGTGCGTCGAAGTGTGGTTCCGCATAATTAAGGTTCGGCGCTGATCATCCACCACCAATCGAAGCGAAGTCTCTCCATGTAAGGAGGGGAATTCTGGAGACCCCGCAACAACCCTTCCCTTGTGGACGACGATTCGCCCACCGGCCGTACTAAGCGTGTCTTCTACTTCGACTTTCCAGTAATCGCCTGCGAGAGTTTCAATGAAGCCAGTATCCCCAATTTGGCCGCCCTGTTCGGCATAAAAGCAGGTCTCATTACAGTGAATTTCAACGGGAGTCCCGATCGGTAGCTGGACCGGAAGCTCTGAATGATCCGGTAAGTCCGGGTGTCGGCACCCGACGATCCCACCTTTGGTTCGTACCTCAAGCTGTCGATACTTGGCACTGTCGTCTGTTTGGATCTGCGGGTACTGATCAGCGAACCCGGGACTGAATTCTACAATATCTCGTTTCTTCCTAGCGCGCTCGCGCGCGTCCTCCATTAACCGTTCGTACTCGCCGATATCGATGGTCAGTCCTTGTTCCTCAGCCATAAGCTCGGTCAGGTCAACGGGGAAGCCGTAGGTATCGTGGAGCTTGAAGGCGTCTTCGCCGCTGATCTTGCCATGGTGGTGCTTACGGGCGTGGTTGGCGGCTTCGTTGAAGAGCTTGATCCCCCGGTCGAGGGTCTTGATGAATGACGCCTCTTCGTCACGGATGAGCTCGGTTACATGTGCGACGTTCTTTCCCCCGTGGGCGGTGCGAAGCTCGGGGAACGCATCAGCCATGTGGGCGACCAGCGGTTCAACGAGATCGCACAGGAACGGTTCGTGCACGTCGAAGTATTGCCGGCCATAGCGGACCGCGCGACGCAGGATACGCCGCAACACATATCCACGCCCCTCGTTGCTCGGGACCGCTCCGTCGGTCAGGGCGAAAGTCAGACATCGTACGTGGTCAGCGATGACGCGATACGACACATCGATCATCACCTGTTCGTGGGTGACAGCTCCGGTCCGCACGGCGGACCCTACATGGGTTGGAAGAACCCCCCCACGCCCCCCCCTATAAACGGGGGGCGCCCCCCCGGCCACGCACGCCGACCACCGCGGCGCTGAGTCTTTCGTTCGGGCTGCTGCCCGGCCCGCCGCCGGCCGCCAGCGCCTCGCGCGAACCGGCCGCGGCCATGGCC
>CAYOQG010000186.1:0-11672 GCA_964405925.1 uncultured Phycisphaeraceae bacterium | reverse complement strand
CCATGTGGTAGTAGTCCCCAAGCTTCAGCTGCGGCGGGTCTCCTCCGGGGTACCCGAGGAAGTGATTGAACTGGGGGGTGACCGGCTCGCTTGGGAACCAGGAATCGCCCCCATCGAGCGAGAAAGTATAATACACCTCTGAGAACGTAGGGTTTTCGGGCGTGGGATCGTTGCGGGTGTCATTCCAGATTGCATCGATCCGCCCATTGGGGGCGACCGACATCGTGGCAAACCATTGCCAAGCATTAAGGCCCGACGGATCGTCGTTTACCCGCAGCGGTTCGGTAAAACTCAATCCTCCGTTGACGCTCCGGACAAATGTGACATCGAGTGGATCCGATGTCAAAGGAGCGACCGAGCACAGGACATACACGTTGCCGTCTGTGGGCCCAAAGGAATGATCGGTCGCCACCCACGGTTGGCCGAGCAAGCCCCCTGGGTTCGGGTTTTCGTCGATGAAGGGGTGGAACCGTCCTCCGAGATCCAGAACGCGCACGAAGTCGAAGGTGACCGCAACAGAAGGATCCTGGACGTTCGTCGACTTGGCAATCGCGTGTCCGCTCTCCCCGCAAACCCCGGGACCACAACCGGTGTCACCTCTCACCCCAACCGCATAGAGCTCGCCTTGCGGGCCCACGTCCATCGTACCAAGTCTCACGTTGGGTTCGGGGATGGCGATAGGCCACTCGAACGTCTGCCCGCCATCTGTCGAACGGGTAAAGTTGCCAGGTGGGCAACAACTCCAGCCTTGAGTCCAATAGGCGTAGATATTCCCCGCACCGATGCCGTCTGTCCTGTCAATAGCCATCCACTCCTTGTCGCCGCCCGCAGCCCACACCGGGTCCGACCAAGTCACACCGCGATCGATGGACTTGAACACTTGACAAGAATATGACCCATCCGTGAAATCGATCATCAGACTGTTGAAGTAGAAGTTGCCCTCAGCATCGGCGGCGAGAACGGGGTCGGATCGGAACACACCAGGGTCCAGGACGCCGGGGAACGTCCAGGTCTGCCCACCGTCTTGGCTGTATGCATAACCCGCTTGGCGGAAGTCGGAGTCGACTGTGTCGAACTGTCTCCACCCGATTGCGATTCGATCTGTGTTCGTCGGGTCAACGGCGATGGAAGGCTCGTTGGCTGCATCGCCCACGATGTTTTGATTGAATCCGTCGACATTGACCTGAACGCTCGTGAACCGACCACGGGTTATGATGGCAGCAGGACACGTAACCCGCTCCTTGAGCCTCTCTCCAAGTGATACCGGTGGTGGGACTGGGCGCTCATGAGGTTGGGCGCTAACGGGCGTCCATGGGCCGCCCCCGTTCGTCCGATCGGTACGGCCCGCCTCGTGTTCCGCATCGAGTTGAACGAGTCCAAGTTGTTGTGCGCTGGCCTTGTTCCGCAAATGGGGAGCCACGCTCGTGTCATCAGCGTGACCCAAATGTGAGAACGGCAAGAGGCTCAAGAGTGACGCTGCACTTATCGAGGTAGCTGCCGGCAGGAATTGACGCCGCCTGGCATGCCCTCCCTTTGTCGGGGGCCGGGCTTCGAGTCGTCCGATGTGGCCACGTCACGTTACGAGTCCACCAACGACAGCCTCGCCGCCGCGACCGTGCAGCACGCATTATACCAAACCGAGGTGGGTGAAACAGGGTTTTCCTTCATTCACGCGGAGTCGGTCCTGCAAAGGGGTAGACGAATCCGCAGAAGGCCCCAGCCAAGTAGCTCTTGTCGACGAAGTCTATACGCGCGTTCGGACCGCTCCCCGCGACGTAAGCCCTTGTCTTGACCGGCGCGTGTGGTTCGTCCTTGAAGTTTTCCACTACTACAGTAATCACGGTGAAACCAACGACGCCGCGATTCGCTCTTCTAAAGACCTGCCAACTGCGGTAATGCATCCTCCTTTGACAGCACCCGCACGCCATTGCGTGGTTCGGCCGATTCTAGTATCGAGAACTCCGTAGATCATGCAATCGGGGACAGGCATCGCTTTAGAAACGGGTGTCGGACTGGTACTTGGCTGAAGCGGAGACGTTCGGCTATCCTCACGTGGGACAGGCGGGAACCTAAGCGTGGATTGGCAAACCATAAGCCCCAAACCCCCATCGACATCTGGCAGCAGTGCGGAAGTGCTCGATGACGCTGTTGTTGCCAGCGAACCAATGCGTGTTTTCCTGAGGTCGGCGACTCAGAAGAACGAGCCGATCCTACTGTGCATCAACGATTCCCACCGATCGACGCAGACCAATCCAGCCTTGCACACACTCGCGAAGCTCGTCGGGCAGATGGCACGACACAACACAGGTACAGGTGATCGCAGGCAGCCTCCGCGGTTCCGTGCACTGATCGCTACCGGTGCCCATCGCTTCAGTGACAAGGAGCGCCGCGCGTTTGAAGAGAGCACGTTTGCAGACTGTGACCTGGGCATCAAAGACGTAGCTTGGCACGATGCAACGGATGAGGCGAACCTTGTCGCTATTGCCGGAGTCCGAATGCACCGCTGGATCGCCGAGAGTCGATTCCTCCTGCCAATCGGAAGTGTCGAGCCGCACTACTTCGGAGGCGTGACCGGCCCCCACAAGACGGTGACGATCGGCTGTCTGTCACGTGATGACATCGAGCGCAATCACTCGGGTGCCTTGAGTCCGTCGTCAGATATTCTCCGGTTGTGGGGGAACCCGGTCTACGACGGCATGGTCGAGATTCTCCGCCGAGTCCAAGCCGAGGAAAAGGAGATCTGCGCGGTCGGTGAGGTTGTCCGTAGCGGCACCGTAGTGGTTGCCGCCGCGGGCGATCCGGTTGAAGTAACAGACGCCCTTCTCCCGGCTGTGCGACGAATCTACGCGCAGCCCATCGATCGGCCAGTGGACGCTCTCCGACTGCGCGTTCCGCTGCCTTTGGGGCGTAGTCTGTACCAGGCGGACAAAGCGCTCAAGAACAATCACCTGGCTGTACGCGATGGAGGAGGCATCCTGCTAGAGGCAGACTGCCCGGAGAGCATTGGACCAGACGCGTTTATGACACTGCTTCGACGCTCTGACAGCTTTGCGAATGCCACCGACATTGTGTCCAGGGAGGGTTATCGACTCGGTGATCACAAAGCGGTCAAGCTGCGATACCTGATGGATCCCGCTTGCCGCAACGTGCATGTGGCCCTGGTTTCGTCACGGTTGGCGCCTTCGGATCTGGACGGGAGCGGCGTCGCGGTGTTCGCCTCGACCGAATCGGCTCTCCAGTGGGTTTCGGATTCAGTGTCCGGTTCATTTCACAGCGGTCTGATCGTCGAAGACGCGGCCATGGTCTGCGTGACGCCGAGACACGTCTAGTTTGTAGCGGGTTCCCCAACCGTTCATGGTTTGTCGATTCGACGCAACGAGCCACGGTCGGCTGCCTACCGTTATTGCGGGTGTTGTTACGTCTGATCTATCGGGCATCGACGTGGACTCTCTGTTGCTCAAACGGGCCGACGGACTGGGAGGCAACGTCGCGCCCATCGCGACAGCGCGAGGCCGGGCGGCTTAGCGGGCTAGGCCGCGGCAAGTTGATGCTCAGCTTGCTATCAGGTCGCCGACCTCTTTGGTACTGCAGTCAGTCGCCGCCTGGTGATGGCCACCGCGCTGGGATTGACGTCGCACCCGAGGTAGCGGCGATTCAGACGCTTGGCGACGGCCAGTGTCGTCCCACTGCCACAGAAGAAGTCAGCTACAAGATCACCTTCATTAGAGCTGGCGCTTATGACCCGCTCCAACAGCGTTTCCGGTTTCTGGTTCGGGTAGTCTGCGCGTTCGTCGGCGACTGTAGAGAGGAAAGGAATGTCCCACACGTCTGGTACCATCGGACCGGCAGGATCGAAGTAGATGGGCCCGGCTTTTGTCGATTTGTACGGACGCCCGTCACTTGTCACTCGAAGGTCGCGAGTGCGATATGCGCCGTCTCGGAGGCGGTTGAACGTGTGACGCCCGGGGTTCTTGGCATAAAGCAGAAGGGTGTCATGTTTTCTGGGGAACCAGCGTCCGCACCGACCACCACTTCGGTAGCTCCAGATGATCTCGTTCAAAAAACCATCGGGACCGAACAACTCGTCGAGCAACACCTTGACGTGGTGTACGGTCCGCCAATCCAAATGCACGTACAAGGAGCCCCGCTCGGACAGAAGTTGGTGCATCCGAACGAGCCGCGGGTGCAAGAACGCCAGGAAGCTGTCTAGTGCGCGCTCTGTCTTTGTGGCTCTCCTGCCCCGGCTTCGTCCTCCGGTGGAGAGCAGGGACGAAAGCGGGGCCTGGCCAGGGGACTCACAAGACTGCTGGCGGTGTTGACAGGCACTGGAGGATGTGCCTCGCGGTCCGGTGCTACCCGACCAACGGACTCCGTTGAGATCAAACGGGGGATCAACGTAGATCAGATCGCACGAGCTGCTGGCCAGCGCCCGCATGAACAACAGGTTATCCGAACAAAGGATAACTCCTGACGAATCGCGCGCGCTTTCCGTGCACAGTACGCCTGCTCGACAGCCACCACTCGTTTCAACCGCAGTGCCCAAACGTTCTAGTGTGGACCGATCTCCCGCGGATCGATTCCCAGCGCCTCCATTCGTCGATAGAGTCTGCTCCTGGAGATGCCAAGCATACGCGCAGCAAGGGTCCGCTGACCGTTGGCGCGCCTCAATGCCGAGAGAATCTCCCGCTTCTCGATCGATGTGAGCATCTGGTCGAGCGGTCCCATGCTGGAATCCGTGCCGGCCACCGGCTGATCGCCTTGGGCCGGCATACTGCAGCAGCTGTCCGCGGGTGTTGACATATTTTCAGTATCGGAGGCCATATTTTGTTCCGCCAACGCTCGCAGCTGTTCCTCTTGTTCCTTCGCCTCCGTGATATCACGCATAATACCCACCACCCTTGTAACTCCTCCCCCCGCGTCGAAAACGGGCGAGTAGGCCGTCTCAACCCAAACCCGCCGTCCGTCCCGATGTCGGATACTCATACGCTGCCGAACGGCGCTCCGGTCGCCGCCAAAAATGGCGATGCTCGGACATAGCGCACCGGACGACGTCCGATCGTGCTCATCTCGGCATTCTATGAGCTGATGGCAGGGACACTCACTCGGTACGATTGAGGCCCTGGTTACTCCCGTGATCCGCTCACACCCTTCAGTAAACAGCAAAACTTCGCGGCTGCGGTCGATAATGAACATTCCATCGACAGCATACCGGAGGGCATCATCGAGCGCAATTCCTCCGGCGCCTACCCCGGTCGTCATGGGCTATCCTCGACTCCCGTAAAGCGTGACACCGGCCCACAGCGCCCCGACCCTGGTACGGGGATTATAGGGGTATCGGGCGCAGGCTTCAACCGGCGTGCCAAAAAGACAGGATCCGGTCCACCTCGGTCTTACTTCCGATAACTAAGGGGGTCCGCTCGTGGAGGGCCGTGGGGACCTTGTCGAGGATCCGCTTTTTGCCGTCGGTGGCGGCCCCGCCGGCCTGTTCCGCGATAAAGCCTAGCGGATTGGCCTCATAGAGTAGCCGGAGCTTGCCCCCGGGGGCCTTGGTGGTTGGCGGATACAAGAATACACCGCCTTTCAGCAGGGTCCTGTGGAAATCGGCCACGAGGGACCCGATGTACCGCAATCCGTATCCGCCAGCCTCTTTCGACTTGACCCATCGCAGGTATTCCTGAATCCCCGGTGGGAAATCCGCGGCATAGGCCTCGTTCACCGAGTATGTCTTCCCGATCGCCGGCATGGTTACGTTCTCCCGGCTGAGCCTGTACGCCCCGATCGCGGGATCCAATGTGAACATGTGGACCCCGTCCCCGGTCGTGTAGGCCATGACGGTGCTGCTGCTGTAGATCACGTACCCGGCGGCGATCTGCTGATAGCCGGGTTGGAGGATATGGTCCATGACCCTGCCCGCCGCTACGCCTTCGCGACTCTGCAAAATGGAGAAGATCGTCCCGATCGAGACGTTCACGTCGATGTTGCTCGAGCCATCCAGGGGATCGAAAAGGACGATGTACCTCGCCTGAGCGTCGAACTCCTTGAGGATGCGCGGTTCGTCGTCTTCCTCGGAAACCATGATCCCGACGTTCTCGCGGTACCCGAGGCAACCGGCGATGGTCTCGTTGGCGATGATGTCGAGCTTCTGCACCTCTTCGCCCTGTATATTCGTGTCGCCGGTGGCCCCGAGGATGTCCACCAGGCCAGCCCGCCGAACGTGGTCGGCGATGATCTTGGTTGCCAGGGTGATGGCCCCGAGCAGCCAGCTAAACTCACCGGTCGCGTCGGGGTGGAGTACACGCTGCCGTTCGAGGATGTGCTGTTGGATGGTCATAATGGCCGGTGCGGTCAATGGCACGTTCACGTGGTTCCTCCTAATAGCGGGCCGTCAGCCCAGTTCGCCGAACTGGCAACCGCCGTGCCGAGAGAGCGGGCATCCTGGTAGCATCCCCTGCCCGTCCCAATGCACATCCTACGCTAATGTCACCGTGGCAGGAATGCAACGGGTAGGCCCTTTTTTCGCTGGGGCAGCGACCACAGACACTGGGGGGAGGCTCAGGCACATCTCAGTAAACCCCCGGCAGGAACCGATAGCGCACCCGTCGCATGTACTGAGCGTACCGCTCCTCCTGTTGCATGATCTGCTCCTCGTACTTCGCCCGTCTGATGTACAGCCAAAGCATCACGGAGAAGACCGTCGCATTCTGAATCGATGCATGGTGCGCCAAGTATCCCAGCCGAATGACGATCGACGAAGGATACACGGGGCATCGCAGCGATCGACACTACCGGACGGCGGTACCCCGGTAGGGCGGCGGACGAGGATCATGGCTTTGCCAAAGACCCGGCGCGGCGGTTGGATAAGCGAAACAACGGATTAAACAGGTCTCGCAGCGACGCACGCGGCGCGGCCCTCTACACACCGTGCCCGCCGGCGTCTCCCTACCAAAAATCCTGCTTCGCCTTCAGGAGAAACATCCAAGCGAGCTGGGTGATCCCGACGACGAGCATGAATGTCCGGGAGCTCCCCACGTTCAGCCTGGTGAATCCATAAGCCACGGTAAGCGCGACCGGAGGGATCGTGAAAATCCACAGTCTCGCTGTCTCACCGATGCTCCCGCCAAACCAGGCCATGCCGAGCAGAACCAAGGCTGTGCAGAGCCCCAGAAGCTCACCCCAGGTGGCACCATGCAACCTCCTCGGAAAAGAGCGGATCATGGCTGCAACAGGGAATAGGAAAAGCAGCAGCAGCGATGGACCGAGCCAATATCCAAACTCCACGACGTTCAGCAGACTTGACTTGAGCATCAGGGTCGTTGATTCAGGCCAACCCTGCCACTCGGGATGGATGGCCGCCATCCACAGGCGGTGATAGCCCATGGCCGCTCCAAAGCGATGAATCATGTCGTAACCGGCCGCGAACCAAAGCAGGGCTGCCAGCACGAGAAATGCCAGGGCAAACCCGGCTGCGGCGACCAGAAGCTGTCTCGCCTTGGTGGGTGACCAGTGGGTCCGCGCCGAGAGCCATGCGAAGAGGACCACCAACGGTGCGGCGGGCAGGAGGGAGAAGCTTACAAACAGGGCTAGCCACGTCAGCACGCCCGTGGCTGTCCCCCAGAGCCAGGCCCGGCGGTCAGTCTCGCCAGCGTAAGCGGCGAACGCCCAGCTCGTCGTTGCGAGGAGCGGATAGAGGGCTTGGTCAAGATGCAGCGTCACCAAAGTAAGAGGCGGTGCAAGCAAGAAAAGCAGCGGTGGTAGGAGCGCATACTCTTTCGGCAAGAGCACCCGGGCCAAGAAATACAACGGTACAACTGTTAACACGGAAAGCAGCGGGAGCACAACCGTGGCGAAGTTCACGAGCCTTCGGTGCCGCTCATTGATGAACCGTTGGTCCTCCGGTCGATCAGACGCAGGCCGGTGCGGCATCACTCGGTCGGCGATTGATGACAGTGCCATGTAGAAGAGCAGTTGCCCCGGCGGTTTCGACCGTGCGTAGGCCTGGCTGCCAGCCTGCATAACCTGCTCGTAGTGGGTCAGCACGCCCCAGGGGCTCAAATCGTAGCTCGCGGTTCGGGCAAACTCGGCATGCCCTGTGCGGATCATCCGATCGCGTAGCCCGTCGATCCCACGCCCCTCCATCAGAGCGAGCCCATGCTGCAGGGCAAGTCCGGACAGCACCAACGCAATCAACCCGGCGACCGTACCCCGCCGGCTACTCGCCAGCTTCGGTTGGCAGATAAGCGTCACAAGGAGTGGAAGGCAAGAGGCAACAGCTAGAATCATACCGATTGCCGCGATCCTACGGTCACAAATCGGCCAAACCCAACCGGGAAGGCACTGAACGGTCGGGACTTCAAGGACGAGGAGCGTTCCCGCAAGAACAGTCAGGAGGACGACCCCGGCAATGAGCGATTTAGCTGCGCGGTCCATAGGGCCAGTGAGATTAACCCAAAGCGGTGGTACATCCCAGACACTCGAGCAATCCCCGTGCTCCGCGATGGGCAGGTCGCGCTGGCTGTGGACGGATGGTTGCCAGTGCTCGTTCGATGATGGCCACGAGCAGGCGTCGACATCGAAGCGAGAAGCACCAAAGAAGATTCCTCAAACTCGGTGGCGGTAGGCAAAGACAACGCGGCAAACAAGCGGAATTGTGGCGCCCGAAAACGGCCACGCCATCATTCTGTGGGGTGCGCGGTCTGGGCTCGCACGTGGATCATCGCGCGGCGGTAAGCCGGCTTAACCATGCGCCCCAGTTTGCCTCTTTCATGCTCCGGCCAGGCACGCTGGGCTAAACCCCGTTGGCACGCAGAGTGCTTGCGGGATTCGTGCGACGTACGTGCGTGGGCCTGGAACCATGATGGAAGTCTTGATGGAATGCATCCTACGGATGGGGGTGCAACGGCTCGCAGGAGGGCCAGCCCAGTGGCTTGCCTGGCGTACCGGCCGCCGTGACGGCGCTTGGCGGGTTTGTAAGAGGCAAGCTCGGGCGGTTATAGTGCGTGCGTTGTCCTCATGCTCCGGCGCGGCGGAGCATGATGTAACGAACCCTTCCCTCTATCAGAACGCGGTCGGTGAACAGACCGCAGAAAGGAACGGTTGGCAGTGGCTGACGTGGTAGCAGGGACTCGAGCCTTCAGCGATCGGTATCATTTCCTGGTGCGGCGATTGCACTCACTGTCGGGGATCATCCCCGTCGGGGTGTTTCTGTGCATTCACCTCTCGATTAATGCCTCGATCATGGCAGGACCGAGGGCGTTCCAATTCGCCGTGGAGCGGATCCACATGCTGGACTCGCTGGGCATCCTCAAGGCGGTGGAAGTGCTGTTCATCTTCATACCCATTGCATTTCATGCTTTCGTGGGCATCCTGATCTGGCTCTCGGGTAAGTCGAACGTGACCACCTACCAGTATGTAGGGAATCTAAGGTACACCCTCCAGCGGTGGACGGGAATTATCGCCCTCTTCTTCATTGTGGCACACCTCTGGCACATTCACTGGATTATTCCCGGTGGTCATGAGTTTGACGCTCACGCAGCAGCTCAGTCGACGATACTGGCGATGCAGGACGGATGGGCGGCGCCCGTGTACGCGCTTGGTATGTTGTGCGCCGTGTTCCACTTGGCGAACGGCATTTGGACGTTCTTGATCGTGTGGGGAATTACGATCGGCCCACGTTCTCAGACGATCAGCGGGTGCGTTTGTGCGGTCATCGGCATCGTGCTGGCGATTTTCGGCACGGGATCGTTGATTACATTGAAGTCGATGGATGCCACTGATGCGGCACACGGTGCTGGTGGCGGCAGCCACACAGCCATCACCGTCGACGCGGCCGACGCTTTCGGGTAAGCGCGTGGATGACCGTCTGTGTGTGGTCCGGGGACGGATGACCATCGGGAGCAGTTTTCAGGAAAGTAGAAGGATGGCAGCAAAACCGAGAGTAATCGTCGTGGGCGGTGGCCTGGGTGGACTCTGGGCGACAATGCGGATCGCCGAGCGGGGCTTTCAGACCGACCTCTTCTCCCTCTTTCCGGTGAAGCGGTCCCACTCTTGCTGCGCTCAGGGTGGTATCAACGCGGTTTTAGACGTCAAGGGTCAGAGCGATTCCCTCTGGCAACACATCGTGGACACGATTAAGGGCGGTGACTACTTGGCTGACCAACCGCCGATCAGGAACCTGTGCGAGGAGGCACCCGGCATCATCCGCACCTACGATCGTATGGGGGTGACGTTCAGTCGAACCTCTGAAGGGATTATGGATCAGCGCCTTTTCGGTGGGGTCAAGAACCGTCGTACGGCGTTCGCGGGTGCGACCACGGGTCAGCAGTTATTGTACGCGGCTGATGAGCAAGTTCGAAGCCACGAAGCGGCGGGGCTGGTCAACAAATACGAAGGATGGGACTTCCTTTCACTGGTCACGGATAACGCAGGCGTTTGCCGTGGAATCACGGCCATGGACCTGAAGACCATGCAAGTCAAGGCGTTCCGCGCAGATGCCGTGATCCTGGGAACCGGCGGTCTGGCGTTGATTTACGGTCGCTCGACGATGTCGACCAACTCGACGGGTGCCCCGGCTTCCCGCGTGTACCAGCAGGGGGCCAAGTTCGCCAATGGCGAGTTCATCCAGTTTCATCCCACGGGTATGCTGGGCCATGATAAGCACCGCTTGATGTCAGAGGCGTGTCGCGGTGAGGGCGGACGCATCTGGGTGCCGCGCAAAAAAGGTGACACCCGCGACCCCCTCGAAATCCCGGAAGAGGAGCGGTTCTACTTCCTCGAAGAATGGTACCCGGCCTATGGGAACACGGTGCCTCGCGACGTGGGATCCCGCGCCATCTGTCGCGTCGTCCGCCACATGGGGTTGGGGATCGGCGGTGAGGATGTGGTCTATCTGGATTTAACCCACAAATCGCATGATTTTTTGGAGACCCGACTGGGTGGCATCCTGGAGATGTACCAGACGTTCTCAGGTGAAGATCCCTACACCCGGCCCATGAAGATCTTCCCGGCGGCCCACTACTCGATGGGCGGACTGTGGGTTAGTTACGAGAAAGACGGACAGACAGGTGGCATGGCCCGGATCCACCCCAAAAACCACGCGACCAGTATCCCGGGGTTGTTTGCTTGCGGCGAGTGCGACTTCGCCTACCACGGTGCGAATCGCCTGGGAGCCAACTCTCTTCTGAGTGCATCCTACAGCGGACAAGTCGCCGGTGACTCGTCGGTGGCGTATATCAAAGGACTCGGCAAAACAGGGAATGGGCTGCCGGATAGCGCATACGAGAGTCAGCGAAAACGCCAGGAGGACATCAACAAGGCCATCATTAGTTCAGATGGCGGCGAAAATGCCTTCGCACTCCATCGCGAACTCGGTAACGTGATGCGGGAACACGTCTTCGTCGAGCGAAGCAACGAGGGCCTCGATCAGGCCCTCACTACTATTGCTGAGCTGAAGGACAAATCGAAGCAAATCTCGCTTGATGATCAGAGTCAATGGGCCAACCAGTCGCTTCCCTGGGCTCGGCAGGTGCGGGATATGATCGTCCTGGCAGAGGTGATTGCGACCAGTGCTCGCCTTCGGGATGAGTGCCGTGGTTCACACTACAAGGCGGAGTTCGAACTGAAGATCCCCGAACGGAAATTCGAGGGCGATCCTGAGTATGAAGACTACAAGAAGA
>CAYOQG010000185.1:0-11696 GCA_964405925.1 uncultured Phycisphaeraceae bacterium | reverse complement strand
CGGCACGGGTGTCATCGTCTCTGAGGATGGCCTTGTGATGACCGTGTCTTCCCTGCTCATCGATACCCGCGACATCCGCGCGGTCACCTCGGATGGAACGCTCTACGGAGCAGATGTAGTCCACCGCGATCACGGGCGGCAGTTGGCGTTGCTTCGTCTCAGACCCTCCATCGGTTCGGATACATCAGGTGAGACTTCGCAGGTCGGTCCCTTTCCCTTCTATGATCTCGCTGAGGACGCACGGCTGATCCCCGGTGATTGGGTTCTCGCTGCCGGTAACGCATTCAAGGTAGCCGACGGAGCGGAGCCTGTCTCCATCGCCCACGGTGTCTTCTCTGCCCGGACTCGTCTGGATGCTCGCCGCCGGTTGCGCGATTTTCCCTATCATGGGGATGTCCTCGTGGTTGATGCGATTACGAGCAACCCCGGCGCTCCAGGGAGCCCTCTTGTCAACATTGACGGCGCCCTTGTGGGGATGGTCGGGCGTGTCGTAGTCTCGAATCTGACCCACACGAACTTCAATTACGCCGTTCCCCGCGATGTTTTGTACGAGTACTTCCTGGAAGCGACGGGTGCAACAAGAGACCTAACCGACCCCGCCGGTCAGTCATTTCATAGAGGATCAGAAACGACGGCAACATCTCGAGATCGCGTCGATCTGGGCATCCGTCTCAGTCAGATTGGCTATCGGAGGGTGCTTCCATTTGTCGAACGCGTTCGTTCTGGATCACCTGCCCAGAAGGCGGGACTCCGCAAGGACGATCTGATACTCTCGGTGAACGGTAGATCGGTGCCCGATGTGGCGTCCTACGAGGACAGGCTGCGAATGCTGGCACCCGATGAACCGGTGGATCTGGTGATCAACCGTGGTCGAACAATCCTGCAAATTCACATAGAACCGGGGCAACCGTGATGCGCGTTCCAGGCTTCGCCACAACTACAATGCTCAGCGTCATAATCGCGGCATCTTCATCGCTTACTTCAGCCGGTTCGCCGCCATCACAAGGACAACATCTCCCCGCTCGGTCGGAGCTTGACCTGCAGCTGTTGCGCGACACCCAGGCGGTGTTTCGATCGGTCGCGGCAAACATGCGTCCGTATCTCGTGAGGATTGAGACGGTCGGCGGTTCCCAACCTCCCAATCGAGCAATCGAGACGGACGACGGCGAGGAGAGCGAAGGACCCCAGCGTCCCCCAAGCCCATTTCAGGACTTGCCGGGATCGGACTTTCAGATCGCGGACGGCCCGACGACTGGCATCATCTACTCTTCCGACGGGTTTATCGTCAGCAGCAGCTTCAACTTCGTTCGCGATCCATTATTGATCTCCGTGGCCCTGGCTGACGGCCGCCGGATGACGGCGGATTTGGTGGCCAGAGATCAGGTCCGGAAGGTGGCGCTACTGAAGACCGATGCGACGGACCTGTCGCCTCCAATCTGGCGCGATCCGCGCGATATTGAGGTCGGACAATGGGCGATCGCCCTCGGCTTAGGCTTTGGTGGGAGTGACCCTTCGGTGACAGTTGGAATCGTCAGTGCGCTCAACCGAATGAACGGAAACGCCGTGCAGACGGACGTGAAGCTGAGCCCCGCAAACTATGGTGGTCCGCTGTGCGATGTACGAGGCCAAGTCATAGGCTTGTCTGTTCCGATGGCCCAGCGCCCGGGCGAGCTCGCCGGCGTAGAGCTGTATGATTCCGGTGTTGGCTTCGCAGTCCCCAAGGATCGTCTGGATCGGATCGTGAGCGTGTTGAGGACCGGGCGGTCATTGTACCGTGGTTGGCTTGGCGTCAGCATCGATCGCTCCGCCCCTGGCGTCGTGATCCAGAACGTGGCGGATCCGTCTCCCCTGCGGGAAGCGGGTGTTGTGCCCGGTGACAAGCTACTGGCGGTAAACGGCCGACCGGTCATGCACTTCAACCATCTGGTCAAAGCCCTGTACATGGTCCCCGCTGGCGAGCAGGTCGACCTGCATTTGCAGCGGGAGGACGAGGAGTTCACCGTCACGGTCGAGCTTGCCCGAGACATCGAGCTGGGACCGCTGCCCGAGCTCGAAGAGCCGTCCGATCCATGGAGCTCGCCTCTACTGCCCGAGGACGAAGACGAGTAAAGGTGGGATAGCCCAACCGATCAGGACTTCTTCGCCTCGGCCCGTTCCCTATCAAGAGCCGGCGACCGCTCCGGCATCCACCTATACAAGATCACCAAGGCAATGATCCCGATGATGAACATGCCCACGCTCACCGCCTGAGAAGCGGTCAGCTTGCCCACGTCGTGGGGGTTATCCACACGAATGAGCTCTAGAATGGTCCGCGGAATGGGGTAAAGTACAAACAACGCAGCTATGACAACACCGTGTCGTTTACGCACATAGAACAGGCTCGCCAGCACACCGGATAGAAGTAGGGCATTGACCGAAGAGTAAAGCTGTGTTGGGTGCACCGGCCGTGATCGACAGGCCGAGGCGATTTGCTCCAGCTCGGTCACCGACGTCCTACGGTTAAGGTTGATGCGCGATGGGTATGCCTGTGCCATCCTCAGTGCCGCCAGCTTGGCTTCGTGTCTTGTTTTGTTCTGCTCCGCCCTCTGCATGGCCTGTTGAAGCTGGGCAGTCCGTTCGCTGTCCGGCGCCTCGGCATAAGCTTCTTGATACGCCTTGCTGGCCTCCTCATACTGCTGTCTGGGTTTCTCACGTCGCTCGACGGACATGGAGAGCAGCGTACCTGGCACCAGCCAGGGTTGCAGGGCAGTCTTACTTGTACCCACAAGCTCAGCCGGCACGGTCACTTCACGGTCCTCCCACTGCCGGTAGTGGGCGGGGCTGGCAAAGGGAAACTCAACGGCCCACGGATGCAGAGCCTCGCCGGTCGAAGCGGCGACGCACATCCCCCCGAAGCAGCACCCGTTGAAGAAGCAACCTATGCGTCCCAAGGCCAGCCCCCACATGGCGCTGGGGGCCATAATGTCAAGGTAGAGGCGGATCGACCGCTTCGTCCAATACGTATAGATCAAAATGGCGGCCGTCGCACAAAGCAGACCTCCGACGAACTCGAGCCCCCCTTCGGTGATATCGATGACGGCCAACAGCTTGTTCGGAGCGGAGGCAAATCGCCACTGCCAGTAGTGCACCACATAGAACGCTCGGGCGCCGCCAACCCCAAAAATCAGGGCCAGAAAGGACAGGTCCAAGACGGTGTCCGGGTTGGCTTTCACCCGCTCGGCGCGGCGCATCGCCAACCACACCGCACTCAAAAACCCTACCATAAGGCAAAAGCCATAGGTCTTAACCGTCAATCCCAGGATGGGTACTGTAAACAATTCTGGATGCATGTCGCGTGCTCAACGTCGAACGCTCGACCGTCACCGATGCTAAGGGTCGTTTGTTATTCCTTCTCCAACGGAAATATTGTCTATCAATCGGCAGGTTCCGATTCGGACAGCCAGACAGATTCGGGCGCACCGGTCAATCGTGCTCAACGGTTCAAGCGTCCCGGAATCGACAACTTCGACGTACTGAATTTCCGCCGGTCCCGCCGCATGGATCTCATCATGGATTCTCTCTGCCACAACTTTGGCATTGCGCTCACCGGCGGTGACGCGGTCCTTGGCTGCAAACAGCGCCCGGCTGAGCGAGACTGCCTGCTTCCGCTCCCCTTTTGACAAATAGGCATTTCGGCTTGACATGGCCAGCCCATCCGGCTCGCGCACCGTCGGGCACGGGACAATCTCAATGGGCATGTCCAGATCGCGGACCATGCGACCTATCATCACCATCTGCTGGTAGTCCTTCTCTCCAAAAAATGCCAAGTCTGCCGGCAGGATATTGAAAAGCTTCGTGACCACCGTAGCTACGCCGTCAAAATGGCCTGGCCGCCAGCCCCCGCAGAGGCCCTCAGTCAATCCGCTTACCCGGACCCTGGTTTGGCTCCCTGGCGGATACATGGTGTCAACTTCGGGCATGAAGACCAGATCGACATCGAGCCTCTCACACTCAGCCAAGTCTGTTTCCGGCGTTCTGGGATATTTCTCGATATCTTCTCCAGGTCCGAACTGCGTAGGATTCACAAAGATGGTGACCGCGACAAACGCACACCGCTCGTGGGCCGCCTGGATCAGCGATAGATGGCCTTCGTGGAAGGCACCCATGGTGGGCACCAGTCCGGTTGTACCCTCACGTTGGGCAGCTCGAACGGCTTCGCGGCTTGGCCCAATCTCCTTTTCAATCCGCATGAGGCGAACCAACTCCTTGCGTTTATCCGGCAGCGCAAGCTACGTGAGACTCCACCTTACTGACGCCGCTTGTCGAAGCCGAGGCGACCGATAGTCGGGGGCTTACTGTACGGATCGAGGCCCATAATGCAAAATGCTGGCACCTGTGTGGACGCTGGCCCGGTACCTGAGCGTGGGGTGCCCATGGCGCCCGAATGTGACCATCGGAATAGCTCGGCTGCGACCTTTCGGATGAATCGGCGGCAGCGTCTTTCTAACCGGTGCGGGTAAGGCCGTGTCTAACCCATTGAAAGAGAAGGACCTCGGGAGCGAGCGGTTGAAGGTTGATTGGAGCATCGTGGCCCTCGTAAACCGAGCCCAGGATGGCGACGTCGAGGCCTTCGGATCGCTTGTCAGGAAGTTCCAGCGGCGGGCTGTCTCGCTCGCATACCGACTTCTAGGCAACGTCGAGGACGCCACCGACGTCAGTCAGGAGGCCTTTGTCCGTGCGTACCGGAATCTGTCACAGCTTGAAGACCCTGCCCGGTTCGGGGCGTGGCTCATGCGGGTGGTCGGCAACCTCTCGCTCAATTACCGTCGGTCCCGGGCCATCAGGTCGACAACTTCGCTGGATGACGGTTCCCCTGGGCTCACTGGGGCCCGAAGCCCCGGAACTGGTCGACCGACCACCGTCGGGCTGGAGTCCGATGGCGGGGCACTGCCGGAGGAGCTCCACAACGCAATCGGCGACGCGATGGAGCGTCTCCCGGACAAGCAACGCCTGGCCCTGATCCTGTTCAGTGTCGAGGGTCTGCCACAGAAGGATGTCGCCGAGATCCTCAAATGCAGCGTGGAGCTTGTGAAATGGAATGTGTTTCAGGCTCGCCAGAAGCTAAAGGATATGCTGGCGGACTTCTTGTAGGGTGGCCACGGCCAACCAAGATTCCTAAAGAATGAGCGACGTGCCATACAACCCGGACGACCCGACCTTCTTGCTCAGCCGCAGCTTGGACGAGGAGCTGACAAAAACTGAGCAGCAGAAACTGGACCATGCCCTTGCGTCATCAGAGGCGTTTCGCACCGAGGCCGATCGGCTCCGTCACTTGAATCAACTGATCAACCGGTGGGGTGCCAAACCTGTCGCTCTCGATTGGGAACACCATGCCGCCCTTACGGAAGCACAACTGATCGGCACCGGCGATGCTGACAAGCTCGTCAAAGTCGACCAGTTACTTGGCCAGTGGGCGAGCCAGACTGTCTCCATCGATGAAGAGGCGTTCACGACAGCCGTCCTGGCCAGGGTCCGTGCGGAGCAGAAGACAAAACCGTGGCACCAGGTGATCTTTCGATTGGGGGTGCCGCTTGCGGCCGCGGCGGCTGTCGCGTTCGCCGTCACAGCGATTCTATGGCATAGACCGGATTCTCGTTCTGCGCTGACGATCGAGATTGGTCCTCCTTTGGTGATGGTTACGCCGTCTGACCACAGCGCGGATCGCCGGGAACCCGTGGTTACGTTTGGCCAGGAAGAAGATCCGCAAGAGGTTACCGCCGTGTCATCGGCACGGACCTCATCAGGTGTGTCGTTTATAGCCATCGGGGCGACCCGCATCAGCATCGGTGCAGCCAGCGTGCCACCGTAAGATGGAAGGTCCCACGGCGATGAAGGGAGCGAGCTCCGTGAGTTTTTAGCGAGATGAGACAGGGTGTGGAATCCATGAGCAGAACTACAACCCAGACCGGGGGTGATCACAGATGCAATGGAATCGGCTGACAATGATTGTTCGTGTCACGCAGATATGGGCAGTCGCCGGGTTGGCGGCGTGCGGATTGGTGCACGCCCAGCAGCAACCCCTTGACATGCGAACGTTGATCGAGCAAGCCCTGAACGAACCCGTACCCCTCACCCTCGAGAACACCACCCTCGGTGAGGCGATCAAGCTGCTTAGCGAGCAAACCGGTGTTCAGATCGTCATGGAACCGGAAGTCATGGGTCTCACCCCGCACGGTCCGGATACCCCAGTTCGCAAGGTGGACATCCCTAAGATGTCCGTTCGTGACGGACTGACCGCGATTTTTTCCCGGCTGGGGATGACCTTCGTCGTCCGCGAGGACCACGTCGAGATCGTACCCAAACACGCCCTCCGCAACCTGGGGCGAACGCCGACCTGGACGGAGCTCGACACCTTGGTGACCCTCGCTGCAAGCCAGCCGGGGATCGACGCCGCGGCGCTGGCGAGGCTCGAACCACGCATGCAGTTTCATGTCGATACGCCCAACGCATGGGGGTTGCTTTCCGAGGCACTCCGACGTGTAGGGGCTGGACCGGGTGACGAGGTCATGACGTTCGCCTGTGCCGATCTGGGTTGGACCTGGACACTCAGCGGTGAGCGCATCGTCGTCTCCTCGATCGAGGAGGAAATTCGCCGACGTCTTCAGCAGCCGATTTCGCTGCGGGTCTCGGGTCGACCGCTTCTGGACGTGCTCCAGATGTTAGCTGATCACGTTCACGTCGACATCTACGCCGAGCCTGGCGTTTTGGCTTCGCTACCTCCGCACGTGCAGTACGGGTTTTCCTTGACCGTCTACGACAAACCGGGTGAGGAGATTCTGGAAGCGATCGCCGCTTACACCGGTTTGGGTTATCTCATCGAGCCGGATGGCGTGTTGCTCTACGATCCATCGAGTGGCGTTTCGCACGGTGCCGAACCGGACCTGGAAGCAGCCCTGGCAGCCGATCCGTACGTCGCCGTGATCGAAATCCCGCTGGAAGACGGCACCGCGTTCCGTTGGCTCGTCCGTTGGTCGGAGCTCCCCGACGACCTTCGCCAAAGACGCGACTTGGATCTGCAACGTGCCTTCGACGCCGTCCGCAGAATGAACACCCTCCATCAGCCGTAGCTGCCGCGGACATCGGTCTTGCCTGAGTGCACATACCTGGTTCAGCTTGACTGCGATGCACCGAACGGGGATTCGGTACGGGACAATCCTCCTCGCAGGTTGCTTGGAGACCCTTGTCCAGGCCCGGGTAGGGGTCATAAGGAGGCGTGGTTCGGGTCCTTCCCAATGACCGATCCATCGAAGCCCACCTGCGTGCGACGACCTCCACGCACGCCGCATGGAATCAGCGCACAGAACCGGCTTGCTTCCCTGCGATTACGGTCCTCGCTACACTTATCCGATGCCCAGACCCCGTGGCCAGAGCGAACCCATCTTTACAGACGAGGCCAAACGCTTGCCGGCATTCGTCCTGATTGCCCTCGGTATCGTGTTTGGCGACATCGGCACGAGTCCGCTCTACGCTATGCGGGAGTGTTTTCTTGGTAGGCATGGACCGGCGGTCACCAGCGCGAATGTCTTGGGCGTTCTTTCCCTCATCATCTGGGCTCTGGTGGTGGTGATCTCGCTGAAGTATCAGACCTTCGTTCTGCGCGCGGATAATCAGGGCGAGGGTGGGGTGCTGGCCTTGATGGCTCTCGTTACCAGGGGCGAGAAACCCGGCAGCCGGCGGCGTCTTGCCCTCGTCTCGCTTGGCCTCTTCGGTGCTGCGCTCCTATACGGCGACGGTCTAATAACCCCGGCCATTTCCGTGCTCAGTGCCGTGGAAGGCCTTCAGACAGCGACGCCCATGTTCGCCCCGTTTGTCGTCCCGATCGCTGTGGCGATTCTGCTCGGGCTGTTCTACTTGCAGTCTCACGGCACGTCGAGAGTTGGAAAGGCTTTCGGCCCGGTCGTGCTCATCTGGTTTGCCGTTCTGGCGATCCTCGGAATTCGCTGGATCCTACAGGAGCCGAATGTGCTCCTGGCGTTCGACCCGAGGCATGCCGTCACGTTCTTCATCGCAAACGGATGGCGGGGCTTTGCCGTCCTGGGCACGGTGTTTCTGGTGGTGACGGGTGGGGAAGCCCTGTACGCGGACATGGGGCACTTGGGCAAAACGCCGATACGCATCGGATGGTTCGCTCTGGTTCTGCCGGCATTGATCCTGAATTACCTGGGGCAAGGGGCTTTGCTCATCCACTCGCCCGAAGACCTGCCTCACCTGTTCTACAAGCTTGCCCCCACCTGGAGCCTGTACCCGCTTGTCGTACTCGCGTCCGCGGCGACGGTGATCGCATCGCAGGCGGTGATCTCCGGTGTGTTCTCACTTTCGCAGCAGGCGGTCCAGCTCGGATACTTGCCGAGAATAACGATTGTCCACACCTCTGAGGAGGAATACGGGCAGATCTACGTACCCCTCATCAACTGGCTTCTCCTGATCGGCACCGTCTGGTTGGTTCTCGGCTTTCGAGAATCCGGGCGGCTTGCCCACGCCTACGGGGTGGCCGTGACTACGACGATGCTGATCACCACCATCCTCATGTTCGTCACCATGCGAAAGCTTTGGAATTGGAGCCCGATTCTAGCTATACCCCTGATGTGCGGCTTGCTCCTGGTTGATGTGTCGTTCTTCGGCGCGAACATTGTGAAAGTCGTCTCGGGAGGATGGATTCCACTTCTCGTCGCGTGCGCGATCTACACCATGTTCGCCACCTGGAAACGCGGTCGCGAATTTCTGGTCAGAAGACTCAGAAGACAGACTTTGTCAGTGGAGAAGTTCGTTGCTGATATCGAGCAGTCCAAACCAACGCGTGTTTCAGGGCTTGCGGTGTACCTGACGGGATACCAGTACGGCGTTCCGCCGGCGCTGATGCATAACTACAAGCACAACAAGGTGCTGCATGAACAAGTAGTTCTCCTCACCGTCGAGACGGTGGAAGTCCCCCGCGTGGGGCGGGCGGACCGGGTGAAAATGGACGAGTTGGGCGCGGGTCTCTTTCGAGTCATCGTCCGGTACGGCTTCAGCCAAAATCCGGATGTCCCGGCTGCCCTGCGCGAGATCGATTCGGCGGTCATCGACTATAAGGCCATGGGCACGTCGTTTTTCCTTGGCAAGGAGACGCTTCTTACTGGTCCCAAGTCAGGGACAAAGATGTGGCAGTGGCAAAGGCAGCTCTTTGTCATCATGTCGCGAAACGCCCGGGATGCGGCCAAGTTCTTTGGCGTCCCCCCGAACCGCGTGGTCGAACTCGGTGCGCAGGTCACGATTTGATTCCACGCGAATCGCCCCCCGTATCCCTGGCCGGGGAACCAGCGGGAGCGGGGCGGAAGAGGGACGTCTCCCAAACTGGAGGTCCGGGGAACCGGCCCGAAGTTGAACGGTTCCTTCAACAGCCGGTGGATTCTTGAGGCAACTGTCACCCAACGAGGCACCCTAAAAAGCCCTCCCCCTGCGGGTCTTCATAGAACCGTGAAAGGTGGCCAGGCACGTGTAAAGGTACTATTTCGGAGGGTCCCCGGTGAGCATCTTGCCTACCAGGTGTCTGCTCCGACGAAATTGACCCACTCCATGCACGAAATTGTGAAGACGTTTGACTTTCCTTGCTCGGTTATAATTGCGGTCGCCCCAGGATTGGGTACGCTTTTATCGACATGGAACTTATCTGTCCAAGGTGCCGCGAGCCGAACCGGCCTGTGGCACGGTTTTGCTCGCAGTGCGGGCTTTTGCTGACAGGTGCCGACGGTGAGCCGTTGGCACCAGGGCGAGTGCCGCATCCTGAGCCGTTGGACCCGCCGACAGGATTCGAGCCATGCTTGGATGCGGTGCAGTTGCACTATCGCTGGGAGTCAGCCTGGGGTGGAGCCATGCTCGCCGGAACGGAGAGCGTAGCCGTGATCCTGTTTAACGGCGGTTATTCGCTGCAAGACGTGGAGCTTGGCATTCGTGGCCAAGACGCACAAGGGCAAGAGCTCTTTGCGATTCAACGCATAGCTCAGTCGCTGCCGCGGGGGAAAGAGGTGGCGGTTGAAGTGCCGTCCTACGAAGTGCCAAAACCTGTGCACCGTGTACAGGTATCGCTGTCGAGGGCTGAGTTTACGCCTGAGACCTAAGCCCTGACACGGTTGTCAACGGAAAGGAGAAACCATGGAGCCGGTCATCGTTGTCATTGTGATCGCGGTGGTGATCCTTGTTATCTTTGT
Source organism: uncultured Phycisphaeraceae bacterium (assembly GCA_964405925.1). Classification (GTDB taxonomy): domain Bacteria; phylum Planctomycetota; class Phycisphaerae; order UBA1845; family UBA1845. Next base: position 1,470 of record CAYOQG010000185.1, on the reverse strand, counting down.
GCTGGCCGGGCTGTTCACCGTGGAGCAACAGACCCGGGCGATCGTCGAGCGGTTTCGCGGATTCAATCGCATCGCCGGTCCGGGGCTCAACTTCAAGATCCCCGCCATCGATCGAGTGGCTGGCCGCGTATCGCACCGCGTGCGCGAGCTCGAGATCAAGGTCGAATCCAAGACCCGCGACGACGTCTTTGTCGATTTGCTCATCGCGGTGCAGTTCTTCGTACGCGAGTCCGACGAAGCAGCCCGTGCCGCCTACTACCGTCTGACCAATCCGCATCAGCAGCTCAGCTCCTATGTGTTCGACACCGTGCGAGCCCTGGTTCCGGAGATGCCTGTCGATAACGTGTTCTCCGAGAAGGAGAAGATTGCCGCCGCCGTCAAGGAACGACTCTCCGACACCATGGAGCAGTTCGGGTACACCATCCTCCAATCTCTGGTCAACGACATTCAGCCGGACAGTACGGTGAAGGAGGCCATGAACAAGGTCAATGCCAGTGCCCGTCTCAAGGAGGCTGCCAAGAACGAAGCCGAGGCAAAGAAGATCCGCGTCATCGCCGAGGCGGAAGCCGAAGCCCGGGCCAAGGAACTCCAGGGTGTGGGGATCGCCCGGCAGCGACTGGCGATTGCCAACGGTCTGAAAGAGTCCGTCGCAGCCTGCTCCGAGGCGGGCATCTCCCCGGAGGAAGCCACCAAGATGGTGCTGCTCACGCAGCACTATGACACGGTGACCGCGGTGGGGACCCACGGCAAAGCATCGATCATCATGATCCCCTACACCCCCGCGGGCATGAACGAGGTAAGCCAGCAGATCATGCAAGCCCTGATCGCCAAAGCCCACATGGACGACAAGCCGATCGTGGGCGCAGGTGAGCCGGAGGCATAGGGTCACGCCGAAACATCGAAGTCAGAACCGCGACTGTGAAGGACCCGCCAAGCGACGGAGCCACGGTGGGGGGAGGGACGTAGGGACGAAGGGACACGGAGGTGGCATGGGTTCGTTTGGGTTCGGTCGTATCGTAAATTGGGTTTGTTAGCGTCCATAGTGGGTTCGTTTTGGGTTCGTTTTCGCGGCGGAACCGCATTTTTGATAGCGCCAGGGCGGAAATTTGGGTTCGTTTGGCAACTTTTTTTGTTGTTTTTCGTCTTCTCTCCTCTGACGGCTGTTACCGACGGCCCCCCGATGGGCGCGGAGTGTGCCGCCAAGGATCATAACTTGGTGCGCGCTCGGTGCATGGGATGCGCGGAGCGATCCGAGGTGTTGGAGCACCGCGAAAGGCGAATGTCGAATAGCGAAGGGCGGGAGGTGGGACAGCAAATTGCGAAGTGCGAATTACGAATTGTGGAAGGGCGGGTGGCGACGGTCGGTGATTCGGAGGTGATTCTTCCGTTGTATCATCGCGACCCCACCCGAGCGTGAAAACGTTGAATGTCCCCTTTTTGGAAATGGGTATGGTGTCCGGCGATTACGAT
>CAYOQG010000184.1:0-11706 GCA_964405925.1 uncultured Phycisphaeraceae bacterium | reverse complement strand
GCAAGGGGGGATTACAGGGGGGTGCTGCGGCACGCATTTTCGAGAACCGCTCTAGCCCGCACGGACCTGCCGTGCAGACAGTCCGTAGGTCGGGGTCAACAAACCCGACGGAACGAACTGCTGGGACAAGTCACAACTTGGTGTCGAGCATATCGCATAGCCGTACGAAGTGAGGCAGATGTTTCTTGAGCTGGTCAGGATCAAGTCGGCCCACGAGTTCAAAGGACCGCCTGCCCTTCCTGTACGCTTTGTCACGCCCGCATTCGCGCGTGGCATCCACAAGAGCATCGTGGACATCGTCTTTGGGTCTTGTTTCGAGGTCCTTGAGCGGAGGCAGAACCTTGACACGAAGGTGTTGGCCGAAGAACGTTTGTAGTGCTTTTCGGTCGGCTACGCACCATGTTTCCATGCACTGAACCATGAGGTGTGCCTGGTCGTCTTCTGCACCTTCCGGTTGGTCCCAACCGTCACGTGCTTGAAGGTGCTGCCACGATGTAGGTTGCTCTACGGGACTTTCGCTGTCGACAAGCAGAACGGGGTACTGATCCGGACCAGCCGCGCTCAGCGCGGTCTTGAAGTCATCGTAGGCATCGTTGCGGCTTCCACACGCCCTGGTGGATGGCATGCGGTCCGCAAAACCCGCCCGCTCCAGCAGCTTCCGGAATCCCTCGCGGCAGTTGATGTGCAGCGACCTCGACTCACCCCCACCTTCGATGTAGAGCTTGACCTTCACCAGCGTACCCCTCCAAGCTCCCCTTGAGTCCAGAGTTGTCCGAGTCGGTACTTCTCGAGCCATTCTGCCAGCGCCGAGGAGTCGAGCCTTTTCATGGTCGTTTGCCCCGCCGGCTTCTCGCAAACGACGACGGACTCCGATTCATCTGACAGCTCATCCACAAGAATGTCGGAGTGCGTTGTCACGATCAACTGCGTGCGCTGGGACGCGTCTTTCAAGAGTTTCGCGATGGTCGGCATGATGTCCGGGTGCAGCCCTAGTTCAGGCTCTTCAATGCAAACGAGCGGCGGAGGATTCGGGTCACAAAGGATAGCAAGCAAACAGAGGTAACGCAGCGTGCCATCAGAGAGTCGCGTCGCAGGAATCGCGCCACTGGACTCATGGAAGAACACCTGGACTGTGTTAGCTTCAACCGACACATCATAATCCTCGATTCCCGCATAGAGCTGACGCAGATTCTCAAGAATCCTCTTTTTGACACCAGGCTCACGTCGAAGCCGATTTAGCACAAGACCGAGGTTTCGGAAGTCTGGTTCCAAGAGGTCGTTGGGTTGGTCAGCCTTCTGCGGCTGACGAGGAACGGTGAAACGACCGAACGACCATTCACGGTACAGACGAATGCGGGCATATACACGACCGAGATACGTAATCTCTGGATAATGATCAGGGTCTTTGAATTGCGCGAGTATCGACGCGTCCAAGTCAACGTCCTCCCGCTTTAGCTCGCGTCGGTCTTCGCCTCTGAATGACAGCACTGGGCGCCCGTTCTGGAAACGGTAATAAAAATATGGCTCCACGTGTGTGTCGTAGGCCTCGGAGTTCTCAATCTGCTCATCAACCAACTCGAACAGGTGCGATGATTCCGTGAACTCGATGATATGCCGGAGCGGTTGGCTCCCGTCCGGATTGTCCACCACAACCGCCAGCACCGCCGCCGCGCCGGGCTTCCCTTTCCAGATCCAATCCCGAATGCCGCCACCATCTCGAACCGGCGAAGCCAAATGCGTCGGGGCTGCGCGCAAAAGGCCAATCGCCTCGATCAGATTCGACTTGCCCGATCCATTCGGACCGATCAAGACGTTGAGCGGCCGAAGCGGCAGCATCATGCCGTCCGGTCCGAACGAAAGCAGGTTTTTCAGACTGATTTCGTGGAACAGCATGCTTTAGACATCCGGCACGGGCACGTCGTCTGATTACTTATCGGCAGCTCCTGCTTTCCGTGCAGACCGGGTTTGGGCGGAGGCGGCGACGGCAAGGCCGGTGGCTTCGTCGATCGTGACCGTGGCGGCATCGAGGCGGGCTTTCATCACTCGGCCTACTTTGAACTTGACCGTTCGCTTCGCCGGAACTGCGACCTTGTCCATCGTTTTGGGGTTCTGGGCCTGACGGGCTGCTCGCACCTTCGACTCAAATACGCCGAAGTCGCGAAACTCCAGTCGATTGCCATGGCTGAGCTCCGCGACGATTGAATCGAGGAACCGCTGGATGATTTGCTTGACTAGGACCCGCTTACAGTCCGCGTCGTCAGCTATACGGTCGATAAGCTCTTTTTTCGTTATGGTCGCCATGCCGTCACCCTGCCGGAATGGATGGCTATCGGTCCAAGACTACGAGGCCGAGACCAGCCCTCGTTTTGCCCGTTGCGACTGATTAGGGGCACACCGTTAACACGTGCTGACCACGACAGCGGCGGAACGTTGCCGCACCAAGCCTGCTCTAAGTCATGCTAATGCAAAGAGTTGCGCTGATCAAGAGGACGAAAACGTGCAAAAAGGGCATGGGATTCAAGATACGTGAAACTGATGTAAATACGGTAACAGTTTAAGGCCGCTCTCGGTGGCCCTGCCGAACCGATTCGAATCGGCGGTACAGGCGGTCCCGGCTGACACCGAAATCGCCCTGTCGATCGATGATGGTCTCGCGATATTCGACCTGCTCGCCGCCATTGGCGAACGCCGGTGTGGACGGCCAATCCGTACGAGTCACTTCGTGGAAGGAGATCCCCGTCCATTCGGGATTGAACAGTAGATGCTCCGACACCACCTCCGTCCGACGGGCGTCTCGCGGACAGGTAGCACAGCCAAGGAGGCCGACAGAAAGAAGCAACGTCAAGGGAAACGTCAAACGCCAGTTCACGATCTCTCTCCCACTCCATGCCAAACGGCATCTATCCGCACTATTGTAGGCCGCCGGTCAGGCGGATGTCTGCCCGAGTTTGAGGGTCCGATACATGGGGATCCGAACCCCAAGTGACGCTGTGCGGGGCTTGGTCGACGTGGGAGAGGCACCCCACGCTCGGACTTCGGGCTCGGTGGACGGGTGCGGTCACGCTGACGCAGGTTTATTCCAGACCCACGTCGTGAATACATTTGCGGCCGGTTGATCAGATCAATACGATGGCGTCTGCGCTGGCGCACGTCGTGGCGCATGATCGTACGAAGGGACTGTCGTTGTGACCGTGGGCATCCTTATCCTGTTGGGCGTTCTTATCGCTGCCGTGGTCGTGCTGATCGTGGTGACACTATGGCGTCGCCACGAGGCTGCTCTCGCCCAGCACCTGATCGAGGAGACGCAAAAACAGAAGGTCGAGGAGCTTGCCATTCTTGCCGGAGAGCTGAAAACCGCGTTCGCTGCACTGTCGCGTGAGGCGCTGTCGGCGAACACCGACGACTTCCTCAAGCTGGCCAAGACCAAGCTCGAGCAGCAAACGACTCAGGGAGAGCAAGCCCTGGAGTCCAAGAAGAAGCTCATCGACGCCCGTGTCGAGGAAATGAGCAGCAAGCTAACCAGGTTGAACGATTTGATCCAGGCGGTCGAGAAACAGCGGGCTGAAAGCCACGGTTCCCTGAGAATGCAACTCGAGAAGGCGACTCAGGCGACCGGCGAACTCCGCGAGACGACCGGACAGTTGCGCGAAGCCCTGGCGAACCCGCAGCGTCGCGGGCAGTGGGGTGAACGAATGGCCGAGGACGTGCTCCGTCTCGCCGGTTTCATCGAAGGCGTCAACTACCTCAAGCAGAAACAGATCGGGGAAGGAACCCGACCGGACTATACATTCACGCTCCCCGGCGATCGCTGTGTGCACATGGATGTCAAGTTCCCACTGGCCAACTATCTCAAGATGCTCGAGGCAAGCGACGACGCGTCTCGAACCGCAAGTGCGTCGCAGTTCCTCAAAGACGTCCGCTCGAGGGTGAAAGAGGTGACCACGAGGGACTATATCGACCCGGCGGCCGGCACCGTTGATTACGTGCTCGTGTTCATCCCCAACGAGCAAATCTACAGTTTCATCCACGAACGGGATCGAAGCCTGCTGGACGACGCCATGCGCAGCAAGGTCGTGCTCTGCTCGCCTTTGACGCTGTACGCGATTCTGGCTGTGATTCGCCAGGCGATTGACACATTCCACCTGGAGCAGAGTTCGCGGCAAATCCTCGAGCTCCTTGCTGAGTTCAAAAAGCAATGGGGCAAGTACATCGAGGGTATGGACGCGATGGGCAAGCGCCTCGACGAAGCGGTGAAGAAATACCAGGAGCTGGTCGGGGTCCGCACCCGTCAACTCGAACGCCACCTCGACAAGATCGACGACCTCCGCGCCGCCCGCCCGCAGCGCAGCGCGGGCGTACTTACTGCTTCACACCCTACGGAGCTCGAGGATAGTAGACCCCAGCAATTCTGATCGATTCCTGCTCCTTCGTTACATCGGAAGTGGGACCCGACGTTGCCAACCAAGTCTAACCAAGCGCGTAAGGAAGTGTCTCTGTGCTATATGCCGGCGCACCATTCACGCTTGCGCATTCCCCGTGTCGCAGAGCCATTTGATTGCGTGTATCCTGGTGATGTGATCATGAGATCGATAGCGGCATAGGGGCGTGACGTGACGGACGACGTGGAGAATCCGGATGCCTGCGGGTAGCTCGGTGAACGGTGATCCGATCTTGCGGATGGAAAAGGCGAGCCGCATCTTCCGCATGGGCGACGTCGAAGTCCCCGCGGTGGTCGATGCCGACTTGACCATCGCCCGCGGCGAGTTTCTCACCATTCTGGGCCCTTCAGGCTCGGGCAAGAGCACGTTACTCAATCTGATCGGGGGGACGGATCGTCCGACGACCGGCTGCGTATGGTATCGTGATCAGGAGCTCTCGGCACTTGGCGACCGCGAACTGACGGAGTATCGACGCGTCGCCGTCGGCTTCATTTTCCAGTTCTATAATCTGGTCCCGACGCTGACCGCCCTGGAAAACGTCCAGGTTGCGACCGAGCTGGTCGAGGACCCGATTGACGCAGCCAGGGCTTTGGAACTGGTGGGCTTGGCTGATCGGAGTCACCATTTCCCCGCCCAGCTTTCCGGTGGTGAGCAACAACGTGTGGCGATCGCCAGAGCCCTGGCCAAGCGGCCGGAGCTGCTGCTTGCGGACGAGCCGACGGGAGCGCTTGACCTGCCCAGCGCGCGACACGTGTTGGGCATCCTTCAAAGACTCAACCGCGAGCAGCAGTTGACGATCGTCCTGATCACCCACAACCCCGCGCTCGCGAAGGTAACGAATCGCATCGTACGACTGGTGAGCGGGCGGATCACCGAGCTGCGTATCAACGAAAGCCCGATTCCGGCCGAGCAAGTTAGCTGGTAACGGAGCAAAGAGCCTTGCGTGCACTGCACCGCAAACTTGTGCGAGACCTGCTTGGCAGCGTAGGCGCGCTCGTTTCGGTCGTCGTGATCATCGCGGTCGGGACGGGCTCGTTCATCGGCTTGGGCTCCGCCCAACGCATCTTGGAAGCCAGTCAGGCAGCGTATTACCGTGACTACCGCTTCGCCGACTTCTGGGTGGACGTGAAGAAGGCTCCGCTCAGTGCGGTCGAACGCATCGCGCAAATGCCCGAGATTTCGGCGCTCGACGCCCGAATCGTGTTTGACGTCATTCTGGATTTGCCGGATCAAGCGAGGCCGTTGACCGGTCGTCTGATTTCCACTCCCGCGCGTCGGTTCAGCCAGACCCTAAATGCAGTCTGTCTGATCCGTGGATCGGGGTTCTCCGACGACCGGAACGAGGAGGTCATCATCAGCGAAGCCTTCGCCCAAGCCCACCATCTCGACATCGGCGACCGCATCCGACTGATCCTGAACCGCAAACGGGAATCCTTCGTGATCGTGGGGACGGCTATCAGTCCCGAATACGTGTACATGGTCCGCGGGCTCGGTGATTTGGTGCCAGACGCCGAGCACTTTGGTATCCTGTATGTGAAGCAGCGGTATGCGCGCGACGTGCTGGACTTCAAGGACGCCTGCAATCAGATCGTCGGCCGCGTCATGCCGACGGCAGTAGCCCACCTCGACACGACACTCGACCGTATCGATCGAATGCTGTCCCCATACGGTGTCTTCGAGGTGACACCACGGCGACGGCAGGCATCGCATCGGTTCCTTTCAGACGAGATTGCCGGCTTGGCGACATCGGCAACGATTATGCCAGCTATCTTCCTGGGCGTCGCCGCCCTCGTGCTCAACATCCTGATGATCCGCCTGGCCCAAAGGCAGCGGGCGACGATCGGAACCCTCAAGGCGCTCGGATACTCCGACCGGAGCATCATGGTCCATTATGTCTCATTCGGTGTGATCATCGGCATCGCTGGCGGCCTATGTGGCGGTGCCCTGGGCGTCTCGCTGGCTTACGGGATGATCGAAATGTACAAGGGGTTCTTCCAGTTTCCCGAGTTTGTCTTCAGGGTCTATCCAGATCTTATGCTGATCGGGGTGGTCATCAGCGTTGGCTTCGCCGTCGTCGGCACGATACGCGGCGTCCTGGAGGCGATCCGACTTCAGCCGGCAGAAGCCATGCGGCAGAAACCGCCCGAGCGCGGTGGGGCGATTCTTCTGGAATGGTGGCCTTCGCTGTGGCGAGTGCTGGGATTTCGGACGCAGATGGCCCTGCGAGCGGTCTTCCGCAACCGCATCAGAACACTCACGGCCATTATTGCCTCGGCTTTGTCAACAGCGATCGTCTTCATGGCCCTGGTCATGTACGACTCCTTCCTCTATCTGGTGGATTACCAGTTCGACAGGGTTCTCCATAGCGACGTCGACATCGGCATGCGAGATGAGAAATCACTCAGCGCGTTGTTCGAAAGCCGTGAGTTGCCCGGTGTAGACTATGCCGAGCCCGTGTTCGGGCTCAGGTGTGATCTGCGCCATGGTCGAAGCGCCCGCCGGATATCAATCACCGGTCTATCTCCCAGGCATCGGCTCACGACGCCCATGTCCGTCGACGAAAGACCCATCGAAATCCCGAGCGATGGGCTCGTGGTTTCACGCAAGCTGGCTGAAATACTCCGTACTCGCGTAGGTGACACGCTCGCGCTGACCCCGGTGCGCGGCCGGCGAGAGACCAGAAACGTTCGCGTGGCATCCATCGTGGAGAGCTTCCTGGGCGTGGATTGCTATGCCGATATACGGTACCTCAGCAGTGTTGTGGGTGAGTCACTTGCAGTCAACGCTGTCCAGCTCGACGTCGACGAAGCTGAATTGCCTGCCCTATATCGCGAAATCAAGGAGCTACCCAACGCCCAGGGTCTCAGCGTTCGCGCCGATGCAAAGCGCAACATCGAAAAGACGCTGATCGAAACCAGCATCTTCTCGATCGGTCTGATGATCCTCTTCGCAGGGGTGATCGCGTTCGGCAGCACCGTGAACAACGCGCTCATCGAAATCGGAGATCGGATCCGCGAGGTTTCGACGTTTCGCGTACTCGGCTATCGGCCTGGGCAGATCGCCGCCATCATGTTCAGGCAGACCATGGTCACCTTTGGAGTCGGTTTGGCTCTTGCCTTTCCGTTCGGTTATGTCATGACCAGACTGATTGCCGAAGCCTATGACTCCGAGCTGTATCGTATGCCGGTCGTCATCCGACCCGGCGTTGTTGTTTTGACGGCTGTACTTGCCTTGTTGTTTACGATCGCGGCACAGGGAATCACGTACTGGCAGATTCGAAAGCTCGATTGGCTGGAAGGCGTCAAGGTGAAAGAGTAGGGAAACCCGCGATGAAAAAAGGTTGGATTGTGATTGCAGCGATCGTCGTGCTCGTCGTCGTTGTGGCTATCAGGGCCACTCGCCCGCGGGCAACCGTCGAGGTCGTCAAACCAGTAGTTCAAACCATCCGCGCCTACGTGGAGGAGCAGGCGGTGACCGAGCTGCCACACGATTACCTCGTCTCGATGCCCATCTCCGGCTGGCTTATGCCCATCCAACTGCGCGAAGGGGACAAGGTCGACAAAGGTGAGGTGGTTGCCCGGCTCGAGACGGATGATCTCGAGGATCGTGTCCTCCAGGCCGAGCAGAGGATCGCCGTTCTCGAGACGCAGATTGCGGAGACCTCGGATCATCGCCTCGAAGACAACGCCCTCGTCGAAACGGAGGCCACGGTCAAAGCCATGGATGAGACCGTCAAAGCCTCCGAGGCGAAGCTCGAAGCCAGCAAGGCTCTGCTCGAGTTCAACGAAACGGAAGTCCACCGTCTCAAGGGTCTGGTCGAGACCTCCTCCGCGGCTGAGCGCGAATTGCGAAAGGCGGAGATGGAATTCCGCCAGGCCCGGGCACAGTACCAGAGCGATTCGCTCGACCTGGCCGCCCTCAAGACGATCGCCGCGGTCAGCTATATCGGGCCCAAGTTCATCAGGGACTACACAGACCGCAAGTCGTTTACCCTTCAGCAACGGCAAAAGGAACTGGTGGAGGCCAAAACCCAACTGGAGATCGAGCGTCGCAATCTTGCCCGTGCCGAGATCCAGTCACCTGTCGACGGTATTGTCCTCCGGCGACACCAGACACGGCGGCAGTTCTTGCCGGCCGGGACTGCCTTGCTGACCGTTGGCCGGCTCGACGATCTGGAGGTGATTGCCGAGGTCCTGACAGAGCGAGCGGCAGACGTGGAACCGGACGATCCTGTCGAGATCTACGGGCAGGCGCTGGCCGACAGTCCGATTCAAGGTAAAGTCTCTCGCGTGTATCCGGCAGGTTTCAAGAAGATCAGCTCGCTCGGCGTGGAGCAACAGCGGGTCAACGTCGCCATCAAGCTCCGTGAGCGTCCCGAACGCCTTGGCGTAGGTTTCCGGGTGTATGTGCGCATCTTCCATGACGAGGCTGCGAATGCGGTGACCATTCCCCGCACCGCCTTGTTCCGCGGTGACGACGGCGGTTGGAACGTGATGCTTGTCAAGGATGGACGAACCATGCCCCGTTCGATCGCCGTGGGCATAATGAACGACGATTTGGTGCAAGTCACCGCGGGTCTGACCACCGAAGAGCTGGTGGTTGCCAGACCATCGCGTGAGATCCCTCCCGGTATGCGCGTAAAAACGACCGGCGGCTAGCGGCGATCGTCTTGATGCTCACTCACGGGCGAGCCTACGATCCGGTGGCAACCGGATCGATCGGTTCGCGACAAGGAGAGGAACGTGGAACGGGTCCACCGGTAGCGGCTCCGTGTTGGAATCCGGCAGCACCTGCCCGCCCTGGCTCTGTCCCAGCGGAGGCGACCCGCCGGAGCGGACGCGATGGGACACGCGTCGTCCTGCTTCGAGCAGACAGCGGGACGCAGACATCCAGGTCCGTGTAGGGTTGACCCAATCGACGTACAATCAGCCAGGTCGGCACGCAGGTCTCCGCAGCGACATCGAGGCTCCGGGATGGGACAGCTGGTCTTGCCCGTGGTGCGTGCCGGCTGTAGGCTATCGGGCGTGTGGGATTGGCGGTAGTGGGCGGGGCTGCCGTTAGTAATAAGGCAACAGTCACCCGTTGTGAGAATAGTCCGATGAAACGACAGATTCTACTCCCCCGATGGATGAGCATTTGGATGGCAGGCATTGTAATGGCACCAGCGGCTGTGCTGATGGCTGAAGAAACGGAAAGGGTCCCTGAGCGGAGCGAGATCGCGACCGAGTACCTCTGGGCCACGGAGAACATCTTCCCCAACGTCGAAGCCTGGGAGAAGGAGTTTGCCGACGTCGACAAGGGCATCGAAAAGCTCGCGAGGTACAAAGGGACCTTGAACACGGGCGCAGCCCATCTCTACAAAGTAGCCAAGGAACGCGACGAGCTGGAGCCCCGGATCGAGCGGGTCTACGTCTATGCGTCTCTGCTCTTCGACCAGGACACTCGCGTGGGCGAGCGCCAGGCGATGAAGTCACGGGCCCAGTCGATGTACATCAAGTACGGACAGATGATGTCATGGTTGGAGCCGGAGCTGACCGCGATCCCGTTCGAGACCATCGAGTCCTGGATGCGCGAAGAACCCAAGCTCGAGCTATACCGCCAGGCGTTCGACAACCTCTATCGTCAGAAAAAGTACATCCTGCCAGCGCGCGACGAAGAGTTGCTGGCCATGACGGGCGAGGTCAGAAGCACGCCTTATCAGGCTTACAGCCTGTTCGCCAACGCCGATACGGTGTTTCCAACGATCAAGGACGAGGAGGGCAAGACGCGGGAGCTCGATGACTCCGCCTTCTACCTGTTCATGCGTTCGCCCGATCGCCGTGTCCGTAAGGATGCGTACGAAGCGATCGTCGGTACCTACGCGAAACACCGCAACACCGCCGCGGCCCTGCTCAACGGAGCTGTGCAGAGCCACGTGCTGACCGTAAAAGCACGCGGGTACGATAGCTGCCTGCAGGCATCGCTGGAAGGCCCCAACATTCCCGTCGAGGTCTACAATACGCTCATCAAAACCGTCAACGACAACCTGCACCTGCTGCACCGCTACCAGGACATTCGCAAGAAGGCCCTGAAGCTCGACGACGGTGTCCACGCCTACGATCTGTTCGCACCGTTTATCGCGAGTGAGAAGTTTGAGTACAAGTACGAAGACGCAGTTGGCACGATTCTGACCGCACTCGATCCGCTTGGCGATGAGTACATCCGGTCGATGAAGAAGGGATTCGACTCGCGGTGGGTCGACGTGTTCCCCACCAAGGGGAAACGCAGCGGTGCGTATTCGAGCGGGACGTTCCTCACCCAGCCCTATATCCTGTTGAACTTCCACGGGTCCTACGAGGATATGTCGACGCTGGCCCACGAGATGGGGCACTCGATGCACTCGTTCTACTCCCGCGGCACGCAGCCCTACGTCTATGCCGACTACGTCACGTTCTGTGCCGAGGTGGCCTCGACCTGCAACGAGATCCTGCTGCAGAACTACATCCTCGATCGCACGCCCGATCCGAGAAAGAAGCTGTACCTGGTGGGCGAGTTCCTCGAGGGTATCCGCGGGACCGTGTTCAGGCAGACGATGTTCAGCGAGTTCGAGCAGCGGATCCACGAGATGGCGGAGGCGGGTACGCCGCTGACCGCGGACGCCATGAGCGCCGAATACGGCAAGATCATGAAGAAGTACTACGGCCCCTCGTACACACACGACGATCTCGTCGATAGCTACTGGATTCGCATCCCCCACTTTTACTACAACTTCTACGTGTACAAGTATGCGACCAGCTACTGTGCCGCCTCCAACATCGCCAGTAGGATCATGAACGGCGAGCCCGGTGCACGCGAGAAATACCTCGGATTCCTCAAGAGCGGCAGCAGCAAGTACCCCGTCGATCTGCTAAAGGGCGCCGGTGTCGACATGATGACACCACGACCGATCGAGGATGCCATGAAGATCTTCGAGAAACTCCTCGACCAGACCGAGAAGCTTTTAAAGGAGGTCGGGATTACCTAGTCAGTACTCGTTAGGATATCAGGGACCGGTCCGAAGCCAAGCCTCGTTGGGCAGCGGACCGGTTCCTTCTTTTTTGCGTCTAAGAGTGCGGCGGATCAGGCACGGCTCCGGACCTTGCCCAGCTCATTGAATAGCCCGGTGAGGGCTTCCGCGGAAGACTTGCTTCCCAGGTCTCTGACAATCTGAGAAGCTATGGTAGTTGGTAGGTCATACGATTTCTAGTTATTAAGTGCCGATTCGATCCATGGGAAGAGGCACAGAGAT
>CAYOQG010000183.1:0-11728 GCA_964405925.1 uncultured Phycisphaeraceae bacterium | reverse complement strand
GGATTGGAGATTGGGGATTGGGGATTGGGCAGCGTACATTCTGCCGCTGCGGGCGGTGACGTCGGACTCATCGCAGCCGAGCATCTTGGCTGCGTAGGGTCGCATCTTGTTGACCACGTCCTCCGCGGCTCGGGAGACGGCGTGGCCACCCATCAGGGTTACACGAGAGGAATAGGCACCCAGATCGAGGGGGGAGATGTCACTGTCTTCACTGCGGATGCGGAGACGTGAGACGGGGATACCTAGCGACTCGGCGCACATTTGCGTCAGAACTGTGTCACTACCCTGGCCGATCTCGGCTGCCCCGATCAGAAGGACGGCTGCACAACCATCCTCACTGATCTTCACCACCGCGTTGGCGTGGGGGAAAATGGATTTCTTCTGGAAAGATTCGCGCGGTTTCTCGTGTGAGAGCTGCACCTGGCCGCGATAGATGCAATAGCCTGCACCGGAGACGAAACCGCCGGACCCGACACCGATCCCCTTACCCTTGGGCAGCTTGCCGTACTTTTCGTTCCAGTTGCTTTTTTCGCAGGCGGCGTCGAGGGTGGCTTTGAATTCGCAGCTTCCGATGTCCATCTCGTTGATGGTTCTGGTGTTGGGGGTCATGGCGTTGCGGCGGCGAATCTCGATGGGGTCAATGCCCAGATCATCCGCCACCATGTTGAGCAGACATTCGAAGGCGAACCGCGGCTGGGGCACGCCGTGGCCGCGCATGGCTCCGCAGGCGGGCTTGTTGGTCATCACGCGGTAGCCATCATACTTGTAGGCGGGAAAGTGATAGAGCGTTGGCACGACGCTGCCGGCATAATAGGCGGTAGCGACGCCGAAGGAAGAATAAGCTCCGCCGTCAAGATAGATTTCGCTCTTGAAGGCTTTGATCTTCCCCTCACGATCGACGCCTAGCTTGAACTTCATATGCTGTTTATGTCGCCCCCGGCCGTGGTGGAACATGTCCTCGCGGGAATAGACCATTTTGACGGGTCGGCCGGTCTTTTTGCTGAGAATCGCGGCACAGAGGTCGAGGGGGGTGGTCTCGGCTTTGCCACCGAACCCGCCGCCGACCGCCGGTCTGATCACCCGGACCTTGCCCAAGGGGACGTGCAACACGTGGGCCATCATATACTGCACGTAATGTGGCACCTGCGTGGCACTGTATAAGACGAGGGTGCCGTCGTGATCCCAGGTCGCGATCGAGGCGTGCGGTTCGAGGGGCGACTGGTAGACATTATTGCCGGAAAAACTCTCCTCGCGGACATGGTCCGATTCGGCAAAGCCTTTCTCGACGTCACCAAAGGTGTGATCGACGTGGGTGTTGATGTTGTTCTTATAGCGCTCGTGAAGCTGTGGAGCGCCGTCGGCCACAGCTTCGAGGGCATCGAAAACCGCGGGCAGCTCCTCGTATTCGACGTCGATCAGGGAAAGGGCTTTTTCGGCTGTCCGCTCATCGATCGCGGCCACGGCCGCCACCTCGTCGCCGACGTGCCGGACCTTGTCCTTCGCCAATACGTACTCGTCGTATCGAGCGGGTGAGACGCCATACATCGTGTCGGGCACGTCCGCTCCGGTGATGACAGCGATCACGCCGGGCCACGCCTCCGCCCGCGATGTATCCATTCGTTTGATCTGCCCGTGGGCTACGGGTGACCCGAGGATCTTGCCATAAATCATGTTCGACAGCGAGATGTCAGCCGTGTAGATGGCTCGACCGGTGACCTTGTCGGCTGCGTCAACACGGGGGACGGATACACCGACAGTGTCAAAACTGTGACGCTGAGCCGCAGACTTCAGTCTGCGCGGATCGTCGGTTTGGGTGTTGTCTCCTGCGCTTGCCTCTCCGCGCGGGCTCCCGACATAGTCGGGATTCACCTTGCCCGCGGCTCGGTTCTCGGAGCTGGGTCCGCCGTAACGGTACTGTTCATAGCGCTGAATCGCCC
Source organism: uncultured Phycisphaeraceae bacterium (assembly GCA_964405925.1). Lineage (GTDB taxonomy): Bacteria > Planctomycetota > Phycisphaerae > UBA1845 > UBA1845. Next base: position 9,791 of record CAYOQG010000183.1, on the reverse strand, counting down.
GAAGGATCCCTCCATAACCCGTGCACCGGCACAGATTGCCCGGAAGCGCATCTTTGATCTCATCGATCGTTGGATTTGGATTCTTGCTGAGCAGAGCCGTGGCTGACAGGACCATTCCAGGTGTGCAGTAACCGCACTGGATCGCCCCTTCGTGGACGAAGGCCTTTTGGAGAGGTGTAAGCTCACCGTTTACAGCCAGGCCCTCGATGGTTGTGATCGATTTGCCTTCGACTTCGGTGGCCAGAAGGAGGCAGCTATTGGCTGGTTCACCGTCGATCAGAACGGTGCAAGCGCCGCAGTCACCGACGTTACAGCCCTTTTTCGTCCCGGTAAGCCCGAGCTTGTTGCGCAGCACATCTAGGAGGGTCTCATAAGGTTCCGCCGCGATCGTATGGAGGTTGCCATTGACATTGAGGGTCCGTATGACGGCCATTAGCTTGCCTCCTTCGCTCGACGAAGAGCCTCAGTCAGCGCTCGTTGTGTCAACACACCGACCAATTCCCGGCGATACTCGGCGGAGCCTCGGACGTCAGAGATCGGTTTGGCCGCTTCCATCGCTGCCTCGGCGGCAGCCCGGAAGGCGTCCTGATCCGGTGGCTGTCCTGCGAGTTTGGCAGCGGCCTCCTTCGCCAGCGTGGGTATGGGGGCGACGGCTCCGAGGATAATCCGGGCATCTTGCACCGTGCCGCTTTTGCTCAACTGCAGACTGGCGGCGACGGAAGCCACGGCAATGGCGTTACCGTTACGCAGCGAAAACCGGGCGTAGGCGGCGGCGAAACCCGGGGGAAGCCGTGGAACCAGCACGGCTTTGAGCACCTCGTCGTCGTGACGAATCGTTGCCCGGGCTCCGAGGAAAAACCTGTCCAGGGGCACGTTGCGTTGCCCCTTGGGCGACCAGAGGACGATCGATGCATGCAGAGCGCTCAGGATCGGCGGCAAGTCGGCGCAGGGGACGGCACTGCAAATGTTGCCACCGACCGTGGCGACGTTGCGGATCTGCGGCACTGCCATCTTCCGTGTGGCATCAAGGATGGCAGAGAATGACTCAGAAACAAGCGGCGTCCGATCCAACTCCGTGACAGTCGTAAGGGCCCCGATGTATAGTGCTCCGCCCTGTTGCGACACCCCACGGAGGGAGCCGATCCGATTGAGTGAGACCAGGTGATCGACATCGACCCTACCACTCTTGAGGTCCACGATCAGATCGGTGCCACCTGCCAGAAAGCGGGCTGAGGGTGTGTATTGCTGCATCGCCCTCGCCGCCTCTGGGAGGGTCAAGGCTTCATGAAGTTCGACATCAGGTATGTACACGTTCGTCCTCCTGATGGGTGCTCATCTGCTGGTCTCGAAGAACGAAAAGCCCCTGCGTGCGCGAATACTGACATAGTGTCGTCACGACTGCTCGCCTGACATGCCAAGCACGCCGCTGAGGAACTGCGACGAGATCTGATTCGCCACCGTCATTGGCGACCAGCCCGGCTTGGGGGCATACCAGCGATATAACCAGTTCAACATACCGAACAGCGACATGGTGGCCACATGCCGATCGACCGAAGCCGCGCGTGAATGAGCGTCCAGTACGCGGTCCACGATGCCGCGGGCTAGGTCGTAGTAATCCCGCCGAAGCTTGTTCGTTTCCTCGAAGGCTTCACCGCTCAACGAATCGAGCTCATGCGAGCACACTTTGAGGGCAGCCATATTCGCAGCGAAGTAGCTAACATGGGCGCGGACCATGACACGAAGCTGCTCGACCGGTTCGGTCACACCGTGCAGGCGCTCGCGGAGGTTGCTGAGCAAGGAGCTGAAAGCGCGAAACTGGATAAGGAACAGCATCTTTTCCTTACTCTCGAAGTAGTGGTATAGGCCGGCGAGGCTCACATCAGCGGCCTTGGCGACGGCCCGCATCGAGGCATTGGCGTAGCCCACCCGGGCGATCAGATCTGTAGCAGCCGCGAGGATGCGGTTGACCCGTTCATCGTAGCTGACTCGCAGATCGGCGTTTACGTTGCGGGCGCCGGATTCCCCGCTATTGTCGAACGCGCGTTCCGGTTTTCGTGAGATCACATGCAGAGCCTTTTGGTCAAGCTGGACAGTCGCTGCTCTTGACTATGCCCGGATAATGCGGCCTTGTCAAGCGTAAAAGCCCGAGAATGTGGTTGACCGCTGTGCTGATAAGGGCGATAATGCGACTGTTGCCGAGATCGATCTGGGCGTCGGCGAGGGCCGGGTCCGGGTCGTCGGCTTCACGGAGTCGGACGTACGTACGTTCGGTATAGCGGAGCTGTTGATTGTGTGGTTCCCCGCACGAATCCGCGTCTGCTGTCTTTTTTTTTCGATCGGAGAGCCCGCCCATGAGTCTATTCCCAACGAAAAAGGCCACAGAACTTGGCCTCAAGGAAGTCAACTACGAGAAGCGCGATTGGGTCGCCCGGGTCACCATCAACCGCCCCCACAACTACAACGCCTACAGCACGCCAGCGCTTATGGAGCTGGCGGCGGCCTTCCAGGACGCCTCCTGGGACGACAACGTAGCGGTCGTCGTCTTCAGCGGCACGGGTGAGCAGGCGTTTTGTACCGGCGGTGACGTGAAGGAGTATCAGGAGGCCTATACGCAGAAACCACGGGATTACTGGAAGTATATGTGCTGCTTCAAGGCGTATATCGAATCCATCGTTAACTGCGCCAAGCCCGTCATTGGACGCCTCAACGGGATGGCGGTCGGCGGCGGAAACGAAAGTCAGCTCGCTTGCGACATCGGGGTCATGGCTGAGCACACGTTCATCGCTCAGGTGGGCACCAATGTCGGCTCCGTCGCATGTGGTGGATCAACGCAGTGGTTGCCGATCCACGTCGGAGACCGTAGGGCTCGCGGCATCTTGTTTTTGAACAATCGCTACCCCGCTTATACATCGTTGGCGATGGGGCTGGTTAACGTCGTGGTGCCGACGGTGAAGGGGCCCGACGGGTTCGTCACCAAGTTCAGCGGGGGGCGGAAGTACCTGGCGGATTGGAACACGGACCCCTGGGAGAATCCCTTCGAGGATCGCGCCACGCCTGGACAGATCAAGAGTGCCCTGAAGGGCAAGGACGGTTACTCGATCGACTTGTCGGTTATGGACGAGACGATCGCCGAGCTGTGCGATCAGGTGGTCAACAAGTTCTTCGAGTGCACCCGCTACACCAAGGCTCAAGTCAACTTCTGGAAGGAGCTCGCGTGGCACAGCACCGCCGGTCATGCACGGGATTGGCTCTCCATTCATTACACCAGTCTCGAACCGTACGAGGGGATGACCGCTTTCGTCGAGAAGCGAAAGGCTGACTACATTGGAATGCGAGAACGGGCTGCCGATCAGAAAGGGTCAAGCGAGTTTCTGTGGGGACCTTACGCCAAGGCTTGTCCAAAGTGCGATGCCAAGGGTATCCCCTCACACTTTGAGTTCTGTGGTAAGTGCGGCACGAAGCTGGGTTGATCTGGACGTTACTCTGCTCTAACTGAATGGAACACAATGATGCTACTCGAAGGTAAGAAAGCGATTGTCACGGGCGGAAGCCTGGGTATTGGGGCTGCCATCGCGCGGGAGCTTGGTCGGCAAGGGGCAAACGTAGCCATCAACTACCGCAAGCATGATACGGAAGCGAAGCAGGTCGTCGCGGACATCGAAGCCATGGGCCGTAAGGGACTGGCCGTCAAGGCTGACGTGTCCAAGTTCTCCGACGCCGAGAACATGGTCGCCCAGGTGATCGAAACGTTCGGCGGGCTCGACATCCTGGTCAACAACGCCGGGGTCAACCGGGACAGTGTGATCTGGAAGATGACCGAAGAGCAGTGGGACCAGGTGATCGACATCAACCTGAAAGGGTATTTCAACTACATCCACGCCGCGGTCCCGACCTTTCGCGAGCAGAAGTCGGGCAAGATCGTCAACGTCACCTCGATCAACGGGTTGCGGGGCAAGTTCGGGCAGACCAACTATTCCGCGTCGAAGGCGGGGATCATCGGATTGACGAAAGCGCTGGCTCGCGAGCTGGGCCGATCGAGCGTGAATGTCAATGCTGTGGCACCCGGTCTGATCGAAACCGACATGATGAAAGACGCACCGGAAAACGTCAAGGAGGCGGCACTGGCTGAGATCGTCCTCGGCCGACTGGGTAAACCGGAAGAGGTCGCCAGCGTCGTCGGATTCCTGTGCAGTGACGCCGCCAGACATATTACGGGTGAGGTGATCCGCGTTGACGGCGGGCAGTACATCTGAGATTGACGATTGGGGATTGGGGATTGACGATTGATGCGGGGTGGATCACCCGCTTTTTGAGTAAGATCGCGAGAGGAGATACACGTGGAACTATCTGATGTTGTAGCGATCAGTGCGGTGCGGACGCCGATGGGTCGGTTCGGTGGGACGGTCAGGGATGTACCGGCGTACGATCTCGGAGCTGTGGCGATTAAAGCAGCCATCGAACGGGCAGGGGTCAGTGCGGACAGCATCGACGACGTAAGCTTCGGCAACTGCCGGCAGGCTGGTAACGGTCCGAATCCGGCGCGGACGGCGTCGGTTCGGGCGGGGATTCCCATTACTGTGCCGGTGCAGACAATCAACATGGCTTGTCCGTCCGGGATGCGGTGCATGGCTATCGCCTCGCAAGCGATTCGCTTGGGCGAGCACAAGACGGTCGTCGTCGGTGGTATGGACTCGATGAGCACCATCCCCTATCTGCTCAAAGACTGCCGCTGGGACGGTTTTAAGATGGGTGACAAAACGCTGCTCGACGGCTGGGCGGACAGCATCGATCCGCTCTGCGGGGTCGGGATGGGGGCAACGGCTGAGAACCTGGTCGACAAGTATAAGATATCCCGTGAGGAGCAGGATCTGTTCGCCGTCGAGAGTCATCAAAAGGCAGCCAAGGCTCAATCAAACGGCTGGTTTGACGAAGAGATCGTACCGGTCGAGATTCCAGCCAAGAAAAAGCAGCCGGCCATCACCTTCGACAAAGATGAAACGATCCGGGCGGATACGTCCGTCGAGAAGATGGCGAAGCTTCCACCCGTTTTCCGGAAAGACGGAACGGTGACGGCCGCAAATGCGTGCGGGATGTCCGACGGAGCGACTGCTCTGGTAATGACATCGCGCGAGCACGCCAAGGCGCTCGGTGCGAAACCGTTGTTCTCGATACTCGCATACTCCAGTGTGGCAGTCGACCCGTCCACGATGGGTGAGGGACCTGGTGTCGCCATCCCCGCAGCATTGGGAAAAGCAGGTATGAAGCTCGGCCAGATGGACCTCATCGAGGTGAACGAAGCCTTCGCCGTTCAGGTCCTGGCCAACGAACGAGTGCTCAAATGGGATCGCAGCAAGCTGAACGTTCACGGCGGTGCGATTGCTCTGGGACACCCTACTGGTATTAGCGGGGCTCGTATCATCGTGACACTCTATCACGCCTTGAAGCGGACCGGCGGCGAACTGGGGATCGCCGGCATCTGCGGTGGCGGTGGGGTCAGCATGGCCATGGTCATCCGAAGGGAGGCATAAGCACGATGAGCGACGGCAGACACGAATTCTTGAAGGTCGATGTTGCGGACGGCATCGCCACTATCACGATGAACCATCCGCCACTCAATGTCCTGCACAACCCCATGATGGCTGAGCTCAACAGCGCGCTCGAGCAAGTGCTTTCCGGTGACCAGCCGGCGGCTGTCGTCGTTCGCGGTGAGGGCAAAGCCTTCAGCGCCGGCGTGGACGTCAGCGACCACACGGCTGAGAAGGTCGGCGACATGATCCACCTGTTCCACGGGATCTTCAAGAAGCTGGCTGCCACGGACGCCTTGACGATCGCCGCGCTGCACGGAGCAGCCCTCGGAGGAGGATGCGAGCTGGCGTGTTTCTGCGACATCGTGTTGGCATCAGACCGTGTCAAGCTCGGGCAGCCCGAGGTCCAGGTCGGGGTCTTTCCACCCGTGGCTGCCTGTGTTCTTCCCTTGCAGGTCGGGATCAAGAAAGCCGTCGAACTCAACGCCGTCGGCATGACGCTCGGTGCCCAGGAGGCGTATGACATCGGACTGGTCAACCGCGTTTACCCAGCCGACGAATTCGACGCCCGCGTCGAGGAATACCTCAGTGGAATTCGCAAGCTCTCTCGCCCGGTTGTTCGGATGGCCAAGCGGTCGACGATCATGCTCGCTCGCGAGCAGATACTGGAGCACTTGGAACGTAGTGAGAAACTGTATCTGGGCGAACTGATGAAACTGTCGGACGCCCACGAAGGGATCGCGGCATTTTTGGAGAAGAGAGTGCCCAAGTGGGAGCATAGGTGAGGTCGTTCCGATTGGGGATTGACAATTGGAGATTGACGATTGGAGATTGGAGATTGGGAATTGGAGATTGGGGATTGCGGGTTGGGGATTGACGTCGGACACGCGCGGACAGCGACCATGACACCCGAGGATTTCAAGAAGAGAACCAAAGACTTCGCCTTTCGTGGTATTAGGCTGGCGGAAGCACTTCCGAAGTCGCCAACGGGATCGGTTCTGGCGAAACAGTTACTGCGATGCACGACCTCCGTCGGAGCGAACTATCGGTCTGCGTGTCGCGCCCGATCCCGTGCCGATTTTGTAGCCAAGATGCGCATCGTCGAGGAGGAGTGTGACGAGTCACTATACTGGATGGAACTCGCGATCGAGACTGGCAGCGTTAAAGCGGAGCTTGCTAGAGATCTCATGGGTGAAGCCGAGGAGATCCTGTCCCTTGTCGTCGCATCGGTCAAGACAGCTCGCTCCCGGACCAAATCCCCAATCGTCAATCGCCAATCCCCAATGTGTGAAAGGATCACTAAATGAAAGCAGCAGTATTTCACGGCAGTGATAAGGGACTGAAGATCGAAGATATTCCCGTTCCGCAGATCGCGGACGACCAGATTCTGGTCAAGGTGGCTGCCTGTGGGGTATGCCATACCGACTTACACTACCTCGAGCATGGTGTTCCGACGTTCAAGAAACCGCCCGTGGTGTTGGGCCACGAAGCCTCGGGCACGGTGGAGAAAGTCGGAGCCAACGTGACCAACGTGAGGACAGGTCAGCGGGTGTTGATCCCCGCGGTGTTGACGTGCGGTCACTGCTCAGCCTGTCGCACGGGGCACGAGAACGTTTGCTTCAACATGACCATGGTTGGCAACCACATCGACGGTGCCTATGCCGAATACGTAGCGGTACCGTCCAAGGACGTTCTGGATCTTCCCGAGTCTATCCCCCTGGAAGAAGCATCGATCATCGCCGACGCCATTTCGACGCCCTATCACGCGGTGAAAAACCGGGCCCAGGTCAAACCGGGTGACACGGTTGTCATCTTTGGCTGCGGTGGTGTCGGCATCAATGCCGTGCAGTTGGCATCGGCAGCCGGGGGGTACGTGATCGCCGTCGACATCAACGAACGCAAGCTCGAGTGGGCGACCCAATTCGGAGCAGCCAGAACCATCAACGGAGCCGAGGTCGAGAGTGTCAGCAAAACCGTCAAGAAGCTGACCGGCGGGGGAGCCGACATCGCCATGGAGGTCATCGGTAATCCTGCCACGATCGTCGAGGCGTTCGAGAGCGTCCGCATCGGCGGTCGACTTTGTGTCGTAGGTTACACACATGAGAAGATTTCGATTGTCGCCGGCAAGATCATGTTCAAGGAACTCGAGGTGGTGGGATCGCTCGGGTGCCGTCCCGTCGACTATGTCCCCCTCATCCGCATGGTCGAGCAAGGCAAGATCAACCTGAAGCGGCAGGTTACCCACCGTTTCAGCCTCGACGAAATCGGCAAAGCCTTCGAGGTGATGAAAGAGGGCGTTTCGCTGCGATCGATTGTGGTGCCGTAGGAGCTTGGCAGCCTATGCTGCACGAGGGTCAGCTTGGTGTTCATCCGCCCGGTGCATTGGGTGTGGCATTTTTTATGCACGCTTCGGCTGAGTGTTTCATCGGCCGGGGTGGCGACGGCATCACCCAACCGCTGAAAGAGCTCGGCACCTTGAATCTGACCGGTCAGGGTAAACCTCGTGCGGTGCCGCTCAAGGATCGCATCTTCGCGAATCTGCTGGAGGCGGACGCTCTCGCGCGCATGCCCGAGCTACTTTTCGTCTGCTGCAACCCGGATCAATTGGGTCTCTTTACGGCTGAGATCACCCGCTATCTCGAGAATCTCTGTCAGCGCGGGCGGATGCAGTCCATCGAGGACATACCTAAGGAAATCCCCGTCCTTTTGATCCTCCCTAACGGCATCTTGGCGGAGCAAACGGTCCAGACCTTCGACGAACAGCTCAACGAATCCATCTTGATGAAGCGTCTTCCCACGGTGACAGAGGAGATGCATCGGGCTCTGCTCGATCGCGTGGTACGAGGAATCTCCCTTCAAGCAGGTGGGCGGCGCGGCAGCGGCACTCAGACGCACTACGTGCTGGAACGAAAGGGATCACTGGTGTTTGCCGGGGGAGGCGACCTCGAACGCGAGCGCATCGAGGTGATCTTGACCGGCCACGACTACCCGTTCACCCACGCGCGAGGTGTACCGGGTACTCGGATCGAGTTCGACAAGGCCATGATCTCGATCGTGCTGAACGTCGGTGGCTTGATCCACACCCTAAGGCCGAGTGGCGAACCGGTCGACCTTCGCATGGGTGACCTGTGCAAGGATCCGTCGAAGGCTGATTTCGTGCACAGGATCACCCGGGCGGTTTTCGAGGTCGGGCAGGCGTGTAGGGCCTATCCGCCTGAAGTCACCTATGACGAGATCTGGAGCAGACACCGGGCCACCATCTTGGCACATGCTGGCCACGTGACCAGCTCGCTCAAGACGTTTAAGGATGCCCTGGCCGCCGGGCTTCAGAGTGTCAAGCTGTTTTCCAACGAGGAGTGGATTCTGACACCGCTTTGTCGCTATGCAGCGAACGCCGGTTTGCGGAAAGAAGAAGAGCTGTTCCATTCGCTCAAACGCCAAGTACAAGAGTCTATGGCTAAGGCGATTCATTATCGAGACCAACACTCGAAAGACGGCGATTCAAGGATGGGCAATATGAAACTGACCGCACAGCGAAATTTCGCCATTGAGATCTATGAGGGTGACTCAGAGGAAATGGTACTGGTCGGCACGATGCTCGACAGTGAACATCTGATCAAGCTGGAAATGAGCATCTATCTGCCGGACGAGCAGATCACCCGCAGCAAGCTCGACATGATCCGCGTACCTTTCCCGGTCTGCCGTGAGGTGGAACACATCGCGGACCGCCTGATTGGCTTGCGAGTCGAGCGCGGCGTCTTGAACGAGATCGCTCGGCGGGTTGGCGGGCATGTGGGTTGTTCTCACATCAAGGAACTGGCGACCAACCTCGTGTATTTCGCGGCCCAGGGGCTGGTGCGCCGCCGGCTGGGTGTCGACCCTATGGCCCCCGACTACAAGTTCACACCACCGGAGGAGCGCTTCAAGATGACCAAGGAGCTCTTGAGCGATTCCTGCCTGGCGTATTGCCAGACGACAGTGTGGGGGCTCGATGAGTCCATCGGTATTAAGAAGGTGGGGGAGGAACATGCGAGTCCCATTCCTCTGGGAGACTACGAGCCGTCGCTCGGTGTCGTCCTCAGAGATCGGGCCCGACGATCCGGTGACAAAGTATATCTTCGGTACCGGACAAACGATCAGGTCAGCACTCTGACGTGGAACCAGTTTGCTGGAAACACGTTCCAGATCGCTCGCCATCTATTGGAGCAGGGAATCCGCAGCGGTGACAGGATCGGGATGTTGTCGGAGAACCGCGCCGAGATGTAC
>CAYOQG010000182.1:0-11763 GCA_964405925.1 uncultured Phycisphaeraceae bacterium | reverse complement strand
TCAGCCGCTGGCTTATGGCCGCATAGAATCTGCTCAGTCTGAGTCTTGAGCAGTGTTGACCAGTGACGTAGGTCACCGACCCGCCTGTTCACCAATCAGAACCGCGACCGTGACAACAAATTGCACGACGCGTTTTCGGGGTCGGAAACGCCGGTGCAGCGGACTGTGATTGTGCGATACCGGCATCGAAAACCGTGGTTCGGTGGATTGATGCAATTCGTTGGTGAGGAAGCGGCCCGGCGACACTGCCCGGTGGCCCCTCCAGTACGACAGCGGCGATCCACCCCAGCCAGGTAGGGCAGCGTCGATTCGCCGCAGGCGAGACAGACCTGCCGGCACCTCCAACCGTCCCCCCTTCCCAAGATCGAGGATCCGGCCTTTGGACGGAGGGGATTGAGGGGGGTGGAACGAATGGAGAACCTCTCACGCCCCCTCCCCCGACAAGTCGGGATCCTCGACTTATCGAGGAGGGGAGCGGTCCGCCGCGACCGCGAGGGAGTCGGCCTGCGGCGTCCCGCGCAATGCGTGACTTGTCTGCGGCACGTCGAGGCCCTATACTCACCGCGATTCGCAGGGTGTGTACCGAGCAGCCGACTTAGCGAGAATTCCTGCAGTTGGCGGCATGTCACACGATGGCCTGATCTATTGCTCGTTTCACTTGTTCACTACAGGCAGTAACAACGATGGCAGCTCCCCCAGACGAAGTACCACGCGGCTTCAGCCTCCGGCATGTCCTGCGTAGGGAAGACGGACTGACCGGAAGGATGGCGTGGTCGCCCAACGGGGCGACGCTGGCAAGCCCGAACGCTAACGGAACAGTCAGCCTTTGGAACACCGGTATGGGGGCGTTCGAGCGCTATCTTGTCGGTGACCCTAAGACCCCAGCACTAGGAGTGACTTGGTCCGCCGACGGTCGTTACATCGCCTGGGGAACCGTGAACGGATCGGTCTTCGTCCGGGACGGAACTTTGGGAGGGTCTCCACGGGAAATACGAGTCGGACGTGGCCCGGTCAGTGCGTTGGCGTGGTCTGCAGGTCGGCCGACGCTGGCCATTGGGATGGAGGATGGGGACATCCGCCTGTGGAACGACCGGCCCGCGGCGGCTCCCCCGCGTGAGATGGGAAAGCATGACGAGGCGGTGAATAGCTTCGCGTGGTCAGAGCATGGGCGTTGGCTGGTATCGGGGTCGTCAGATGGAATGCTACGCAGCGCACATGTCGAGCGTGACGACGACCGAGGTTTCTTCGGGAGTGTGAATGGAGGCGTTACAAGCCTCGCATTCCTGCATCCATCGGTCGTTACCGCTGCGTCAACAAAGGGGACAATCGATTTGTGGGACCCCGCGAAGGCTGAACGGATCAAAACAATACAGGCTCATGAGGGGCCCGCGACCTCTGTGTCAATCTCATCCGACGGACGTCTTCTCGCCTCGAAAGGGTTGGATAGCAGGGTTCGCCTTTGGCGGTGTGACACATGGGAGCAAGTGAGTGAACTCCCCGAACCTAGCGGCGACAAGACCCTGGCGTCGCTGGCGTTTCATCCCAAAGAGCCCGTACTGGCCACACTGGGCGAGAACGACACCGTTATCCGCATCTGGGACCTGGATGTCGGCGAGCTGCTCAGTCGGACGACACGCGCGGTCAAGAGCGTGCCGCTGACGGTGAGCGCGCTCCCGGAAATGTCTGCCGCGACGCAGCGAGGGGTGAAGTACGCCGCTCGGTTTGCGGAGTCAGCCAACAAGCCCATCGACTCGGTTCTGCTGCTGGCTGGGTTCCTTCACGTCCGCCGACGATCGAAGCGTCGCGATACGACGCATTTCCTCTCGGAGTACCTCAAGGACCACCACCCATCGTCTCCCGCCGATGCCAGTCCGGTCACGCTGTTGGGACTGACGGACCGGTACGGGATCACACGACTACCCAAACAGCTTGGAGCGGTGCCTGCTGCGTCCCAGTTCGATGAAGACGGCCTGCGGGCGTTAGCGGTGGCGTCCGAAGTCGCCAAGGAGGTCTCCAACAGAGAGCGCGTCGGGGCCCGACATCTCATCGCGGCCATCCTGAAACCAGTCGATCCACCCGCCACACCCTTCCGCGGGCAGGAGGTTTTAAGGGACACCCCCTACAACCTCGACGATCTGCGTCAGGCATTCCTCGACGCCATGCGGCGGTTCAATTTGCCCGACGACGACCAAGACGCATGGGAACGGTGGTTGTTGCGACCGGGACCCGGACCTCTAGGGGAGCGTTTCGCCCTCGAGATCAAGGCTACGCCTGACGTCTGGACTCTCGAGGATCGACTAGGTTACCAGGCATATGCCGAAGCGATCGCGCAGCCAATCCTCGAAGGCAAGACCAAGCCGCCGCTGACCATCGCGATCCAGGCGCGGTGGGGCCAGGGGAAATCTAGCTTGATGGGGATGATCCGCGAAAAACTGGACGGGAAAAGGCCTGAACCTCGAAAAGCGAAGCGGGCGAAACCTGATGAGATCCCGAACCAAAAAGCGACGCCCACGGTGCCCGCCGCCACAGTTGGCGAATCGCGCCAAGGAAGTTCGGAGCACAGAGCTATCGATGAGGACCGGTTGTCCCACCGCGTGGGAGAGCTGCTCAAGCGTTTTGTCGCCGACAAGACTGCTGAGAACACTGCGAAGAGGCTAAGACGGTTCGATCGTGTGTTCGAGTGGTCCACCCCGTCAGGTAGAAGGAGGCGCCGGGCAGCCGCCCAGCCAGCCACCATGACGTTTGGCCAGTTATTAAAGTCTGCCAAGCGCGACCCACGGAAAGACGGGACAAACATGCTCGACGTCCCGAGCGACAGTGCTACGACAGTGTGGTTCAATCCGCTGTTCTACCGATCGGCTGACCAGGTTTGGGCGGGGTTGGCTTACGCGATGCTGACCGAGTTGGCCGATCGTTTTCCAACCGCGCTGAGGCGCGAGGAATTCTGGCTTCGCCTCAGGCTGAAACGCCTCGACCGGGGCGCCATACGCCGCGACTTTCATAACTTCGTACTCGGCAATTTCCTGCCAAAGGGTGCTCTGTACCTCGTCGCGCTGTTGGTCTTCGTGGTTTTATATGTCTTTTCCCTGCTCGACACGGGTGAGGTGTCCCTTTTAGGTGTGGGGAGCGTGGTCGCCGGTCTGGCCCATTTGCTCTTGGACCGCGAACTCACAAAACACCTTGAGCTCACTGACAAATTCCGTGAGTACGTCAACGAGCCTGATTACGCAGCCAAACGTGGATACCTCCAGATCGTCACCGAGGATCTCGACAAAGCATTGGAGCTGTTGGTTGGCGAAAGCCTGGTCGTGGTCTTCATCGATGATCTGGATCGCTGTCCGCCTGAGACGGTTAGCCAGGTGATCCTGGCGATTAACCAGTTTCTCAGCGTCAGCGTCGGGAATTGCAGGGTCATATTTATACTGGGTGTCGACATGCAGATGGTGGCCAACTCCCTTGATGCGTCACAGGGCAAATGGCTGGCAGCCGAAGGTGAAGCCAACCAACAGGGGAAGTCGTTTGGGTGGCGCTTCATGCAAAAGTTCGTCCAACTCCCATTCCTGATCCCGCGCTTGGATGCCCAGATGTCGCAGGATTTCGTACGCTCGCACGTTGTCACTCCCGGGGTTGCAGCCCCGACTCCTTCCGCTAAACCCGTGGCAGTTGACGTCGAGACACCAAAAGACACGGGAGCGGATCTCACCCCTAACAAAGTCGCCGCAATCACACGTGAGGGCGTCGAAGCAATAGAACGCGAGCAAGACCCCGATAAGGTCTTGGCGCAGTACACCGCCCGCAAGGACAGGGTGGACAGCGCAGGACGAAGCCAGTTGGAGGCAGCGATCGTCCGCAAGCGACTCAGGCAATGGGAGGACCCAGAGAGCAAGGTGGCTGCCAAGTTCGTCGAGTGCGCCATGACGGACTTGGATTACAACCCGCGTGCCATCAAACGCTTCCTCAATCTCGCTCGCCTGTTGTTTAGCCTTTCGGGAACGCGCGTCCAGGGCAAGAGCGAAGACGAGTTGATTCTAACCGTCGTACGCTGTGCACATCTGATCCTCAATTGGCCACAGGTCGTCATGTGGCTACAGCGAGGTGATCAGCAGCACGACCTTAGCGGCAAAGCCCAGAACCCTGCGAAGTTCCTACTCAAACTTGCGGAGAACGCTGAGAACTACAAAGACTGGCACAAGTCGATCGAGACCACATGGGGCCATCCTGTTGATCCCCGCGCCTTCGACCCCAACCTGTACGAGTTCATCAAGCGAACCGCGAATCCAGATAAGGACGGCAACAGCGCGACACTCGTTGATCTATACCACGCCAGGTTGTTCTGACGCTCGTCGAATACGACGGTATCGCTTTCCGGCCGACGCGATACCCTCCGACCATCCCGCCGGTCCTCGTCCATCCGAGTTCCACCTTTCGGATTCCGCATTCCCTTTGCCACCTTTTCGTCCTTCCGCCTTCCCCTTTCGCTATTCGCTATTCGACATCCGCCATTCTCTCTCCGCCTTTCCCGCTCCCGGCCTCTAGTCTCCAGTTTCTAGTCTCAGGTCTCTCGCCTCGCGCGCTATAGGCGAGGCGGTCCCCCCGATCACCCATCAAGTTCTATTCTTGTGCCGGCGATCGGCCGAGCGTGCACACGTTGCGCGCATGGTGTACTGGGCGGGCAACCGCCCGAGCAAGGGAAAACCGCGAAGTGCAAGAAAAAAAGTGACAAAACGAAGCCACCAATCGCCTCTGGCGCTATCAAAAACGCGGTTCCGCGCGAAAAAACGAACCCAACCAAACCCATTTGGAGCCCAATACGAACCCATTTCAGCCGCGACCGAACCCAAACAGACCCGTGTTTTCCGCCCCTTCGTCGCTCCGTCGCTTCGTCGCTACTTTCTCCCCTTTGCTATCCGCTATTCGACATTGGCCATCCTGTCTCCGCCTTTATCCTTCATCTTTCACCCTTGCTCCCTCCCTTCGTCGCTTCCCTCCGTCCCTTCGTCCCTGTGTCCCTATGTCCCCTCGTCCCTGCCGCGCGGGCTCGTTCCGCAACCAGGCGACATGGGATCTGCTGAAATGGGGTCCAGAGCACAGTTAAGCAGAGGAACTTTCCGCCACTGTGATCAGATCAGCCAGTCCACCGCGGACCAGCGTCTGCGAGCGGTCGGGACCAACACCGATCAGAGAGACGGGGGCACCAAGCAGTGCTTCGATTCGCTCGACGTAGGTTTTGGCGTTGACCGGCAGATCCTCGAACCGTCTGATACCGCCAAGCTCCTCCTGCCATCCGGGTACAAGCTCGACCACCGGCTTGGCCCGCGCCAGCCGGCTTACATGGGAGGGAGGCCTGGTGAGCGTCTTGCCGTCGACGCGATAGGCAACGCAAAGGCCAACTTGATCGAATCCGCTAAGGGTGTCCAGGTGCATCAGCGCTATATCCGTCGCTCCGCTGATCTGTGCCGTATACTTGCACGAGACCGCGTCGAACCAGCCGCAGCGACGCGGCCGACCCGTGGTCGTACCGTACTCTTGGCCTCGTTGACGGATGCGGTCACCGATGTCATTTTCGAGTTCGGTGACGAACGGTCCAGACCCCACACGCGTTGCGTAGGCTTTGGTCGTTCCAACAAATCTCTTGACACGCAACACCGGCACACCCGCACCCGGCCAAATCCCATGCGGTCCGGTGCTGCTGGATGTCACGAACGGGTAGGTGCCATGGTCGACGTCAAGCAACATACCATTGGCGCCCTCAAAGAGAATCGCGTCGCCCGCGTCGAGCCTATCGTGCAAGAGTGCAGTTGTATCGCAGATGTCATGCGCAAGACGCTCCCTCGCGACCCTCACGTCGTTCACAATGCTGTCGATGTCGAGTTCGACCGAATCGCCGTATGCGGCGCTCAATACGGCCTTTCGCTGAGTAGCCAGATCACGCACGCGCTCAAGAATCTGACTATCACTAACAAGGTCGCCAAACCGGATGGCCATCGTGCGCTTCATCTTGTCTGCGTAGCATGGTCCGATGCCGCGGGCGGTGGTTCCTATGCGGGATGCGTCGCTGGCAGCTCGTTCACCGACCTGATCCTCCAGTTTGTGGTAGGCCATCACCAAGTGAGCGCGATCGCTGATCCGAAGCCTGTCGGCAGCGTCAATCCCGCGCTCGGCGAGCCGATCGATCTCGCTCAGGAGCGTGACTGGGTCGACCACAACCCCCGGCCCGATGACCCCAGTCACATTCGGGTGCAAGATGCCGGTTGGAAGGAGGTGCAGGGCAAACTTCTCTCGGCCGACGCAAACGGTATGTCCTGCGTTGGCTCCACCGTTGTATCGGACTACGACCTCGAAGGCCGGGCAAAGGAGGTCGACGACCTTGCCTTTCCCTTCGTCGCCCCACATCAGGCCGAAGACGCACGCGCACTGTGTCTTGCGAGCACTCATGGATTCCGTCTTCGATTATCGGAGGTCGCCGGCGTGAAAGGGCACAAAAACGGGGCCCGAAGGCGGCCCGCCCACCTGTTCCGACACCCTTTGTCGTACGTTAGCTGCCTCTACGGTCCCTGTCAATCGCACTTCGCTTAGCATAATTCACAGGCTACATAACATTACCATACCCGTTTTTATTATATTCGAGGACAACATTAGTTGACAATAGATCTCCGTAAGCCTAGATTCTGGTCGTCCGAAGTTTTCGTCAAGGTGTCTCGATGGTTCTCCCTTTAAGGACAAACAGCCATGGAAACAACGGCGTTGCGGAACTTTTTGGAATTCCCCTATGACCAGCTTGAAGAGATGAATTTAGAAGCCAAGTGTGAGAGGTTGGAGCGGGTCGAGCAGGGGCAAATCGAGGAGAAGCGGCGGAAGTACCTTACGGATGAGAAGCGAATCAAGGCGGTGACCGTATGCTTCTCAGACCTGGAGGGTCGCTTTCATATGCTGGACTACGATAAGAAGTTCATACTTCGGGCGGCCGACAACCTCACGTTCGATGGATCGTCGATTCGCGGCTTCGCAGACATCAGTGAGTCCGATCTGAAGCTGGCCATTGATTGGCCCGCGTTTTACTGGTTGCCGGCGGACATCTTTGGTCCGGGGAAGGTCATGGTGTTTGGCGAGGTTCGTTCACAGGACGGCTCACCGTACGCCCCTGATTTTCGTTCCCGGCTGCGAGCCCAGACCGAGGAGCTTCGTCACAGAGACAATTTGGTGCTGCATGTGGCACCGGAGATTGAGGGTTTTCTGTTCAAGAACACCGACGCGGAGCCGGCGTATTACGAAACCGGCCGTTTTGAGTTCATCTCAACGGGCGGTTACTACCATTCGCTTCCTCAGGATCCGCTTCGTCAGTTCATGGATCGAGCTGCGGAAGCCCAGCGGGCCTTGGGGCTCGCCAACGAAAAGGACCACCCCGAGGTCGCACCCTCACAGTTCGAGATGAACTTCGGGTTCTGCGAGGCGACGGTCGCCGCAGACCAGATTCAACTTTACAAGCTCACGTGTCGTCAGGTCGCCCGGAACATGGGTCTGACGGCGTCGTTTTTGCCAAAGCCCGTTGCCGGTGTGAACGGTAACGGCATGCACTGCAACATGTCATTGAACCGCAGCGGCAAGAACATGTTCTATGACCCCGAGGGGCAGGATCAGCTCTCGAAGTTCGCGTGGGACTTCATCGAGCGAGTCCTGAACAATGCGGTCGACATCTGCTTGGTGCTGAACTCGAGTGTCAACGCGTACCGGCGCCTCGATCCAAACTTTGAAGCTCCGAATCAGATCAAGGCGTCGGCGACGAACCGCGGTGCGATGATCCGCGTCCCGCTCGGAAATGAGCGAACGGCCAGGATTGAGTTCCGCTCCGTCGGACCAGACGCCAACCCCTATCTGCTGCTCTACACCCTGCTTAGGACGGGACTCGAGGGTCCGTTGCCCGATCCTGCGGACGCCGAGGGTAAGCGGGCCAGGACCCGGTTCTTGCCGGACAACATTCATGATGCCCTGCGATTGTTCAAGAGCAGTCGATCGGCGGCGGACATTCTCGGTACGGAGTGCCACGGTAAATACATCGAGGTCAAACAGGCCTCCGCCGATCGCTGCCCCAAGGAACTGGGGGCCAACGTCAAGCGGGGCGAGATCATGTTCCACCACGAAGTGACGAATCAGTTCCTATGGAACCAGTTTTAGAGCGGTCGTCGTCTCTTCACAGCATGCACCCCCGACGACGACAAAGGCCACGGTTACGTCGTGTGAGTGCAAGCGCGGCGAGTGCAATGGACCCGTCGCAAACTGCGCCCGTGGTCGCGGGCGAAAGAACCACCGTCGAGGATAGTTCGTCGCTGGGTCGCTTCCCGACGCACGCCCGGCGCTGGCGCTTGGGGCTCGGATCGTTCCACCCCCCTGTAGTCCCCTGCTGGGGGGAACGGTTAGCGCCGTTATTGTGACGGTGGTTGGGCGCTGAGGTTCTGCATAAGCGTGTTTTGGGTCAGGAAGCCTAGTGGGTCGAAGGTGTCTTGCAGCGTGCCTCCACCGTACCGCGCGGTTTGCATGTTCCGGCGGTTGAGAAAGTCAATCCCGCTCACGTTGTAGGTCACGCTGACGCCGGCCCGCAGAAAGATGTTGCGATTAAGAAAGTCCTGGACCTTGGTCTCGAACGTTTCGGGCACCCAGAGGATGTCCCCGGCGGCGAGCTGGATGTTGGGATCGTTACCCGTGGCGAGTCGATCGAGGTCGAGCTTGACGTGGAAATCCTGCCCGTTTGGTCCGCGTCTGATCAGCGTGCCGTACTTGGGGAGGACATCGGTTCGGACACCGTGGGCTGCCGCCAAAGCCTGGAGCACGCTGATCTGCGTGCCCACCGGGTAGTCCTGCGGGCCCGGTCGGTTCACCAACCCGCCGACGAAAATTGTGTTTGGCTGAGCCGCGTGTACATAGACGATGTCGCCGTCTTCAAGAGGGTCTAGTGCCAGAGCCGAGACAAGCTCAACAGGTTTGGTGAGGTCGAGTGTCACTGCCTCGCCCGCGTGGCGAACGCGGTGCAGCGTAGCCTTGCCTGATGCCAACTCCGTAGCACCACCGGCTCCGACCACGGCATGGAGCATGTCACACTCGGTATGACGCAGCGGAACAAGCCCTGGCTGAATCACCGCGCCAACGACAAGGACGTTGGTCGTTGCCACGGAGGCCAAGGCGACGTGACAGACAGCCTCCTTGAACACCGCCGGCGAGTACGCCCGGCGGATGGCATCCTCGACATCCTCGAGCTCCATCCCAGCCACTTTGACCGACCCGACAATGGGCAAGTCGACTCCCCCATCTCGATCCACGCGTGCGCGCAACTGGTTTAGTGCCCCCAAGGTGTCGCCGCCCATCAGGGCGATCTCCAGCACATCGCCCTGTCCGACCCTGTAGGGGCCAAGGTACCGATCAACGTCGACCTCGGCCGGAGTCTCGGTAGGTGTCTGGGCGACGGCCCGCTGCAACTCGAGGAAGTCATCGAGGGCGATTCGGTGTTCGGCGCAGCCTGCAGCCAACACCAGTGTGGCGGCTGCGAGACCGATGCGTGCCGGCGCAGTGGACCTGGGAGCCCGCGGTTCAAATTTTGTTTTTCCGCCATCCATGGCTCGATCCTCGTCTTCAGCAGGAAAGGCCCCTCATCGAGGCTCTGTATAGAGTGCAACACATCCATTTCGACAAATCAGGGCGGCTTAGTTCAGGAAATCCGGGTGCAGCGAGATTCCGCCGTGCCGTGGCGACATGAGATGCCGGGAGCCGCCGCTAAATGGCAGACGGTCGGCGGGCTTGGGTCAGTCGGTTACTTCCAGCAACATCGAATCGATCTCAAGCTCCGCCGATTGACCGAGGAACTCGACGCCCACATAGACACGCCACGGGCCCCGCCGCCTGAGCACCACACCCTCAAGCCCCGCAAGTGTTCCCTTTATGACGCGGCACCGACATCCGCGGCGTAGACGCGGATAGAGGTCGACAGGCTCCTTGCTCGCGACGATGCGGTAGATGTGGCGCAGGTCATTCTTTAGCCGATCCTGATCGGCCACCTCCAAGACGTTGGCGATGCGATTGGTCTTGAGTGCCCCAAGGCGATCCTCCTCATGCCCACACAGGAAGAGATAGCCGGGAAAGAGTGGGATGCTGACTTGGACAACGCGGCCTCCGTACGTGCGCCTGCGTTCGACAAGGGGAAGGAAATACTGGGCATGAAGCCTTTCAAGATCCGCCGCGAGGGCCTTTTCGTTTCGGGCTCGTGTGTGCAGCACCCACCACCGGCCCGCCATGGCGTCGATGAAGGAGGTGTCAATGCCTGAGGTTGGCGCACCGGCATCGTCGGTCTCGTTCCATGGATGCGGCTGACCCGTTGGTCGATCGGTATCAGCGTCCACTAGTCCCCCGTGTGCCTCAAGCGAGCAACACTCCAGACTCCGAGATGTCGATCCCGGCTAAGGCTGGTGGTCTGCGATTGTCCATATCGATCCGTGGTCCTCGTCTTTTGCCGGCGTCTGCAGCCGCCCCGAAATTCGAAGACCGGGCGAATCCTATGCAGTCAAAACAGGCGGATCAAGCATGGAGTCGGAATGGCGGGCACGTCCGCCAACGTGATCCACCGGAGCGAGCGCGAGGATCTACTTGACAATCGGCAATGTATGGTCACGACGCTGAAACGGCCCGTTCCGGCGAAAAGAAAACGCGGCAGCGACGTCTCGAGCGTTTTGTAGACCACCATCGGATCCGATTCTCCAGTATCACGTGCGGCGAAGCCCACCATCAGCATGGGACTGGACAGGGTACCCCGCTCTCCCGCCCGCGGGTTTCCAAGCCCCCGCACGCCTCGAAAATGTCCGAAAACGTAGGATGGGCTGTCAGCAGGCAGCCGCTGTCCGGGAGTCAGTCCTGCCCCGCGGAACGGTATGGGACGACAGAACAGGACCTATCGATATAAGGGTCGGAGGTGGCGAGCCAGCCACTGAAATGTAACTGGTTTTGCAGGCGGCAAATTACGTGTCTTATCGGTATTGTCCATCTTGACGACACTTCGGGTCCCGAAAGACGTCTACTCGGATGCATGCCACGCCTCGATACCCACCCGCGGACCCGTTACCCGTAGGCGTCGTGATTCTCGGAACGCCCCGAAATTCTTTCATTTTCCGACCGACTTGGCAGTTGCCAAGAAAGCACGTCACGGGTAATCTATTAACAAGGGTCGGGCCATTACCCGTGTGGGTCGTGGTATTGTAGACAACTCACCTTCAGTGTGGGAGATGCGCGTGAGTCCGGATGCTCAGAGAGCCATGGGGTCAGGCGTGGTGATGATCATCGCTGCGGCGTGCTCTATGGTGCTTGTCGATCGCGCGGTCGCGAGCATCACGACATCGCGGACTGACGTGGTGCGCGTAGGCGATTTCGGGGCTGCGAACACGATGAGCGGCGTCTCGCGTATCGCCACGATTTCTGAGGCCCTGCTTGACGGCAGGGTGAGCGCGGAGCAGGAGTTGGTGATACTCCCGGATCTCGCCAAGTCGTTGCTGTGGGAGGACGCATCGGCCTCTGAGCTTAATGATGCGCTGGACTTCCTTCCGGATAGTCCTGACAAACTGTTGGCATCAATTGACGAAAACACCGCGATCAAGATCGGACGAGCGACCGCCATGCGGCCGGTCGTTCCGGGTGAACCATCGCTTGGGAGCCTTTCGGGTGATGATACGTCAACGGGCATCCGTCCGATCGGCGTTCTCTCCAAGCGGGCCTTCCGGGGCGCCGCGT
>CAYOQG010000181.1:0-11804 GCA_964405925.1 uncultured Phycisphaeraceae bacterium | reverse complement strand
GAACAGGTCAACACCGCCAGTGGGCCTTTTCGGCAGTTGCTCGAAGAGATGCACCGGGTGATCGTTGGGCAGGATCAACTGTTGCACCAGATGTTGATTGGGCTGTTATCGAACGGGCATATCCTTATCGAGGGCGTTCCGGGGCTGGCGAAGACGCTGGCAGTCGCGTGCCTGGCCAGGGGTATCAACACCGGGTTCCAAAGACTGCAGTTCACGCCGGACTTGCTGCCGGCGGACCTTATCGGAACGCTGATCTACCGCCCCACTGACGGGACTTTTGTAGTTCAAAAGGGACCGATATTCTCGAACATTATTCTGGCGGATGAAATCAACCGAGCACCTGCAAAAGTGCAGTCCGCCTTGCTTGAGGCGATGCAGGAACGGCAGGTGAGCATCGGTAAGGACACGTTCAAGCTGGACGAGCCCTTCCTCGTGCTGGCCACCCAAAACCCGATCGAACAGGAAGGGACCTACCCCCTGCCTGAGGCGCAGGTCGACCGGTTCATGCTGAAGCTGCTTGTCACCTATCCGTCAAAGGCAGAGGAGCGGCAGATCCTCGATCGTATGGCGTTTACGACCCCGGACATCAAGATCGAACCGGTCTTGTCGCCGCTTGAGATTACAGCGGCCCGAAGTGTTGTTGATGAGATCTACGTCGACGACAAGATCAAGGACTATATCGTGGATGTAACGTTGGCCACGCGCCAACCGGCAGCCTTCAACATCCCTATTGCAGATTGGGTGCAGTACGGAGCTTCCCCGCGGGCCACGCTGGCACTGACCATCGGGGCGAAGGCCTCCGCGTTTCTTGCAGGTCGTGGCTACGTAACTCCGCAAGATGTCAAGAGCATTGCGATGGATGTGCTACGGCATCGCGTGATCGTCACCTACGAGGCGGAAGCGGAAGAGAAGACGTCCGAGGACGTCGTGCAGGCGGTACTCGATCACGTACCGGTACCATAGCGTCCATCGACAATCAGCAATCTCCAATCGTCAATTGCCATGATACCGAAGGAATTGCTGCGAAAGGTTCGGCAGATCGAAATCCGCACATCGCGCATCGTCAACGATGTGTTCGCGGGGCAGTACCACTCCGCTTTTCGCGGGCGGGGGATGGAGTTTGAGGAAGTCTTCCCTTATCAAATCGGAGATGACGTTCGGCTGATCGACTGGAACGTATCTGCCCGCTACGGTGAACCGTTTGTCAAGAAGTTTCGCGAGGAGCGCGAGCTGACCGTGATGCTGGTCGTGGACGCCAGCCGTTCGGGTCTTTTTGGAAGCGGCCGGCAGTTCAAGCTGGACCTCGCGGCTGAGCTCTGCGCGGTCCTTGCCTTTTCAGCGATTCGCAGTAACGACAAAGTCGGTCTGATCTTGTTTACCGATCAAGTGGAGAAATATGTGCCAGCCAAGAAAGGCACACTCCACGTGCTCCGCATCATACGCGAACTGCTCTATCATGAGCCGGTGGGCCGAGGCACGGACATCGCAGAAGCCATCGGCTTCTTAAACCGGGTCACGATTAGAAAATCCGTTTGCTTTCTGGTCAGCGATTTCCTGGCTGAAGGATATGAACCGACGTTGCGCATCGCCCGGAGGCGGCACGACCTCATCCCGATCATCATCACCGATCCGCGCGAAATGGAGTTGCCGAACACCGGCTTCATCGAGCTCGAGGACCCCGAGACCGGTGAGGTCGTGCTGGTCGACACGTCAAGCCGTGCCCTGAGGAACAGCTACGCCGCCGGACGGCAGCAGCAAGTGGCTGAACGCGATCAGATGTTTCGCCGGATGGACACGGACACGATCGCGATTCGGACGGACAGACCGTACGTGGAACTGCTCGTGCGATTCTTTCAGAAACGAGAGCGACGGCGATAGAAAGCATGCGTATCCATCCTGCAACATGACGATGCAAAGATGAAGCGAAACCCGACCACCGCTAGAGCACTCTTGGCAACCGCGTGGCGGAGACCCGCTCTTGTTCCCCGTGCCAACCGCGCCGCCGCAGTGCAAGCCAACGGATGTTACCCGACGCGGTTGGCGCGGGGTTGTCCGATATGTAAGGACCGGGAGCGGGGCAGGGTATGGCCCACATGGATACGTGGACTCGCCGTGTTCACCATAATGATCGTATGCGCCGGCGGATGCGAGCAGAAAACTGAACAGCGCCAAGCGGGCGACGAAGGCATGACACGACAAGAGACGAAGGGGCCGGTCACCCTCACCCTCTCTGTGACTCCCGCAGCGCCTGATATATCGCAACACGCTTACGTCGCAGTTGAGGTCTTAGCCCAGCGAGGCGTAACCATCCACGAGGAAGAC
Source organism: uncultured Phycisphaeraceae bacterium (assembly GCA_964405925.1). Taxonomy (GTDB): domain Bacteria; phylum Planctomycetota; class Phycisphaerae; order UBA1845; family UBA1845. The sequence goes on along the minus strand of CAYOQG010000181.1, from coordinate 9,482 downwards.
TACGGACAAGCGCTGTCGCAGGGCGACCGCCAGTTCGAGTACGGCATCGTGAGCTCTAGCGGCGAGCAAGCGGTGCCCACTGAAGATGGCAGACTCCGCTGGCGAAACGAGTTTGAGATCGAGTTCTTTCTGGCGGGCGAATGCGAGCTCCCACCGGCTGAAGTCTCCTTCGTGGATACCCGACCTCCGGACGCAGAAGATGAGACGAGGGGCAGCACGGGGGGCGTCGAAGAGCAGACCGTGGCCACCCAACCTGTGCTCATTTCCGTTCGCGAGCCCGCAACGGGACAGGTGACCGAGGCAGATCTCCGGCAAATCACCAGGCTCGATCCGGTCGAGCTACCTCGGGAGTGGGGTGTATGGATCTGGCTGGGGCCACTTGTCGGTATCGTCCTTTTGGTCTTTGCCATTTGGCTTGCGATGAAGCTGCGGCGCCGGCGGGCCGAAGCAATCGTTCACATACCCGCGCATATTTGGGCGGAGCAGCAGTTCGCGGCCTTGTTCGCAGAGGCTCTACTTGGCAAGGGGCGAGTTCAGGAGTTCTACTATCGCATCAGCGACATCGTGCGCGGTTATATCGAACGACGATTCACCGTACGCGCCCCGGAGATGACTACGGAAGAGTTCCTGACGACCGCGGTTCAAGACACCCGGTTTGGCGCAACCACGACCTTCGAGCTCGACCGTTTTCTGAATGCGTGCGACTTGGTCAAGTACGCACGGCACCAGCCCGATCCCGGCGAATCCGACACTCTGCTGCGGGCAGCGCGGGACTTCGTCGAGAGGACCCGCGAAGATGTTGCACCGACCGTCGCGCGGACAGCGGACCGGGTCGAAACACAGGATAGAGCGGCATGATGGATTGGCTTGGCGAGCGTTTCAACCCCGGGCCGCTATTCGGCTGGCTTTGCGTCGTCTTTCTGGCACTCATTCCGCTGGTGTGGATTCGCTTCCGCTGGTCAACGCGGCGTCCGACGGTTCGGTTTAGCTCGGTTGCCGCCCTGCGATCACTGCGTTCGACCTGGAAGACAAAGGCTCGCGGCATTATCCCCCTACTACGGACGTTGGCGATCGCTGCCCTGTTGTTGGCGCTTGCGCGACCGCAGTCAAGTGGTGCATACCACGACACGCGCGAAGGCATCGCGATCCAAATGGTGCTCGACGTCTCGGGGAGCATGTCGGCGGATGATTTCGTCGTCAACGGCCAACGCGCCCGCCGCCTCGACGCCGTCAAAGCGGTTTTTAAAGATTTCGTGCTGGGTCACGGCCAGCTGCGAGGACGGGAAAACGACTTGATTGGCATGACCACCTTCGCCACCTACGCCGACACTCGCTGCCCGCTGACGCTCGATCATGGAAGTCTGTGCGATCTCCTGAGCGAGACAGAGATACCCGGCTGGATCGACGGCCGACAAGTGCGTGAGGATATGGAAGCCAACCATACGGCCCTGGGTGACGCCATCGCCCTCGGAATTGACGATCTGCGCCGTGCGGGTGAGCAAGCCGTCGCCGGTGTACCGGGGGCTGAGGCAGCCAAGAGCCGGGTGATGATCCTTCTCACCGACGGTGCCGACAACCCCGCAGAGTTTCCCGGCCTCGAACCGCCCGATCCGCTGGAGGTGGCCAAGATGGCGGCCACGTTGGGGGTGAAGGTCTATACGATCGGGGCGATTGGCTCAGCCGAACCGCGCTCCGCCCGCGGCGGGCTATTTGGTCTATTCGCCCAGCCACGGTTCCAAGTCGACGAGCCGCTGCTTAAGGAGATTGCCCGAATCACTGGCGGAAAGTACTTTCGGGCCACGGATACCGATTCGCTCGTCCAGGTGTACGAAGAGATCGACCAGCTCGAACGGCGACGAACTGGTGAACGTACATTCCAAGACGACATTCGTGCGGCGAACGTGGCGGCGATCGTGGGGCTGATGATGCTCGTGCTTGAGCTCTGTCTCGTGAACACACGATTCCGGAGAATCCCGTGAGTCGTCGGAACCTCTATCCACTGTCCGTTTGGCTGGTCTGGGTGCTGATCGCTCCCTTTATCCTGATCGCGCTGGGATTTGTGCTGGTTGCGTCGACGAGCGCCGAGACCCTTCTGTTCGACAATCCTCAACTCTGGTGGGTGGTCGGCGTCGGTCCGATGGCTGCATTGATCGTGCTGTATGGTGTGATGCGCCGTCGACAGGCACTGACCCGCTTTGCGTCAGCCGAACTTGCACCGCTTCTTGCCAGCCGAACAAGTCCATCGCGTCAAGCTTTTCGGTCTGCGATCCTTGTTGTGGCCATCCTGATGGTCGTCGCGGCGATCATAGGACCTCGCTGGGGAATCTACCTTGAGAAGCAGAGAGTGTTTGGCGTGGACATTGTGGTTGCCCTCGACGCGTCGCGATCCATGTTGGCTGAGGATGTCGAGCCGAATCGATTGGAGCGGGCAAAACGTGACATCCAGCAACAACTGATCGACCGGGCCGTGTTTCAACGTGCCAACAGGCTGGCCCTTTTGGCCTTTGCCGGATCGACTTCACTTCGCCTGCCGCTAACGACCGATCACGTGGCGTTTTCCACGAAGCTCGAGAGCCTTCAGGTCGGTGCAGCCCCGCGCGGTGGGACGGCGATTGCCAAGTCCATCCAAGCGGCGACCGATCTTTTTAGCAAGTCGCCCGAGGAAGCCACGAAGATCATTCTGCTGCTGACCGACGGTGAGGACCATGAAGGCGATCCGATTGAGGCGGCCAAGCAGGCTCTCGAGGAACACGGCATACGCACTTTCACTGTGGCGGTGGGTGATCCAGCTCAAACGGTGGGGGCGCGGGTGCCGATTCGCGAAGGCGGTCAGCGCAAGGCGTTGCTTTACGACGGTCAGATCGTGTTTTCCAAACTCGACGTCGCCGGCCTGCAGCAGATTGCCGAGGCTGGTGGTGGACAGTACGCCCCGATCGATCAATTCCCCGGGTTGGTCAACGGTATGGCCCAGTTGCGCAAGACCGAGCTGACAACCGAGGAACGGATGCGGCACAAACCGCGCTACCAATGGTTCCTTGTTGCAGCGTTGATCCTGTTGGGACTTGAGACGATGATTGGTGAGCGACGGACGGGCACCAGCGACGCCCCGAGGCGAGTATGGCAACTGGAGGTGACAGGATGAGACCGTGGACAGCCACCCCCCTGCAGGGGGTTGTCATTGTCTTGACGGTGATCACGTTGGGCATCATGCCTGCACAGGGTGACGAGAATCAAGCGGACTCCGCGAGTCCGCCGAAGGAGCTTCCAGACCTGTTCGATCTTAACGCCCGCCGGGCGGTGCGGGAGGGCAATCGTCTTTTAACCAACGGCAAACCCCAAATCGCCCTCCAGGCGTACGACTACGCCGGGAAGCTGAGACCGGAGGCTCGGGAGATCGACTTCGTCCGGGGCCTCGCTCATTTTGACCGTAGAGAGCTCGACGAAGCTCGTCAGGCTTTTAGGAAAGTGTCTGCGTCAGGCAACGATGCTCTGGCCCACGACGCGCTTTATGGTTTGGGAACCTGCGACCATGTCGAGGCACTGGACAGCGTTGCGCAGGACCCTCAGCTCGCCCTGAGCCTTCTGGAAAACGCGATGAAGCGGTATCACGAGGTGCTGACCAGGCGGCCGGATCACCAAGCAGCCCGCGATGCCAACCGTAAGGCAGCTTTGATGTGGCGGGAACTGAAGCGTCAGTTGCAGGAGCAGCAACAACAGAAAAACGATGGTGAGTGCGACAACTCCCAGGAGAAAGAAAACGAGGACTCCGAAAAGGATCAACGGCAACAGCAGAATGAACAGGAGCAACAACAAGACTCGCAAACTCCAACGCCAAACCAACAGCAACAAGAGCAGCAACAGCGACAGCAGGAATCGCCTCAGCCACAACAAGAGCAGCAGGAACAGCAGCAGCAGGCCAGCGAGGCCCAGCAGCAGGAGCAGGCGTCGCGTGAGCAGGCTGAACGTAAGCTGCGCGAGATGATGCAGGCTCAACGTCAACGCAACAAGATACGGCCCCAGCAAGTACAGAGAATTCCCGTATCGCCTGTCGACAAGGACTGGTAGGTGACACGCTATTTTTTGACCATACTCATCTTTGGCACCTTGCTTGTCGCCGACGTCGCACGCGGCCAGCAGCCCACTGTGGAGCTCCAGCTCGAGACGCAAACGCTCGAGCTGGCAGAGGCCATCGACGTGCAGCTCGTCTGCACGAACACGGGCACGCCCGAAACACCACAAGTTGCTGTGCCCGATGGTCTTGATCTCAAGCTGCTTAACGCCACTCCCTTCTCAAGTTCGTTCACCCAGATCATCAACGGCCGCCGCACGGATCGCGTCACCTACACCTATTCGCTCCGCCTGACCGCTCGAAAGGCGGGAACTTATACGCTTGGACCAGTCACCGTGGAAGCCGACGGGCAGACTTATCAAACACAGCCCCGGCAAATAACGGTACATGACGCCGAGTCAGCAGCTCTGCCGCACGGTGATCAGAACATCTTCGCAGAACTCGAGGTTACACCCACATCACTGTACGTGACCGAGAGCTTCAACGCGACGTTGACTTTCGGCATCCGCAAGGTCGTGATCAATGGACGTATGTACGACATCGACATGCTGCGCTCGGTGTTGGATACGCGGGCGTCCGCGCTCTCCATTTTCGGTGACGGGCGGGCTCGCATCAGCGAGCGCTGGCTGACAGACGCCGAGGGCCAGCGGCATCAATACCAGATCTTCACAGTGACCAAGACGGTCCGTGCCGATGAAGTGGGGGAAACATGGGTGGGTCCGGTGTTCTTGAAGGCGAACTACCCGACGGCCATCCGACTCGGCTTCTTCAACCGATACGAAATCTCACAGACTCGAAAGGAGACCGCTCGCACGGAAGCCATTGTCGTTAACGTCAAGGCACCACCCGATGAAGGCAGACCGGCCGATTTCACCGGCTCGATCGGCCAATTCGTGATGGACATTAGTGCCAAGCCGCTGCATCTCGAGCAGGGCCAGCCAGTGACCCTGACCCTCTCGATCCAAGCAGTACCGCCGGAGGGGGCAGCCGTCCCCCTACAAGGGGAAGCCGCCCCCCTGCAAGGGGTGGCTGGGCCTGACCTGACCCGACAACCCGAGCTCGCCAGTCGGTTTGACTACTCGAAGGACGAGTTGGTCGGTGACTTGGAGAACGGCGCCAAGGTCTTTCGTCGAGCCATCTTCCCCAAACAGGTCGGGGAGCAAACAATCCCGCCCATCTCGTGGTCCTTCTTCGATCCACGCCGCGAAAAATACGTGACCCTTACAAGCAACGCGATCAGTCTGACGGTTGACCCACCCTCTGCATCGCCGACAACCATAACACTCCTTAACGGGCCAGAGACCGCACGCGAAGGCAGTACACTCACGCTGTTGAGAGGAGGGATCTCACCAAACTTCGTCGACGCAGATGACGTGTTGGCGAACCAGGCTTTTTCATTGACCTTGCCGTGGATCGTGACCCTCGTCGTCTCACCGCTAACCTGGCTAATCATCACGGTGGTTACCAAACACCGAACGCGTTTGAAGACAGATGTGCGTTTCGCACGACGTCGCCGGGCCCGCAAGTTGGCCCATACGCGTATCAACCGGGCTCTTAGAAACGGTAATCCTGCGGAACAGTGGCACGAACTGGCCGAGGCACTTGCCGGGTACATTTCGGACCGATTCAACCATCCGGCGGACGGTCTTACCTCGGGTGAAGTCCGATCCCTACTGGCAGCCAGAAACATAAGTGAATCGACCGTTGTCGAAGTCACCAATTTCCTGGAGACCTGCGACGCAGTTCGCTACGCTGGCGGGACCAACGGGGAACGCTCTGCTTCAGCAGCCGCAGATGAGGTCCGCCGATGGATCGAGCACATCGAGAGGATCTCACGGTAATGGGGGCAGCTTCCGAACAATCACAGCAGAGCCCATTCTCGTATGCGGCATCTTACGGAGGGCGAGTGTCCTCCTGGACGGCGAACTTGCGCCTGCAGCGATCCGGCACCTTTATCCGACGACCTTTACTGCACGTCAGCCGTACCATGTGCCTTGGCACAGTCTCCGGTCTCATCCTTGCCGCAGCGGTGCAAGCTGCTCCCCCATCGTTCGAGCTCGAAGCGGAGCTGAGGCAAGCGCTTGACAACTTCGACGAGGCCCAACGCGTCCAGAACGATCAGCCAAACCGGGCACGACAGCTCTTCCGCTTAGCGGCTCAGCGATTCCACAGCATCGTGGCATCCGGTGTCGTCAACGGTGGCCTCGAATACAACCTGGGCAACTGTTATCTCCAGGCGGGTGACGTGGGGCGGGCCATCCTCCACTATCGCCGGGCCCAACGGTTGATCCCTCGCGACGAGCATTTGGCCAGCAACCTTCAAGAGGCCCGATCGCAGTGCCTGACGACCATCCACTCGACGCGGCGAAGTCTGTTTTTCCGAAGTGTCTTTTTCTGGCACTATCAGACGTCGGTCTTTGCCCGTGCTGAGGCGGCGTTGACGTTCTATGTCCTGATCTGGATTCTGTTAATCACCCGGAATTTTGTACCGCGCAGAGCGGTTACGTGGTCGGCGACCGTCTGCGCGATCCTTGCCAGCTGTGCGGCCACCTCCGTGGCGGCGACCCATTGGGCCGACCGCAACGCACCGGAGGGCGTCGTCGTTGCCATGGACGTAATGGTCTACAAGGGGCCGGGGACCGAATATCAGCGTCAATTCGAGGAGCCGCTGCAACCGGGTGTGGAATTCACACTTCGTGAACGGCGAGGTGACTGGTGGCGGGTCGAGCTCGCAGACGGGAAATCCGGATGGATCCAGGCTCACGAAGCCGAGCTTATCAGACCAGCGCTTCGCAAGAATTTGCGGCCTTGAGCTGACGCAAAAATACACTTCGTGGCCGAGGCCTGATCCGTTAGGATACACGCGTTGACCAGAGGCAGCGAGGTGTCATTCGAGTGTGGCTGGTATCGCGCGTATGGCGTTGCACTCGCCGGATCTGCGAGGGCGAAAACGTAAGTAGCCAAGGTTGAGTCATCAACAATGCTCACGAAAGCTGTGGCCATCCTGGTACTTATCACACTACCTTTAAGTGCAGCGCTTTGGCACCGGAGTCATACCGCTGCACGGCAGTACCGCTTCGATGTGACACTCTACAAATCGTTGCGAGTCTATCTCAAGGACGGCAAGTGTGGCCTGCGACTGCTAAGCCTGCCGACAAAGGTCGCTGGCCGCAGCGAGTTCAAGGCCAAGCTCGACTACAACGCCCGGGAAATGCGCAGAGGATTTGTCTTGAGCTCAACCAAGCGCGGTTCATACCGGGTAACCTGGCTTGTTTTCCCCCTTTGGCTTCCTACCCTGCTGCTCGGGGCAGCGGGTGTCATCGCCATGGCGTTCGGACCCGCCCGCCAATTCTGGCGCCAATGGCGAGGGTGCTGCCTGGTGTGCGGATACAACTTGTATGGGAACCGCAGCGGCCGTTGCCCGGAGTGCGGGAACCGTTTTCGCCCGGCCCGCCGCCCGCCCAACGTCATGCGGGCTTCTGCCCGCTTTTGAGTCCTCGCCCAGCCTTGTGAGCATGCCATCACGGACCATCTGTTGATCAGGCGCATTTACCCTGGCAGGCCCAGTCTTCGTCCAAGATGGGAATACACAGCGCTTGGGCGAGCCGATCATCCCTGCTATACTCCCGCACGCACAACGGATTGCGTCTGGAATCGTTGTCTCTTGATGTTGTCGCAGTCTGCAGGTCCCGCCTGGCGCTGCCGGGATGCCGACCTGCTGAGCACGTAAGCGTCCTAGCATCGATTGGACTGAAGGGAGCAAAGATCATGACTGCCGAGGCTGGTTGGTACTACGTCAAAGATGGGCAGACGATCGGACCGATCTCGCGTGAGGAGCTGTTGCGGGCTCTGCCTGAGGCCGGCGGACCGAACGCGCTTGTGTGGGGGCCGGGTGTCCCCGAGTGGACAGAGGCGAAGCATGTCGCCCTTTTGGCCACCGGACCAGGGCTGCGCGACGTCCCACCACGCGTTCCCAAGGCACGCCGTGCTGACGAGATCGACTACGAGGTCTTCGGGGATGACATGCAGTTTGTCGAGATCACCCTTGATCCCGACGAAGTCGTGGTGGCTGAGGCCGGCTCGATGATGTACATGACCGACGGGATACAGATGCAAACCGTTTTCGGCGACCCGAGCAAGGAGCAGGGTTTCCTTGGCAAACTCTTCGACGCCGGAAAGCGTATGGTCACCGGGGAATCGCTGTTTCTCACGACTTTTGGTGCGGTCAGCCGGCACCGTGAGCGTGTCGCGTTTGCCGCACCCTATCCCGGAAAGATCGTCCCGATGCACCTGGACGAGCTAGGTGGGGAGCTCATTTGCCAAAAGGATGCATTCCTGTGCGCTGCCCGAGGTGTGCACATTGGAATCGCGTTTCAAAAGAAGATTCTTGCCGGACTCTTTGGTGGCGAGGGGTTCATCCTTCAGCGGTTGACCGGTGACGGCATGGCTTTCGTACACGCGGGTGGCACCATCCACCGATGCGATCTTCAGCCCGCGCAGACGCTGCGGCTTGACACGGGGTGCCTGGTCGCCTTTCAACCGTCGATCGACTATGACATCCAGATGACAGGCGGAATCAAGAACGCGGTCTTCGGCGGGGAAGGACTGTTCCTGGCCACGCTGCGGGGCCCTGGAACGGTGTGGGTGCAGTCGCTGCCGTTTACGCGCTTGGCCGGCCGGATTCTGGCCAATGTCGGTCCCAAGGGTAAAGGTGAAGGCTCCATTCTAGGCGGCCTGTCGACGATCTTTGAAAGCCGAGACGGGTAGATGGTGTTGCCTCGCAGCGGCCGGGGCTCTGTCTTATGTGGCCTGTATCTTAAGGAGCACCGGGTGCCGGACTCTCATCGTCGACTGAGTGGTCCGCATCTTCAGACGCAGGCGCTGGAGTCACCACAGTCGAGTGGGCGTGAGTTAACCCAAGTTGGCCAGTTTTGGAAAATCTTCGGGTTTTTTTCGAGGCTGAATCTTTGATGCGGAGCAGCCAGGAACGCTTCGTGCGTCCAAAGGTCGTGTAGTCAAAACCTTCCCCCTTGAATGGTACGAGTTCACTTGCGATCTTGATGGTGACAGGAGGTCGCAAGTGTTCTTGAAACGGATTTCGATTCGGAAGAACGGGAAGGGCCATACGTACTGGGCATTGGTCAAGTCTGTCCGGATGGCCCGCGGACCGCGACACCAGGTCGTTTCCTATCACGGTGAATTGGAACCGGGTGAAAAGGCCGGGTGGGCCCGGGTGGGGCGAATCACAAAGCGCCCGCATCCCGCTCTACTCAACCTCTTCGACGACATTGGCCCTTCCGATCCGGTACCGGAGGAGATGGAAGTGCTCGTTCGCCGTGCTCGTGTTGAACGGACGCGCGACTTCGGGGATGTCTACCTGGGTTTGCTGCTCTGGCAGACATTGGAACTGGAC
>CAYOQG010000180.1:0-11896 GCA_964405925.1 uncultured Phycisphaeraceae bacterium | reverse complement strand
ATCTGTGGCCGCTTTCTGCGTCGAGGCGAGTGCCCCCGCGTTCTCTTTTAGCGACGCCGTCACTGGTGAGTGTGGCGTGAACTCTTCTCGTAGCACCGATCGAAGCATCTCCACCGACAGAGCACGCCGCAGCCTTCCCTGCACGGCGACAGAGATCGTCCCGGTTTCCTCACTGACCACAATGACGACAGCGTCCGCCTCGTGACTCATGCCCAAAGCTGCGCGGTGGCGGCTTCCCAGCGAGCGATCTACATCACCAGATTCAACCAACGGAAACTGACACCCGGCTGCTACGATCCGACCCTGACTGATGATCACCCCGAGGTCGTGAAGGACGGTTCCGGGCCAGAAGATCGTCTCCAGCAGCTCTGTCGAGACAACCGCGTCAAGGCGAACACCGGTCTCGGTGACGGCTCCGAGCTCTGTGCTCCTTTCAATAGCGATCAGGGCACCGACTCTCTTTTTTGACAAACGCCCGACCGCGGTGACGATCGGGTCGATGGCGACATCTGCACTCCTAAGCCAGCGCTGCAACCATCCCCCCTGTCCCAACCGGAGCAGGATCCTGCGAAGCTCGGTCTGGAAGGCGACAAGCGAAATCAAGAAGACGCCGAGGATAAAGTAGGGGTAGAGGACGTTAATACGTTCGAGGGCGAAGCGTTCCGCCACAAGCCATACGATGGCGAAACTGACACCCAGGATGATCAACACCGCTCGGACAAGCCGAGCCCCGCGCGTCCCTCGCAGAAACCGGAGGATGGCATAGACGACGCTTCCAATAAGCAGCAATTCGACAAGGGCGACCCAGGGCCGCTCCGCGACACGTTCGAAAAAGGACCGTATGCCCTCAGTCAGATCGACTTGTGCGAGATAGCTTGCGACCAGACTTCCTGTAGGCATCCCGGCGATCCTTACCATCGTTCGAGCTGCCGCACTCGCGAACAGGCTCCCGCAAGTCGCTTCCGGGACGACGGACCCGTGGGGTCGTCAATCTGCAGCCCGAGCCCGGCACGCAGTATAGGGTCCTTGGTGGTCTCCGGCAAACGACGCAGGTCCGAGGCAACGGGTAGCGCGAGAGGTCGCGTGCGTCACCAACCAAGCTTCCCCAATTAACTGTCGCGTTGTTATGCCGGGTGCCCGCTCGGGGGGACCACCGACGAGAATGCCAAGTCATTCGGCAAACGCGATCTGGAATACAGCGTAATTGCGCAGGTCGACACGCCCGTCACGGTAAAGGTCAGCCATCGAGCATCTGATGATAGCATTTGGCCCTTGGAGTGTTTCGATGAAGGCGGCGTGGTCGTCGATCGCAACGCACCCGTCTTCGTTCAAGTCACCGCGCAAATCGCACTCGTCGGGGATGCCGTTGCCGTTGCAGTCGACGCTCCGGCCGCATCCACATATGTCACACCGCCAGTCGGAGACCCAAAGTGTGTCCTATGCGAAGGCAGCGGCGGTCTCAGTTTGACGGAAATACATCAACCCCGCCCAATGAGTGCGAAAGTAAACTGCATGGATTCTCTGTGCTCACGGTCCGAAGGTGCACATGGTTGGTGGGCTTGCATCGCGCGAGCTTCCAGAACAATGGAATGTCGTCTCTGTGGGGTTCTCCAGGCCGCACGGGCCTGCGAAAGGGGGGGCGCCTAGATCGGCGTTCGAGGCAGTTATGTCAAATGGGCCCAACAGGATTCGAACCTGTGACCTCGTCGTTATCAGCGACGCGCTCTGCCAGCTGAGCTATGAGCCCTGATTCCTTTCGTATTCTTTTGGCCGTTGGGCCACGGGCCTCCCGCACGGAATTCGGCCCCCGGTGCCCGGCTACACAATGCGCGAAATCTACCTCGATCGTCTCAGATGTCAACCAAGCCCGTTGTAACGGGGGTCCAAGCCCGGATTCGCCCAAGTGGCGAGTGAAACGCGGGCTTCCAGTCAGCAAGTCCACCGCTTCGCGCGAGCCGACAGCCGGCGGCTCGCTGGCCACTGGTCGCGAGTCCGTCGTTGGGATTCAGTGCCGCATCCGCTCGACGCTATCGTATGATGCGTGTGCAGTCCCTCGGCCCCTGGGCAAGGGACGACCTGCCGCTCGTCAGTCCTCCGTTGGTGGAGCGGTCTCGTACGCCTTGCCGTCGAGCACGACGATGACACGTTCGCCGAGCGCGAAGCACTTCGCCAGTTCCGGATGCTTGTGGATCAGGTCGAAGTAATCGTCGGAGTAGAGTTCGACTTTTGTCGTGTCGTCCTTCTCGTCATACTCCCCATCGATCCAACGCTCGCCAACCCAATAGAAGGTTCGCGAACCCACACGTTCGACGACCGCGCCGGGCTGACCGAGGGACTTCTCCCCCGTCTCCCCCTGCCCGAAGTCGTGGGAAGCAAGCGGCAGATCCTTGGCGCTTCTCATAACATCCGCGTCCCTTGACGCCTTGACTAGGGCCTGGATCGCCTGACGCTGGGGGGCAGCCCCGGCAATCGACCCGTCGCCGGGAGCGGCACCCGGGTCCGCCGCAAATCGGAGTGCGTCTGCAAGACCGAGACCGCTCAGCGCCTCCCGGGCAACCCCACCGCGACCACCCAGCCGCGAAGCGATGCTGTTTGGTTCGGTCACCAGGTAGGCCGTGTACGGGGTGACAATGCCGTACTCCGTGGCGAGCTGGACAACCGTGTCTTTCAGCTCCTTGTTATCGCCGTGGAGACGTATCTCATCGAGAAGGTAGCCGACCTTCCGCGTTGCCCAAAGTCGCGGCAAGAACTCGTGCGTGCGAGCCTCGCTCGGGAAAGTGGCTTCGTACACGAACCGCTCACGCTTACCGCGCCGCGTGCCCGTCAGTTCGATCGCCTTGTGCCCGACGTCTCTGTAGCGGCCCACGACCACAAGCTCGCTCCCCGCAAACAGATCGGTCAGCTTGGGCGGATATACGTCGTGTACATTGAGATCGCCAAATGACAACAGGAGGTCACTCAAAACGGGTTGGGACACCTTTCGATAGAAGCTCGATAGCCTCAGCTCGAGGTCCTCGCCGGGTTCTACATAGTCTCGGGTACCGCGGTTTTGCTCCGCAAGCAGATCGAGGAGCTGCGTATTCACGTCGTACCCGACTCCGAAGACATAGAGGCGAATTCGACCGTCGTTCCTTCGCGAGATGTTCTTGAGGATCTCATCGGTGCCTGTCACGCCGATCGTTGGCTGGCCGTCGGTCAAGAACACAATCAGGTAGGGCCGGGGTGTTTCTGCATGTAGTGCAGAGTCCAACGCGGCCAACAGGGCATCGTTGATGTTCGTACCACCGATGGCATGTAACTCATCCGCGAACTTGCGAGCGGCGGTGATGTTCTCGCCTGTTGCCGGGACCAGCGTCTCTCGGAACTTCGTAGCCTCGTGTGAGAAGGGGATGACGTTGAACCGATCGTCTTTGTTAAGACTCGAGAGGCAAAACTCCAGGGCTTTACGCGCTTGCTCCATCTTCTCACCGGCCATGCTGCCGGACGTGTCGATGACGAAGCTGATGTCTTTGGGAAGGACGTCGCCGACCGCTGTCTGAGCCGGTGGAGCGATCCGCACCAGGAAAAAACCCTCCTGGCCAGCTTCTCGATAGGTCAACACCGTTAGGCCGAACTCCTTCTCACTGAGGGTGTAGAAGAGCTCGAAGTCCTTCTCGAGGTAGACATTCTGTGCCTCGAAACTGGCAGTGGCTTTGTAGTCGGTTGGCCGGTTCACGGCGATCTTGTGCGACGGGCTGAAGACGCTCTTGATCGGGACTGCGCTCTGAACGGTTGCCAGGACACTGACCAATCCAACCGGCGACGCCAGATGCTTCTCAGTCCCAAGCGGGTAACGGTAGCGCACGAGGCCGTCGTCGTTATCGAGCATTTGCGTGTAAGAGAGCTTGATGCGAACCTCCGCTTGGGGGTTGATCGGGAAAATCCGGGCCCGAAACATCCGCGTGCCCATGTATTCGAGAAGGGCTGGGTCTCGCATCGTGGCTACGATCCGTTCATACTCGCGCCGGGCTTCCTCGACACCAAGCAGCTTACCCTCGATCTCGACACCGTTGACGTACATGCTGAACTTGCTCAGAGCTATGTCATCTTCGAGCGGGAAGATGTACGTTCCCTCAACCACGCGATCGTGCTGATTGAAGAACACTTGATCGATGTTGGTCACCGCGACGCCGTCGACAATCGAAGCCTCAACCACGTGTTTGCGAAGCTCGAGGGGTATGTCCCGTAGCGGTCGCGGGCGAGGCCTGGGACGCGGTGGCCACGGCGGACGTGGTGGACGCGGCGGAGGCGGTGGGGGAACATTCGGGGGGCTCGGTGGTACGGGACGCGGGTCGATGATGATCGTCTGTGCACCCGCCGTACCACTCAAAACCGTCAGAAACGCCAACAATCCGATCCAAATGCGAACGACTCGAAGCGTCATGATGATAGACTCCATCTGCTCGGCCCAAATCCCTCCCCACGAAGGCATCGACTTGCGTCCATCTTATCCGCAGGATTAGACTCGCAGCTCGGCTAGAAGTTTCGCAGAATCGTTGGTTCCTGAAGAGCTTGACCGGACGCGGTTACCGGTCAAACACAGCGGCCCACACCGTCATTGTTTCCAAAAACTCGGGATTGCCGGCGGTAATTCGATGGTTGCCCCGACCGCAGGTGGTACAAAGGGTACGAACTGGCCATCCTTCCACTGGAGCCAACGGAGGGATGGGTTCTCCAGAGGTACGTCGAAGGTGAACGCGGCCTCGGCCGGGCGGCGATCGGCGGTCAACGCGGTGATCTCGATCGTCAACCCCGTTAGCTTGATGTGTTCGCCGAGTTCCAAGGGCAAGTGTAGGCCGCGCATGAGCTGATCGGCCTCCCATTCGAGGAAACCACCGTGGGGTCGGACTACCAGCGTCCGCTCGTCCGGGCGATGGAATGTAACCCCCGTGAAACCCGGCGCCAGTATCCTCGTGCGACGGGGGATGGGCAGCCCGTTAAGCTCCCGTATGATCGACATGTACATAGCGTACATCACCACAGGCGGGTTGACGATCACGACGTCCTGCTGCTCAACCGAGTCATCCAATGGTGCCGAAACAAGGCACTGATCAAGAAACCTCTTCGGGCCGACTGGAGCAGACGCCCGAAGCGAAAACACGATCGGGGCGACGATGCCATGGGCGAACACGAAGAGTCCAACAAGCACCTTGGCTGGGATGCGCCAGGCGACGTGAACCGGCCGGTCGGCGACCTGACCGTACACAAGACCAAAGAACCGGGCGAGCAGGCCCGTCGCCCCCAACCCGACGAAGAAAAGCGTACGGTCAGAGATGAACGTTGTGCAGGGTGGGAAAATGGATAGCAGCATCCCCATCGCCCAAAACCGCGCGAGCCTGTCCTGGCGAAACAATGGAACCATAATCGCGGTCAGGACGGCCAGGAACACCACCGCGATGACCCACAGCACCCATCGCCCGTTGGAGTCGAGCAGGAGCGTGATGTCAGAGGGTGGCAGGGCCCACTGTCCCAACAGGAGAATGGGGGCTCGAAGCACGAAAGCACTCAAATAGCGCAACGGTTCAGCCAGCGGATCGACATACGGGCCCAGTCCCCACAGGCCGTAGCCCAGATAACTCCATACAACCCGCCAAAGCACAACGACCACGGCATAAGGCCACAAAGCGAAGAGAGACCGCCGCCAAGGTGCCCGATCAAGGAAGACCGCGTACGCGAAGAGGTAAGCCGCAATCGCCACACCTGCCTCTTTGGCCAACAGGCTTAACGCAAGAAAGACTGGACCTGACAACGCCCCGTACCGCCAGCCGTCACGTCGCCATCGATCGTGTGATAGCAGTGCCAATATCCCAAACACGACCGCAATCAGCGTGTTGCGATTGGCAATAAACCCCACCGGCATACCATGGGCATCGTCGATGGCGAAGAGCAACGCCGCCAACCCCGCGACCCACGTTCCCCCCATCATGCGGCGGTAGAACAGGGCCACAACGAAAACGCCTGCACCAAACCACAGAATGCTATGTGCGTGCATCAGAACCGGCGAATCGGGCCACAACCGGTAATCCAGCCAATGTGTCAGCACGGTGACCGGCCGCCAGAACGCAGCCTTGAGCTCGGGAACCGTCCACCACGGCGCGTCACCCGCATCCACGAGCCTCATCGTGCGCTCTGGGTCCCCGTCCAGAAACATGAATAGATCGAACGATGGAGCTGGGATGTCTGGGTACCGGGAGCTGCCCACCATCTTGAGCTGGTGCAATAGGTCATCCACTTGCCGCCCCACGCGAAGTGACGGCAAAGCCAACACCATCGCAAGGACGGTGACCACGATCGGCAGACGCCGACTGGCCAGCCAACGGACCCATAAACGACTGAGCAGGGAGTTTGTCGCAATGTTCTGCTGCAGGTCTGACCGCTCGGCACCACCTTGATCGTTTCCCATCTACCTCCCTCGAGAATCCTGACCGTCACGGCAGGACCCACGCCAATCCTGCCATCGCATCGCACCACACCGCACCGTTTAGTCTATCCGCCAAGGGAACGGTGCGGTACGTGCGAACCAGCGCCTGGCCGCGGACTCGTATAGCCCGCGTGGCTCTTTCTGGTGCGGAGGAGCCAGGGGCGGGAAGGTTGCGGCGTGCGGTCGGGCATTCTGGTTGAGAGCCGGTAAGGAGGCGTCGCCACACCTTGCGCCGACCGAGGTTATGCACCGTATGGCCCGACTGGCGGGCTGTGGTCATGTCGGCGGGCCCTCGCGTTTCTCGCGCCGGGCCATCCATGAAAACATCCACAAGCTGGTCAACGAGAACGCCAACGCAATCAACCAGACAGACCAGCCTATGATCTGATACAACCACATCCCCACAAGCGGCGCAATCAGCCCTCGCAGACCCGTCAGCGACACATGGATGCCCATATAAAGCTCAGCTTCCTCGCCTCTTGCAAAGTGCAGATGACCGAGATACCACGCCAGTGCACCACCTCCCCGTCCAAGGCCATAGAAGACAGCACGAAGCACAAACAGAGCGACAGCCAACGGCAAGAACGAACCACCGAAGCGGTCCGAGGAAAGAGTCACAAGTGTGGCAGCCAATCCGAAAGCGAGCGACACGTTCCAGCAAATCACGTTGACCACGCGGAATCGAACGACACCCACTCGATCGAAGAGGTGGGCCCAACGACCAATGCTGCCGAGCATGACCAGTCTCGGGATCGTCTCAATCAGTCCGGCACTGATCCAGAAACCCCATCCCTCGCCGAGCTGAAGATCCTGCGTCACAATCGCCACCACGATCGCGATGGTCATCAAGTTCGCAATCCCGGTCATGAGTTGAGCAATGCAATACTGGGCGAAGCGACGGTCATCCCGAAGGACTCGGTACATCCGGCGAAAGACGTGCCCCGGTGACAACAGAGCGGTCAGGGTGAACGGTTCCGCAAGATCCGCACGAAGGTCACCATCGGCGCAGGGGCTTCGATGCCGACGCAGTTCATTGCGCTCTCCGCGGATGTGAATGCGAGGCAAGAGCCCGATGGCGACCACCCCCGCGATCGCTGCAACTGGGAACAGGTATCGGTAGCTCGTCGGATCAAGGTCGCAGACCCTGGCTGCCAAGAGCACAGTCGCACTGCCAAGCAGGATTCTGACTGCCTGCAAACGGGCGGCGATCCGACCCCGGACGGCATGTGGATAGTTGGACTTCCACACGGCCGAGCGAGTCGTAACCGCTCCCGAAAGAAGGACCTGCGCCGCCGCCATCTGGGCAATGAACCACACCCCACCGAGCGGAGACGCCGGTATTGCACCGACGGCTCCCACGCAAAGGACGACACCGGTGGAGAACACCGTCAGTAACCGAATCTTGGGGCGACCGATGCACAGCATCCCCCAAATGAGGCTCGACATCATGGCGGCCACAGGTGTCGAGGCAGCGATCGCGATCTCCAGCGGGCTACCATTGAACGTCTTTGAAACGACAACGCTGGCGAATTGGCCCTCCACAAGGCCGGCGACCACGCTCCAGGGAACGATCTGTTTGAACTCGTAGTAATAGTTGCGCCGCGCCAGAAACGGCACCGTGTACACACGTAACAGATCCAACGGCTACACCTTTCGAATGAACCAGCTCAAGCAGCCAACGTAGTGAGGCGCAGCCATCGTGGCAAGCAGTTGGAACCCCCCCTGAAACGATTGTGCAGTCCGGGTAAACCGGCCATGGCCTTCGTCCTGATCCTCGTCAAGCTGTTCCCTCAGATCATCAGTCTGAGTGTCTGGTGGTTTGTCGCATTCGTCGTGATCTGCGCGTTGCGTCCGCTGTACGTCATGTACCTCAAGGACGACGAGCCTGGCCGACCGTGACGTCGAGACAGTCGCAACCCCGGTACGAAAGGTGTAGCCGGCGACATCCGCCGGAACTTGTGCATTGTGGTCGCGGCAGGTCTCTCCGCCTCCGCCGGATCGACCTGCCCAAGCAGCTACCCGCCGGACTCCTCGGGCCCAAGCTCCTCTCGCAACGTCTCGATCAGAACAGCGGTGCAGTCGTCGACGGTCTTGGGATTCATCTTGCGGAAGGTGTCCCAATGTGAGTTCAGCAGGACCACAAACGCCACGCGGTTCTCGGCATCGACGACGTAGCAGTGGATACCACCGACGGAGGACCGAAGTAGCAAGTACTCCGGCAAAAGCGCGTACTCGGTCTTAACCGGGTGTTCCTTCAGATACGCGGCGAAATCCTCCGCGCTCTCCCGAAGCATTTTAGCCTGGTCGTGTCGCCACGACCCGGTAATCGGCACTTCCACATCGGAAAGCTCGACCTCCGCCAGGCTCTTCCCTGTCAAGAACTCCCCGATTGTGACCGCGGCCTTTGCATTGTAAGACCTCTCCTGACCTTTGCGAACAAACGCCGGGAATACGGTGATCGAGGTGTTCCCTACGCGGCTCAAAAACACCTCCTTGGCCGCCGAATCTACGGGTCCGCAGCCAGTGAGACACAGCAACCCCATGGCGACTCCCAACGCCCCGACTTCTCTGCTCAGAGGGAATTCGATCATCGTCGTATCTCCTAACACATATAACCCATTCTGTGCGTAGATGCTTACAATACACGTAAATGAATGCACTCTGGCTCCTTACACACAACCAAGCCTCAGCAGAAACGGAACCACCGTAATCAACGACGTCGCCAGGGCCAGCAGCACCCCCACAAACATCGCTCGAACGAAGTGTTGGTCGTCCACGATTTCTCTCCTTTTGAACTGTGCCGTTTGCCAAATGTGTAAGTATACGCTTACAATTGAGCGAAACAAAAAGACCCTTATGGGCCCTCTCCGTCCAACAACAATCGGCCCGCTTCGGCGATCAGACGTTTGCGCTGCCGATCGGTCAACAGTCCAAGCTCGCGACTGATGTTGGCCACGTTGCCCAGACCGACTATCGCCCACGCACTGACCACTGCGTCCGGGCTGACACTTTTTTTTAGGCGGCCGTCACGATGGTCGGTGATCTGCCGGTGAATGAACCGCTGAAAGCGCTCATACATGTTCCGCAGCGCCCGACGGACATCAGGGTCGTCCGTTTCACTCAAGCCGGCATGAATGATTCGATGCAGACCCGACTCACCATAGTGTCGTGCCTCGTGATTCAGGAGCCGCTCGGCCGAAGGCATCTCGCCCTCACCCTCACGGAGGATCCGCTGCCAGCTCTGCGCCGCCTGCTCATAGACGTAGCCGATCGAGGCGATGAACATGGCTTTCTTGTCGGACCAGAGACGGTAGAGGATGTTCTCGCGCACCCGGCACCGTCGGGCCAGCTCAGCCGTCGTCGCCCGCCGGTACCCGAGCTCGGCGAAGGCCTTGGCCATGATGGGCAGCAGTTCCTTGCGTCGCTGATCTGTCCGATTCGGTCGAGCCATCGCGTGCTTTGCCCCTACAACGCCTAAGCTGCTGTAAGTGTATACTTACATAATGAACCACAAACCCCGCCCTGTCAAGTCGGTTCCGAAATTCTTGCAGAAAAAGACAGCCACCCGCCAGGGGGAAACTGGGGACACGCGAAGGGTCGCCTGTCCCATGATGAGTGAAATGCGCGATTCGCGGGCATGCCCGGACCGTCGGCATGAGGATCATTTCGGGCGAGGACCCCTGAAGCTCGTAGGTCCTATAAGATCTGAGCGCGGCTGCTGCGGAGGCGGAAAGAACTCTTGGCAATGGCGGTATCTGATCTTGGGGTGTGTCTCGATCGTCGGTCGACTGCGAATCGCCGGCCGTGCCAGGCGGTGGCGACTCATCTGTCCGTTGCCGGACGACGATCGGCTCGTTGGTCGACCAACCGCCCTTTCACGAAACGGCGGGTGATGCAGGCGTCCCGGGCCCGCTCGGCGAGTGCAGGGCAATCGCCCAAGTCGTCTGTTCCAAGCCCTCCCCGTATCGGCTCGTCAAGGCCGCTCCATTGAGAGTGGAAGATGACCGCCTCGTAACGCCGTCGGCAGCGAATCTCGTCGCGGATCTCGATCGAGTCCTCGCCGAACGCAATCTTCCGCCGGTGGGAATCGTGCGGCAGCGGCCGACGGTCTCGGGGCTCCGCGATGTCAGGTGTCTGTGCCCGCACGCTTGGTCTGTTTCGCCACCGACGCCCGATTTTGGCCGTCAGACGCAGCCACCAATGCGAAACGGGCCTCCACCGCAGCCCGGCCCGACGCAGCTTGTTGGTGCACGTCACCGACGATCCGGTCACGTGCTGTTCTGTGCATGTGCCATGATAGGCGCTTGTCCGAATCCACCGAGAAGACACAATAGTGACACCGCTGTCGTTCAAACTGGGGGCGCCGTTTCTCCAGGTCACCCGCACGGCTCCGCCTTTTTGCTGGTTGACCACGGCGTAGTAGCCTTTGGTGGCAAAAATGGAGATGCCGGCGCGAACAAACCGATGGTGTCCCGTTGTATCGCACGGAAAGCTGCTACGGTTCGGCAAACTTGCTTGAGCAGTGGCTGCAGCAAGCATGACACTACTACCCCATAGCGCAGCGACATCATCCGACAGACCAGCGAGCTGCTTGGCCGCAAGCCGCCCACATTGTTGCCGGCACGCATGGGCCAAGTTGGCCGCCTCGGGGAGCCTTGACGCCAGCAGCTCAACCCCGTGGGGCGTCAGGAAACTTGTGCCCCGCGTACCGTAGCACCCATCAGCACTCCCATCGGGATGGACAAAATGGACGAGGAATCGCAGGGCTCGAGCGAGCGGCCCATCGACCTCATTGAAACTGTATTGAGTCCCGAGGCGGGCGAGGGCGTCAACGGTGAGGGAAAGACACTCGATGTCTACACCTCCGAGCTCGGGAAACCAACCCTCTATGTCTTGGCGCAGTAGCAATGCCTCAAGCCGCCGGCGTGCCAGACCCAGCAACCTCTTGTCTCGAAGCAGGACAGCAGCATCGGCCATCCCGCAGATCGTGGCAGCCTCGATCCACGGCGCAGCCGGCGGACGGCGAATGAGCCAGTCGATATGGCACTGAATATCACTGAGAAGCGATGCGTTCTGGAATCCGCTGCTCTCGCACAGTAGCTGCACGACACTCGCGAAAATGGGGCCATGCAAGGGCTCACGCCGTGATCGCCGATGGACAGGACGCCCGTCTCCGCGTAGAGCAAGCTGCCAGTGGATCAGCGAGGTCCGTACGACCTCACGAAGGTACGCGCGATCCGTTCTGCGTGGTTCAAGCTCGCACAAGATGGCGATGGCCAGCGTTGCAGCTTGACGGCGGCACAACACCGTGGGCTCACACGCCTCGCCGGATTTCGTCCAACTTGCACTCGCCAGCCATGGTGTGGGCCTGGTGATTCGTACCCAGCGTGGCAGCAGCGTCCCAGCGACCCGAAGATAGACCTCTCGGTCGGGCTC